>CAZMKQ010000097.1:0-19293 GCA_964566955.1 uncultured Caldilineaceae bacterium | reverse complement strand
GGAGTCATTGTCTTCATTGACTTCCCAATCCAACAGGACATTGCCAACAATGCCCATGTCGTAGTTGAAAGCGCCAGGAGCCCAAAGCAAGTACTCGTTCGACCCAATATAGAAGTGGGGGTCACCTCCTGGACTATCCTGTGGCAGACGCATGGTTCCACCGTACTTACCGACCTCGGTGTCGTAACTTACGGCCAACATGCGATTGGAAACCACGAACGGCTGGACGGGCAGGCGCTCCTCTACGGGAGGCAGTTCGCCAGCTGCCACGCGCTCCGCCAGGATCGGCGACTCGCCGTACTGGCCTTCCGGCATGGTCTCTTCGGCTGCAGGCTCTTCCATCATCGGCTCTTCCGCCGCAGGCGCCGGTGCAGGACCGCACGCCGCCAGCACGGCCGTCAGCAACAGGCCAAGCGCGGCCATCGCCAAGCCCAGCCTCAACTTCGTCTTCAACATCCGACTTCCCCTGTCACAAGCGAACATCATCAGGTGCAGGACTTGCCGCCGCAAGATCCGCAACTGTCCGCGCGCCCTTGCAGATGCCACTCCTGAATCGACCACACAACCCGCATCGGCGCAGTCCGAGCCAATAAAACTGCTCGGAGCCCATCCCCGGTACGAATCGCAAGTCGACGGTTTACCCGGGCGAATCCTAAGGCATCGAAGAAGCCGTCCTACCAGGTGGCAACGGTGGCCGGCCCCCTTTGTAGAACGAATCAGCTACACGCGCGGGAGCACAATCGGCACGCGTTGCCAACCGCCTGCGGGACCAGACCGAGGCGCCGGGCTGACCGAATGCTCCTCGGTTGACGGCTTTACCCACTACTTCCCAGCGCGGACCGTCCCGGACTCATTGCTGCCAATCCCCGAAAGGCGGCCTCCGGTTAAGCGGCAAATACCCCGGAACTGTTGCTCTCCAGCACATACATTGGTTGTTGCAGATCTGGATTTATCTGCGGTACAGGCTTCTGGAGGACAGAATGCCGAGGCAGCCGACCTTCACCACGAGCATCCGGACACCTTGGATGTTGGCGGGTATGGCATATCTCGGTGCGTGTACCTTCGTCGTGCTGGACGCCCCTGATCCTGCGAAGTCTCTTCCGGCAGAAGAGACCGCCGTGGAACAGGTTGCAGCCTCCTGCGTGATCGCCGGCTTCCCGGCACCGCACCGGGTGCGCCTGATTGATGTCATTGCCATCGGCGACATGGGACAGGTCCGCTTTCTGCTTGCACAGGGAACGGATCCCAATACACCGAATGCTTGGGGCGAAACACCTCTGCACGCCGTTTCCCAGCGGGGGAGGGTGAAGTCAGTGCGGCATCAGTCGAACTTCTGCTTGCTTACGGCGCCGACAAGGAAGGCGCCTCCTCGTGGCGGGTTGTGCCCCCATTGATGGACGCCATTAGGGATCGGGATGCCGAGGCGATACGGCATCTGCTGCAACAGGGAACCAATCCCAATCCGTGGGATTGGGCCGTTCCCCCGTATGAAGCGATTTCCCGGAGTGAAGGCGATGCACGCATTGTGGAGCTTCTCATGACCGACGGCGCGGCTCCCAACGCTCTGACGAAGTGGACCATAACGTCCTTGTTGCCGGCACGGAAGGAGATGGTTGAAGTACTCTGCCGTCATGGAGCGCGGGATTTCTTGTGTTCCCGACAACGTCATGCCCCGCAGTCAGATTCCAGCATCCGAACGATGTGTCGTTCGCAGCCGTATCCGGGACCATGCCAGACTCGTGGAACATCCCAGAATCCAAAGACGTGGAGCCACTTCTCGCGGTGCGTACCTCCTCAGGATCTTGTTCCCTCGGAAAGGGCGCACAGACCTCACGACTTCGGGGCAAACCGTCCTGTATGGGGCAGAAATCATGATGGTCGACGCTTCTTCGAGCCAGCACACGAGCCTTGTGCACGAAACCACTCCGATGGCTGCCATTTTTGCTGGATCTTGGCGCCAGCCCGCGGAACAGGAGAACTCTCGAAATGTTGAACATATCCGCTGTCACCCGAGTGATGTGGATTCTGGCGAGCTGGACATGCCTCAGTGCATGTACTTTCGTCATGCCCGACACGCCTGTTCAACAACAGGCCGGTACCACAACATCACCGGTGTTCGTGCCGACCGATCCGGTTCTGCTGACGGAGATGCCCTTGATCAACGCTGCCACAGCCCGCGAATTGGAACAGGCAAAACATCTGTTGGCACAAGGGGCGGATCCCGATGTCCGCGACTATTGGGAAAGCACAGCCCTGCACGCCGCCGCATCCCTGGGCCATGTTCCCATGGTGGAACTGCTCTTGGCCCAGGGAGCCGATCCCAAAGCCCGTGATTATCTTAACCGCACACCTTTGCACGCCGCAGCACAGTCGGGCAGTGTCCAGATAATCGAACTTCTCATGCTCCACGGCACCGATCTCAACGTACTGGACAAGGATGGCAATACCCCTCTGCAACAGGCAGTTTTACATGGTCACGCGTCGGCGGTGAAGTTTCTGCTGGATCAGGGAGCCGATCCCATTGACACGGTGGGGAACCTGAGGGAAACCTCCCTGCTGGGAACAGCGGTGTCCGCAGGATATGTGGACGTGGCACGCCACCTCCTGACCCATGGCCTCGATCCCAACCTTGGCATTTGGGGGATCCATCCACTGCAGATGGCTGCGATGACAAGAAACGAACCGATGGTGGAATTGCTCGTCGCCCATGGTGTTGATCCTGATGCCACGGATTCGCTGGAATTTTCCCCTTTGCAAATGGCCTTGTTCGGAGGAGAAGCCGGCATCGTGAAGCGTCTTTGTGCCTTGGGCTCCTCGAGTCCGGTGTGCCAGCAGGCTCGGTCCCGGGACCAACTCCCATTGATCACGGCTGTCGAGGACAACGATGCCAGCACCGTACGGGAGCTCCTGGCCCAAGGGGCCGATCCCAATGGCTTCGGTAGGTGGCGTACAACGCCCCTGCATGTTGCCGCCGCGACGGACAACGTCCCCATGGTGGAGAGTCTTCTGGCACAGGGGGCCGACCCCGCGATACAGGACATCTGGGGCGAAACCCCATTGCATGCCGCCGCAGAAGCGGATGCACAGCAGGCGGTGCGTATCCTACTGACCCATGATGCCGATCCCGATGCACGGGCCAACGGCAACCGAACCCCGCTGCATCTGGCATCATTTGCCGGCCATGGGCAGACAGCCGAACTACTGCTCGCCCATGGAGCCAACCCCAATGTCCGGGATCAAGGACAGAATACTCCCTTGCATGAGGCTGCCGCCGCGGGAGCGGATGCCATGGTCGACCTTCTGCTGGCCGCCGGTGCCGACCCCCTTGTGCAAAACCGGCTGGCCCACACTCCCTTGCACGATGCGTCCACTTCCCAAACCGCAGCACTTCTCTTGGCCCATGGTGCCGACCCAAACACACGCGAGCTTGTGGGCATGTTCGATTTGGTGTTCATGGCACCCGATCCGAATTCCGAGGGCATACCGGAGTTGCTGCTCGCCTACGGCGCGGATCCCAATGTGCAACCCGCCAACGAGTGGAATGTCAGGGGGATGCTGCCCCTGCACATGGCGGCCTCACAGGGCGAGGCCCGGCTGGTATGGCTGCTCCTGACCCACGGTGCCGATCCCAATGCCCAGGATGCAGACGGCGCAACGGCCATGCACCACGCGTTGACGTGGGGTGAGGCGGAACCGAAATTGCTGGAGATTCTGCTTGCCTACGGTGCCAATCCCCGAATTCGGAACCAACAGGGAGATACGCCCCTGCAAAGCCTGTTGGATTTAGGCGGATCCTTAGGCGGATCCCATCCCAACATGCAGGTCGTGGAGCTTCTGGTAGCCCATGGCGTGGCCATGGAGCAACCCCGTTCCCGCTGGGTGCCTCCTTTGGAGGTTGCCATCTTGGATCAGGACACGCGGAAGGTGGAGCAGCTCTTGGTGCAAGGGACGAATCCCAATGAACACAACGGACGGGGCGACACGGCTCTGCATGTAGCCGTGCAGGAAGGGGACACGCAGATCGTTGAGCTTCTTCTGGGTTATGGAGCCAATACCGACACCGGGGATCTTTGGAATGGGGACACTCCCCTGCACTTGGCAGCCGCGGAAGGCCAAAGGCAAATCGCGGAAATCCTTCTGCGCCACGGTGCGGATCCCGAGGCTCGGAATATCGCACATCGGACACCGCTGTATTCCGCGGCTGCGGAAGCGGAAGCCCTCCTGGTGGAGTTGCTCCTGGCACATGGCGCGGACCCCAATGCCCTCGACAAGGCTCAGGATACGCCTTTGCACAGAGCCCTCGTGCCTTGGCATGAGACTGCCGCTCCGGTGATAAGCGTTCTCTTGGCGCACAATGCCAATCCCAATGTACGCAACAGCCACGATTGGACTCCCCTGCATCTGGCCGCATTCCAGGGTGACACAGGGGCAGCCGAATTGCTCTTGGTTCACGGTGCCGATCCCAATGCACAAAGCTACAGTGGGATTGCACTGGGTCCGGGAGGCATGCCTCTGCATGGTGCCGTGGCGCGGGGCGATACGGTCATGGTACAGCTTCTGCTGCACCACGGCGCGGATCCCAACGCCTTGACGGTCTGGGATGTATCACCCCTGTTTCTGGCTCCCACAGAGGAAGTGGTGGTCATCCTCTGCGCAGGCGAGGCCCAGAGCTTCCTGTGCATGCCATGACGCAGGTCCACTCCCCCGGTAACCAGTCCCGCACGTGGCGCGGGACGCCGCCCTCCACCCCACGACAGGCATGGCCGGAACCTGCGCACCGGTCCCGCTCTGGAACCTTGGTTCTACGTCATGCCGGGCCGGCATCGGCATCCGCTTCCCGCGGCGCCGCGAGCAGTTCCGCGAGATCCACCGTGCGGTACTGCAGGCACGGCCCGTCCTTCAGGTCCTTGCGGAAGGCCAGGCCCACGGCCGTGGCAGTGCGGCCGTCCGCCAGAAGTGCGCGGCCGTATTGCCGGTCCCGAATTTGGCGCAGGGCCGCGTCCGGCGTCCGGTTGTACTTGACCTCGAAAACGTAGTTGCGGGTGCCGACAAGGACCTCGTGGTCCGAGCGGCCCTCCCCGCTCGACTTCTCCGACTGCGTCGCATCCGCCAGCAGCCGGAACAAGGCCTGCAGCACGGCATTGAAGGACTCCTCGCGCCGCAGGTTCTCGTGGGCCAGGCCGAAGACAAAGGATTCCAGGCGACCGGCAAAGTCCTGCATGGTGTCCCGGGCCAGACAGGCGCGCAGGCTGTCCAACAGGTTCCCGTCCCCATCCCCGTCTTCACGGTCCGGGTCGGCCCACGCATTGAGGATGTCACGCAGCCAGGATTCCGCGACTTCGCGGTTGGGAAAACCGAGATGCAGGCTGGCCTCGTCGCGGCTCCCGTGCCAGGTGTAGTAGCCGGTCTCCAGCATGAGGCGAACAGGGTCCGGGCGCGTCAGGTCGCCCGGTCCGTCGTCCGGCGGCGGCACCTTGGCCCCGTACCACACGGGCATGGGCCGGGGCTGGCGCGGGTCGCTGACCAGGCGCAGGATCAGGCCCGGATGCCCCGACCGGCTCCACGCGGAGGGCCAGTCCCCGTCCCCGGCCGCGCGGCGCTGGATGGCGTCGCGCAACACGCGGTCCACGCCGGCGGTCAGGGTGAAGGGGTTGTAAACCCGCGGAGCCTCGGGGCCGGGCGCGAAGCGGTAGCCGTTGTAGTACGCCCGCCAGTCCGCCCGGACATCGCGGGCACGCAGGCGCGGCTCCAATTCCGCCAGACGTGCCCGGTAGGGCGCGAAGTACCGATCCACCTCGTCCTCCGTGAAGCCGCAGAGGGCCCCGTAGGCGGACTCGTCGGAGATGTCGATGAAGTTGTTGGCAGCGGAGAAGAGGTGGTCGCGGGCAAAGCGCGTGATGCCCGTTACGAACACCCCATAGAGCTGGCCCGTGTCGTCCTTCAGCACGCGGTAGAAATCCTGCAGCCCTTCGACCGCAGGTTGCAGGTCGCGGGACGTGCCGACGTGTTTCACGATCGGTGCATCGTACTCGTCCACCAGCACCACGGGCCGGCGGCCGTAGGCCGCCTCCAGACCCTGGATCAGGGCGGTCAACAAAGCCGCCGGGGAGGAGGCCGGGGTTGGGGTTCCGGGCGCGGACGCATCCCAGGACAGGCCGCGGCGGTACCACACCCCCACCACCTGCCACAGGTAGGCCTGCAGGGCGGCATGCGTGCCGGCCGGGTCGGGGCTGCCCGGTTGGGACAGATCCAGGCGGATCACGGGGCGCCAACCGTGCACGCCGTGCCAGGCCTCGGCGGCCAGCCCATCCCACAGCCACGGCGGCGAAGTCCAGCCCGCGGGCATGCCGTCCTGGGCCGCGGTGTCGCCTTCGGGGTTGGCGCGGTGGCCCGGTGGCAGCCCCTGGAACCAAGCCTCAAGCGTGTTGATCAGCAGCGTCTTGCCGAAACGTCGCGGGCGGGCCCAAAACTGGTGGCGACGCGCCAGCGGAGGGGAGCCGGACGGGACCGGGACCGTCTCAAGCAGGTCCCGAAACAACCCGGTCTTGTCCACATAAAAGCCGGCCATCCGGCGAATGGCTGCAAAGTCCGCATCGCTGGGATGCAGGGCGGGCAGGGGTTGCATGGCGGCGCGTTCCTCGAAGCCGCGACGGGTACCGGCGGCGTTGTACACGGATGGCCGGGGCTGGAATCAGGCTCCAGTGCAAATTCCCGTCGGCCGGAACCGGGCCGGATTCCCCCGGGCAGATGCTTCGGATTGCAGATTGCCGGGATCCTTTCAGCCGACGTTCTGCCCGATGCACAGGTATTGGCGTCCTGAAGGCGAACAGGACAGTGCCGGCGGACTCTGTGTCGGGAAATCCGGGAGGGGTGCGTTGATCCAGCCGGAGGTCGGGCCGCACCACTCCCGGCTCCTGAGGGCCAAGCGGACGGCTTGGGTCCTAAACCGCTTCTTGGGCAATCCGGACCGCCTGGGCCAGCGCCTCTGCCTCGGTCAGGGATGGCCGGAACTCCAGTCCCACATAGCCGGCGTAATCCGATTCGTCGATGGCCTTGAAAACCGCCCGGTAGTCGATTTCGTTGTCCGCCAGCTCGTGCCGGCCCGGCACGCCTGCGGTGTGGATGTGGCCGATCAGGGGCAGGTAGGTCCGCAGGTTGGCAATCAGGTTGCCTTCGGTGATCTGCTGGTGGTAGATGTCGTAGAGGATGGTCAGGGCCGGGGAATTCACTTCGGCCACGATGTCCGCCGCCTGCGCCATCGTGGTCAACCAGTAGCCGTGGTGGTCCACGACCGGGTTGAGCGGCTCCAGGTAAATCTTGAGCCCGTGGTCGGCAGCCACCGCGGACAGCACCTTCAGCCGGCGCACCACCCGTCGCAGGGTAATGTCCCACGCCTCGTCGGCCAGGATGTTGCCGGTGGTGACAATCATGCCTGGGCTCCCCAGGCGTTCGGCAATGGCGGCCGACTTGGACACCCCCTCCACCAAGGCCTGTTCCGTCTCGCGGGCAGTTAGGGCAAACGGCGGCTCCAACAGGTGACCGGCGCAGGCCAAGCCAGTCTCGGTCTGGGCCTCGGCCACGGCATCCACATCCTTGTTGCTCCAAGCCCAGAATTCGTAGGCCCCGATCCCGGACTCCTTGACGTTCCGGACCTTGGCCGCCGGATCCGTTTCGTCGAGCCAAAACATTTCGATGCAGACAGACAGATTGACCATGGAAGATTCCCGCATGTGTAACTGACAGAGACAGTGAATGATGCGTGAAGTCTATACGGGTCCCTGCACAGCCGGACCTGAACCCAAGCCCCGGTCCGGTCCACAGCGGTGAATGAAGACGAAGTCGGACGCGCCCTTCCTGCATCCGATGGCAACTCCGTGGTCCCACGCATCATGGAAAGGACTCTGTTGGTCCGCCTGAGGCATGGACATCGGATTGGGACCGGAATCAGCGATCCTGAAACGGTGCCGCGCATGGTGGTTCAGTGCACAACAAGTACGATACTCCTACCATACGCCCTCATCCACAGACAACTACTTCTGCCCCAAGTTCCTTCCTGCAAGCAGACGGTGCCGGTGGGTGCAAGCCACCGGCCCATATGTACCTTGAAGAGCGGTTGCCCCTCAAGGAAATCATGCCGCCCCTACAATCCATACCAGTGTGAAGATGCCAACACTGCGATTTGTCCATGCTGCCGACCTGCATTTGGATAGCCCGTTTGCAGGCATGCAGGCGAACGCGCCCGACCATGTGGCGGCCGCACTGCGCGAGGCCACATTCCGCGCCTACAACAACATCATCCAGCTGTGTCTGGACGAACGTGTGGATGCACTCCTGGTGGCGGGAGACGTGTACGACGGCGCCGACCGCAGCCTGCGGGCCCAGTTGCAGTTCGTGGAGGGTCTCGAATGTCTGGATCACGCCCGCATCCGCTCCTTCGTCTGCCACGGCAACCACGACCCGTTGAACGGATGGGAGGCCCGCCTGGATCTGCCATCCGGATGTGTCCGCTTCGAAGACAAGGTCGAGGCCGTGCCCGTGTTCCCCGACGATCCGGAACGGGCCTGCGTATACGGGTACAGCTATCCCCGGCGCGATGTGAAGAGGAATCTGGCGCACCTGTTTCCACGGCAAGGACCGGACAGCCGCGGTTTTCGGATTGGCCTGCTCCATGCCAACGCAGGGGGCAATCCGAACCATGAAGCCTATGGTGCCTGCAGCCTTGCCGATCTGGAGGAAGCCGACATCGACTACTGGGCCCTGGGACACGTCCATACCCGCGCCGTGCTGAAGGCCGAAGAACCGGTCATCGCCTATCCCGGCAATCCCCAGGGACGCCATCCCAACGAAGCGGGAAGCCGCGGGGTGTATTTGGTGGAGGTGGACGAGGCCGGCAGCCCGCGGCTGGAGTTCAGGGCCGTCGACATGATTCGCTGGCAACACATGGACTTGGACATCACCGGCCTGGCCACCGAGCAGGCGGTACTGGACGGCATCATCGATCTGGCCGAATCCATACTGCGTGACGAAGACCGGTCCGTGGTGTCACGGTTGACTCTGACCGGCAGGGGAGCCGCCCATCCATGGCTTCAACAGGCCGACACCGCCCAGGAAATCCTCGATCTCCTGAACGAAACGATGGTGGACCGCGAGCCATGGCTTTGGTGCGAACGCATCCAGGTACGAACCGCATCACCCGTGGACAGGACCCTGGTTCTCGGTCGGGAGGATTTCATCGGCGACTTGGCCAGACTGGCCGATGAGCTGCGGCACAACCCCGATGCACACGAGGATCTGCAACAGGAACTGTTGACCCTCTACGGCTCCGCCGGAGCCCGCAAGTACCTGAAGAATTTAATCCCCACAGAAGATGCACTGCTGGCCATCCTGGACACCGCCGAGGAGGAATGCCTGTCGGCACTGACAGGAGATGAAGGCGCATGAGACTCGAAGAATTCCACCTGGACGGTTTTGGGCGGTTCCATCAGCAGGCCATCGGCCCCCTGCACGCACCCATTACCGTGATGTACGGTCCCAACGAAGCGGGCAAGAGCACCTTGTTGGCATTCGTTCGGGCCGTGCTCTTCGGCTTTCCGCAACGGAAACGCAGGGAACACTATCCCCCTTTGGCCGGAGGCAAGCACGGCGGCCGGATCAGGCTGACCAGCGACGCGGGCGAATCCTTCACCCTTGAACGGTACAACGGTCCGAAAGGGGGGTCTTTTGTTCTGCGCAACGAAGCCGGCCAGGAATTTCGCGCCCCCGGCTCGTTGGAACAACTCACGGGTCGCGCCCCGTCCGACCTTTTTCAGAACGTTTTCGCGTTTGGCATCGATGAACTGCAGGACACGGGGCTGCTGGAAAGCCCGGACGTGGCCGACCGCATCTACAGCGCGGGCATGGGGGCGGCCAAGCTGCCGTTGTTCAGCCAGTCGCTGGCCAGGCGCAAGGACGAACTTTACAAGCCGAAAGGCAGTGCACAGCGCATCGCCAAACTGCTGCGCGAGCTCAAGGACACCGACCAGCGGCTCAGGCAGGTACAAACGAACGCCGACCGGTACGGACTGCTGCTCCGCCGACGGGACGACATCAAACGGGAACTGGACCGGTCGGATTTGGAGCGCGGCAGCCTGAGCCGCAGACACGCCGAAGTGCTCAGAATGCAGGATGGATGGGAGGACTGGGAAACCCTGGAAGAGTGCGGGACACGTCTGCGGGACATGCCCGGATACGAGCAGTTGCCGGAGAACGCGATTGAGCGCTTGGACAACCTGGAACAGAGGATTCATCAAGCCAGGGAAGATCGCGACGACGCCGGGGAACAGAACAGGAAAACCCGCGCGGCCGCCACCGTCGTCATTCCCGGGGAGACCCTGCTGCCGGATCGGGAGCGCATTGAGGCCATCCGCCGCGACCGAAGCCGCTACGACAATGCCGTGCGCGATCTCCCGGAACGGCAGCAGGAACTGAGGGACATGGAGCAATCCCTGGAGGAGAGGTTGCGGCAACTGGGTCCCGACTGGAATGAAGCCAATCTCGACCGCGTCGACACCTCGTTTGCGGTCCGCAGCGAAGTGGAGCGTTGGCAGAAGCGCATTCTCGAAACCACCCACGAGGCCAGCGAAGCCGACACGCGCTTGGCACAGGACTCGGAGCAGTGGGAAGCGCTCAAGGTGGAGGAAGCGAATGCCCGACGGCTCCTGCAGGTGGAAGAAGACACCGGCTCCGCGACTCTGCGTCCTCCCTCGGGAAGCCTGGAGTCATTGCTGGAGGATCGGGAACCGATCGAGGCGGTGCGGCGTGGACATCAGGAATATGGCCATTCGGTGGCGGACTTGCCGGAACGCCAAGCCGAGTTGAACGCACTGGAATCCGACCTGCGAAGCAAGTTGCGGGATCTCGGATCCGGCTGGGATGAATCCCGCCTGGAAAACTTCGACACCTCCATGGTGTTCCGCCAGGAAGTTGAACGCTGGAGAGAGAATCTCAACACGCACAGGGAGCGGACGCGTCAGGCCCGGCAGCAGCTCGCAGCGGAGAAGTCCGCGCTGGAGGAGCGGAGCGAAGCCGTGCGTGCCGCGGAGGCCGGCATGACCGGACCGGAACCGCCCTTGGATGGCCCGGCCCTGGACCGGCTCAGGGCCACCCTGCGCCGAGCCCGAAGCCGTCTGGGAGAATTCGAAAGGGCACACCACAATCAGGAGAACCTTGAGGGCCAGGTCGATGCCCTGCGTGGCCGGCCGGCGTCCGGAATTCCCGTTGCGCAGGGACCGTCCCCGATTTGGTTCGCGGCACCGCTTCTGGTGATTGGAGCAGGTCTGCTGTTGTATGGCATCTTCGGTCCGGAGGAAGCCATGGGACTGGGCTTGGCGGCGGGAGGGCTGTGCATATGCCTCGCCGCCGGCTACCTGCTGTTCGGGCGCGGGCCTACCGCCAGGTCCGAAGCCCCGCCCCAACTGGCCGCGCTGCTCCAAGCCCTCGATGCCGCCACCGCTGCCGCCGGAGAGGCTTGGTCACGATTGGTGGCGGAAGCCCAACTGCTGGATTTGGATGCAGCTCCCTCGGCCGATGCATTGGACGAAGCCGAAGCCCGTCTGGATGCGGCGACCCAGGCCCTTGCCACATGGAGCAGGCACAAGGCACAACTGGACCAGGTCCGCGATGCCTGGAGCAGGCAGCAGCGACGCCATGCCGAAGTGGCCAAACAACACCAGGCCGTCACCGCATCGACACACGGCAGCCATCGGGAATGGCAGGAGTGGCTGGAACAGCGCGCCATGGACTCCGGCCTCACCCCGGAAACGGTGACGGCGTTCACGGGCCGCATCGAGACGGCGCGGGCGATCCTGAATCAGGTACAGGATCGGCGCCATCGGGTCCAAGCCATCCAGGACGACATCGAAGAGTACCAGGCACTGATCCGACCCGTGGCCGACCGATACGGAGTGGTTCTGGACGATTCAAGCCATCCGCGCGTCATGGCAGTGGCCAATCTGTTCGTACAACAGCTGGACCACGCCCGTGAGCGGGTCCAGGCCAGGAACGATGCCTCGCGTCGTCGCGGGCAGCAGGAGCAAAAGCTCGCGGCCGGCCGGCAGCAGTGTGCAAGGACCCGTCGAATTCTGGGGGAAGTGCAGGCCCAATGGCGGGACTGGCTGTTGGCACACCACATGCCTGAAGGACTTTCGCCCGCGGCCACACTGGAATTCCTGGCCCAGGCGGAGACGGCACGTGCGTCGCGCAACGAGGTGGAACGGATGCGGGATCGTATCAAGGCCATTGAGAACGACATCATCGAATTCCACGATCAATTGGCACCGCTGGCCGCGGCCCACGGTATCCCGCTGGATGGCTACAACCGGGGGCGACTGGGGGATCCGGCGGACAATCTCATCCAAAGGTTTGACTTGGCTCGGTCCCAAGTCGCCGAACGGGATCAGGCCCGCCGCCAGCACGAACTGGACTTGGAGCAACTGCAGCAGCGGGAACGGCGCCTCAAGCATCTGGAGAGGGAACACAGGGATCTCCTGAAGGCGGGAGACACGGAGGATGCCGAAGAATTCCGAAGACGGGTGCGGCAGCAGGAAGAACGATTGGCATGGGAGGGAAGACAGGACGAGTGTCTGCGGAATCTGCGGCGCCTCAGCGGCCCCGATCGTTGTCTCGACGATTTCAGGGCGGCCCTGGCCGCCACCGATCGCAGCCAACTTCGACAGGAAACCCTGGACCTGAAGGCGACGCAGACCGAACTGGAAGAGTGCCGCAATGCATGGCGGGAAGAGCTTGGAGGCATTGACAACGAGTTGGAGCAATTGGCCGGCGAAGAGGAGTCGTCCCGTCTGCGCATCCAGCGGAACATCCTGATGGAACAGTTGCAGGACTGTGCCGCGGAGTGGTCGAAACTCACGCTGGCGGAGGTGCTGCTGGACCGTACGCGCCAGAAGTTCGAGAGGGAACGCCAGCCCAACGTCATCAACCATGCCAAAACCTTCTTCTCCGGGATCACGGGCCACCGCTACTCCGGACTGTTTGCCCCCGTCGGCCAGCGGACCATCACAGTGACGGATGCCTCCGGCCAGGCCAAGCTGCCAGCCGCTTTGAGTCGGGGCACCCGGGAGCAACTGTATCTGGCCCTGCGGTTCGGCCTGATCCTTGAATTCGGGGAGCATGCCGAGCGCCTTCCCGTGGTGGTGGACGAGGCGCTGATCAACTTCGATCCGGAAAGAGCCCGTTATGCAGCCGAGGCCTTCGCCCGACTCGCCGAAACCCACCAGGTGCTGGTGTTCACATGCCACCACTTCATCGTGGACCTGTTTGAGGCCGTGGGAGCCTCCATACTGAACATCGGTTCGGCCGGTTCGTCACCATAACCGCGGCCCTGCAGGGCAATGAAGCACAGCGGTTTGACCGCGCCGCGACCGCCGCGTATCCCCGGACACTTCCTCCCGAACGGAACCGACCGATGTGCCAGCCCAGTTCGCGCATCGGACACGGCAGGACGCTGTTCCGTGAGGCATATCGCGGCTTTCCGCGGGAGGGCGCCCAACACTCGCGTCCCCGCACCTGAAGGAACGGTGAAGCAGTCCCGCCCCATTCCACGGACAGCCAGGGCACCTCGTTCATGTAACCAAATCGAAGGTTGTACGTCTTACATAGTAGGACGCTCTGTCGGTCTTGCGGGCCGACATGGTTTTGGTACCTCCCCTTTACCGACCGGAATATCCGACACACACCGGTCGGATGTGGCCGGAATCCTGCCGCGCCGTTGCCTGCACCACCTGGATCCAGCCATGCCTTCGATGCCCTTCCCGCTGCCGGACCCCGGCGCTGTCGCCCAGGAACTGGCGCTGCTTGCGCGCACCGGCGACCATCCCCTGTTCGCTGCGGTTGGCGACCGTTGCGGACGGGAGCCGGCATCCCGTTCACTGTGGCATCGGTTCATTGCCCAGCCGGGCAGCCAAATGGCTGCATTGGCCACGTGGCTGCAGGCCGAATTGGACCGCCATCCCGGCTTCGCACGCGACATGGCATCGCTTTGGCACCAGTTGCAGCTCAAGCAGGGACGACTCCCCCGTCCCGCGCATCCAACCCCGGCCCTGCCCGCGGGCACCCGCAGCGACCACGGATCCGACATGCCGCTGCTCCATGCCCTGCCGACCGGGATCCGGAACCTGTGGACGGTCGGCGTTGGACCGGAAATCACCGACTCCCTCGTGGCATTTGTCACGCGGGAGCACAGGGAACAAGAGCTTCCCGCACGCGGCCGCATCCTGGCCGAACACATGGCGAACTACCTGCGGCTCTCGGGCCAACCCGACTCCGACGACGCTCAGACTCCCCGCTACCATGACCGCCTCCTGCTCGACCTGTTGGAGGAGCACCTGGCCCTGGACACGGAACCGCCCCGCGTGCGCGGCACGCGCAACGGCACACCGTCCCCCGTTCCCGAACCCGCCCCGGCCGCCCCGCAGCCGCGGAAGGACACCCTGACCCGCCACGCGGAACTGGAGTGCCCCGACCGGGTCTGGATTGGCACGCCCCTGGTATCGGTGAAGGTCCGGCTCCTGGCGCCGGATCCCGATGATCCGGGCGCGCGCCTGGCCATGGAACTGCAGCCGGACCTGCCCATCCACATCTGGCTGACGGCGCCGGGCTTCGACGTGCTGGGGTCCCAGCTGTACACCCTCTGGCTGGAACCCGACGCGCCGCGGCAGGAGATCACGTTCGAACTGCAGCCCCGAACGGCCGGCGCGGCCCACCTGATGGTGCAGTTCCTGCAGGAAGGAACCCCGCTCGGCTCGATCATGGCACGCATCGAAATCGAGGAACAGGTCACCACCACGGTCGAAAATCGCTTCGTGCGGGCCGATCACCTCGCGGTCGGGGCCAAGTCCGAGTCTCCGGACCTGACCCTCTTCGTGCACTACGACACGATGCAGGCCCAGCCCCGACTGATCTTCAACCTGTACCGGGACGGCCAACTGTCGGAAAGCTGGCCCCCCGCCGTCCTGCACGCGGACACCCGCAGCTACCACGCCGAGATCTACCAGCGGCTGTCGGACCTGACCGATGTGTTCGACATCCAGCGGGACAGTCCCGACACCATGGAGGCGGTGGACCGCCAGTTGCGCAGCCTGGGACAAAGCCTGTGGAACGACCTGATTCCCGAGGGCCTGCAGCAGTTGTACGCCCTGGAACGGGCGGAATGGCACGGCCGTTCCCTGCTCGTGGTGACCGACGAGCCCCACATCCCCTGGGAACTGATGTGGCCCTACGGCTACCAGGGCGAAAGCTGGGAGGACGAATTGCCCTGGTGCATGTCCATGCGCATGACCCGCTGGCTTCACCAGGACGGCGAAGGCGCGGGCCTCCACGGACCACCGTCCCAGCTGGAGATTGAGCGGTTTGCCTTCGCAGGTCCGAGCGACATGTCCCTGGCGGCGATCGAAACGGAAGGCCGACAGCTGCGGACCCTCATGCAAACAGCCGGCATCGCGGATGCCGGCCCGGACCTCGGTTCACTCGCCCGCATTCAGGCACTGCTTGAGAGCGGGGACTACGACTGGCTGCACCTGGCATCCCACGGGGAATTTTCGGCCGAGCGGCCGGACACCGGGTCGGCCATCCTGCTGGAGGGCGGAGAAGCCCTGGCACCCGACGCGCTGATTGGGCCCCAGGTGCAGGGACACATCTTCCGGCAGCGGCCGTCGTTCGTGCTCAACGCCTGCCATGCCGGTCGCCAGGGCTGGGCCCTGACCCAGCTGGGCGGCTGGGTCAACAGACTGGTGGGTTCGGGCGCCGGTTTGTTTGTGGGCCCCCTGTGGACGGTTACGGACAGCTCCGCCCAACTCTTTGCCGTTCAGTTCTATGAACGGCTGCTGGCCGGCCACACGGTGAGCGAGGCCCTGCACGCGGCCCGCAGGAAAATCCGGGAGCTGGGCGATCCCACCTGGCTGGCCTACAGTGCCTATGCCCATCCGAACGCGCGGCTGACGCGCGCCGGCGGGGCCGGATCAGGCCACGACCAGGCCCCTTTCATGGACGAGACCGACCACAGCCTCCCCAACGGCGGCAATCTGGGCTCCTGAAGCCGGAGACATCGGCGAACGCGGAAGGCCCCCGTCACGGCCTTGCAGTGCCATCACAGCCCTTACGGCGGCCGGCAGGTTGTCGCCCTCGATGGCGTTCCAGACCGGCAGCAACTGGTGGTGCAGATCCAGAGCCAGCTCGTGGTCGCCGGCCCGAACCGCGTCCCACAGGGCCACGCAGGTGGCCGGGGCAGCGGTGAGGATGGCGGCGATGGCGCCTTGGGCTCCCAGGCAGAAGGACGGATACAGCAAGGCGTCGACCGCGGACAGGATGGTGTCTTCCGGATCCGACAGCATCAGCAGATCCGCCAACAGCTTCATGTCGCCCGCGCTTTGCTTGACCCCCTGCACCGCGGGCACCTCGCGCATGATGCGCGTCAGAAGCTGCGGCGACAGGTAGATGTGCGGCACCACGTTGTAAATCAGGATCGGGATGTCCACCACCTCGGCCATCGCGGCGAAATGGCGGAGGTGCATCTCGTCGGTCGGCTTGAACAGATAGTGCACCGGTGTGACTTGCAGGGCGGCCACGTCCAGATCCTCCAACAGCCGCACGCGATTGCGGGCCTGCCGCGTGCTGTCCACAATAACCCCGGCAATGACGGGTACGCGGCCCGCCGCGGCCTCGACAGCCGTCCCAACCGCCGTGCGCAGTTCCTCGTCGGTCAGGGTGTGGCCTTCCCCGGTGCTGCCGCCCACGGCCAGTCCGTGGACTCCGGCACCTTCGATCAGGTATTCCACGTCGGCGGCCAGCGCCGCCGCATCCAGCTCTTCCCGGTCATCAAAGGGGGTGACCATGGGCGGGATGATGCCAAACAGGCTTTCAATCATGGTGGTCGTGTCCGATGGTTTACAAGGTTTGGGGATTGGGGCAGGCCGTTGTCAGGCGTTCAGCAGGCCCGCGGCAATCTCGTCCCATTCGTCCGTCAGGGATGCCTCCGACGGCGGTTTGTCGGCCCGGCCGTACCAGTAACGGGCATTGGGCAGATCCCCTTCCTCGCGGTGCAGCCAGGCATGCACCCAGGCGGAGCCGTTGGCATCGTCCTGGTCCTGCAACAGGTCGTGGGATCGGTGCCACTCCCCCTTGCCACCCCACCACAGCGCCTCCAGGGGCACTCCAAGTCCCTCCGGCGGGGCTGCCTGCTCAAGTGATGCGCGAAAACCCTGGGCGTCCATGGCTGTGTCCTGCTGGTTGACGGAAAAGGCACCGTGCCTGGTTCAGGCCTCGGTCCACAGCTCCGCAATGCGAAGGCAGGTGCGGACCGCCAGCGCCATGTCCTGGATCGTAACCCACTCCAGGGGCCCGTGCACATCATGCATGCCGGTGAACAGGTTGGGGGTGGGCACCCCTTTTTCGGTGAGCCGGGAGCCATCGGTGCCGCCCCGGATGGGCTCGTCCACCGGTTCCAGACCGGTGTCGCGCATGGCCTGCCGGGCGATCTCCACCGGAGTCATGTCCTCCTGCAGCCACTGCCCCATGTTGCGGTACTGGGCCTTGATGTCGCAGCGGATGCCGGCGCGCGGATGGGCCGCCTGCATGGTCTCGGCCAGCAGGGACAGCACCTTTCCGTGTTCCGCCAGACGATCGTTGTCGAAGTCGCGCAGGATGTAGCGGAGTTCGGCCTCGGCCGCGTTGCCCGCCATCTCGTACAGGTGGATGAAACCCTCCCTGTCCTTGGTGGTCTCCGGCGTTCGGGCATGTTCCGGCAGCGCGGCGTGGAACTTGGCGGCCAGTGTGCAGGCATTGACCAGATCGTGATAGGCCGTGCCGGGATGGACCGAGACACCACGGAACGTCACCATGGCCATGTCCGCCGAGAAGGTCTCGCTGGATATCTCGCCGGTGTTGCCGCCATCCAGCGTGTAGGCCCAGCGCGCATCCAGATCCTCCGGCGTCAGGTGGTCCACGCCCCGGCCGATTTCCTCGTCCGGCGTAAAGCAAAGGCGGATGCGCCCGTGCTCAATGCCGGGCGTCTCCAGCAGTGTGCGCGCCATGCTCATCACGATCGCCACACCGGCCTTGTCGTCGGCCCCCAGCAATGTATCCCCGCTGGCGGTCACGATGTCCTGGCCCATCTTGGCCTTCAGATCGGGGGAACGCTCCGGCGACAGCACCAGGGACCCGTCATTGGGGAACGTGATGGGAGAACCGTCCCAGGATCGGTGGACGCGCGGTTTGACCCCCAGGCCGGGAAACGCTTCCGTCGTGTCCACATGGGCCATGAAGGCGATCGTTGGGGCCTCGCCACCACCCGCGGTTGCGGGGATGGTGGCCAGCACCGTGGCGTAGTCCGTCAACTGCACATCCTCGGCCCCGAGTTGTTGAAGTTCCACTTCCAGCATGCGCAGCAGATCCAACTGTCGTTCGGTCGAGGGCACGGATGTCGAGTCAGCATCCGACTCGGTGTCCACCTGCACGTAGTGGAGGAAGCGTTCCTCCAAGTCCCGGTGTAAATCAAAAGCCATAGGTCCTCCATTCATGGCTGCAAACAGGCTGGGGTGCCAAGTATGGCCTACCCTAGAATAGACAATGGGCCGTCCTCGGAGGGGCGGCCGGGGCAGACAAAAGCAAAGGATCGGACGGCATGAATGACCAACAACGGCAACTCGGGGAAGCAGTGGCACAGCGTGACTGGATCAATGGGGTGACCCGCTATCCGGACCCCGCGGTGGAGGTTGTGGACGACAGCTTCCAGCACTACATCAACGCCAACGCCGCCCTGGAGCGCCTCTGGACCGGTGCCAGGTGGACCGAGGGACCGGTCTGGTTCGGCGATCGGAACTGCCTGCTGTTCAGCGACATTCCCAACAACCGCATCATGTGCTGGCATGCACCATCGGGCCAGACCACTGTCTATCGGGAGCCGTCCAACAACACCAACGGACACACCCGGGATCGCGAGGGTCGCTTGGTTTCCTGCGAGCACCGGACGCGCCGCGTCACACGCACGGAGCATGACGGCTCCATCACCGTACTGGCCGACTCCTATCAGGGAAAGCGGCTCAACGCGCCCAACGACGTGGTGGTCAAGTCCGACGGCAGCGTGTGGTTCACGGATCCCGGCTACGGCATCCTGCACAACTATGAAGGCGGAGTTGCGGAATCCGAGCTTCCGACCAACGTGTATCGCCTGGATCCCCTGTCGGGACGGCTGGAAGCGGTCGTCACCGACTTTGCCAAGCCGAACGGCCTCTGCTTCTCCCCCGA
>CAZMKQ010000096.1:0-19468 GCA_964566955.1 uncultured Caldilineaceae bacterium | reverse complement strand
GGCTCGTCGTGGATGTAGCTTTTGGGCATCCGCACATCGTCGGGGCAGAAGATGCAGGCGGAGGGACAACCGGCGGGTGCCGTCAGCACGGTTACGGGCGCCACTCCGCTGGCCGTGCGCATCGGCTTCATGCGAATCCGCCGCAGGATGTCGGGATCCTCGTCCAGATCCCCCTGCGCGACCAGCCAGCGGTAGCCGGCCACCAAATTTGACTTGGAATAGAATCCGGAACCGTCCTTGGGCACCTGGCTCAAGATGAACCGCAGCGAGGACTGGCCGTCCCAGTCGTCTTCCTTGACCTGTCCAATCGCACTGAAGATGTAGGCGAGGGCGGACGCGTGTTCGGCCGGATCGAAATCCAACCGCTGCCGACGCCATTCCTCGGTTCGGTCGCGTACCTGGACCGGGATTTCTTCAGTGGGCAGAATGCGCCGGACTGGCATGGGAAAACGGACAGGGGTTGCCGGTCAAACGACGCGATCAAGGTTGCTGCCTAATGCACCAAGGCGCGGGATTATAGCACCGCATCCGGGGAGAGAATCGGTGTTGCCTGACGTTCGGGACCGACTGCTGGACCTGAACCATCAATTTTACATAAGTACAGCGCAGGACTTTGACCAGACCCGTCGGCAGGTGTGGCCCGGGTTGCTGTCGTGCAGCGACCTCCTGGCGCGGCATGCCTGCCATCCGGCAGCCGTCCTCGATGCGGGATGCGGCAACGGGCGCATCCTGGTTTGGCTGCATGGCTTGCTGTCCCTGGCACGGTATACCGGACTGGACTCCAATCGGGCGATGCTGCATTTTGCCGCAGGCCGGGCCGGTCGGTTGGCGGTTCCCGTTCCGATTCTGGACTTTGTGGAGGCCGATCTGGCGTCGGATGCATGGCGTGACCGGTTGCCTGCCACCGTTCAATACGATCTTGTCCTGTGCCTGGCAACCCTCCACCATCTGCCCGGGCTGGAACTCCGGCGCCGCGCGGTGGCCGGTCTTGGTGCATGCCTGCGATCCGGCGGATTGCTGGTGTTCAGCAATTGGCAGCCGTCGCGGTCCCCGCGGGAACGCGGCAAGTTCTTGGACTGGACCGTTGCCGGATTGGCGGAGACCGATGTGGAGGAAGGCGATCGGCTGGTTGCCTGGCGTCGGGGGCGGCGCGCCATGCGCTACGTGCACGAAACGACCACGGCGGAAATGGATTGGCTGGGCGAACACGCGGGATGCCGAAACCTGTTCCATCGTCGGGCGGACGGTGTGGATGGCCACCTGAACCTGTACTCTGTCTACACGCGTTCCTGACAATTCCTGCCGACCATGCCTCCCGCTACGCTGCCGCCCCCCGCCCGACAAGCCCTGTCCGTGTTTCCCGAGATCTTCGGTGGGCGCACGCCGGAACTCCTGGCCATGGCCCCGGGCAGGGTCAACGTGATTGGCGATCACGTGGACTACAACGATGGTTTCGTCCTGCCGGCGGCCATTGGGTTCAACGCCTGCGTGGCCGCCGCGCCCCGAAGGGATGCCTGCGTCCGCGTGCGTGCCGTGTCCTTCAATGAAACCGGTCAGTTCAGCCTGGCCGACTTGCGGCCGAGCGCCAGACTGAAGCCGGCATGGCTGAACTACCCGGCCGGGATGGCCTGGTCCCTCCGGGAGGATGGATTTGATCTGACCGGCGCGGACATGGTGCTCGCCAGTGATGTGCCCATCGGCAGTGCGCTGAGCAGTTCCGCGGCCGTGGAGGTGGCCGTCGGCACGGCCCTGCGCCGACTGGCCGGTTTGGAACTGCCGGGGAAGCGGCTGGCACAACTGGCGCAACGGGCGGAGAACGACTTTGTCGGCATGAACTGCGGGATCATGGATCAGTTCATTTCCACCCTGGCCGAACCCGGACACCTCATGCTGCTTGACTGCCTGAGCCTGGCGTACGACCTGGTCGCGGTGCCGGCGGACGCGGTGCTTGTTATCGGCAACACCAAGGCCAGTCGCTCCCTGGTCGACAGCGCCTACAACGAGCGCCGGGCACAGTGCGACGACGGCCTGGCCAGCCTTCGCACCGGACTCCCGCACGTGTCCGGGTGGCGCGACTTGGGGTTGGCCGACCTGGAACCGTTGCGGACCGGCGGTCGGGACGTCCTGTACCGGAGGGCCCGGCATGTCGTGACCGAAATCCAGAGGACCAGGGACACCGCGGCCTGCCTGGAGGATGGCCGCCTGGACGAGGCCGGTACCCATATGTTCGCCAGTCACGAGAGTCTGCGCGACGACTATGAAGTCAGCAGTGCGGCCCTGGATCGCATGGTGATGCTGATGATGTCGGCACCGGGCTGCTACGGTGCCCGGTTGACCGGGGCCGGCTTTGCCGGCTGTGCCGTGGCCCTGGTGGCCAAGGGCGCGGAGCGGGACATGGCGGACCTGTTGGTGCGGGAGTTTCCCGACGTCCACCATCCGGTACCCGATGTATACGTGAGCGAAGCTTCGGCCGGTGCCCGAGTTCTTGGGCGGGGCGACTGGTAGCCGATTACAACAGGGACAGGTAGATGTCGGTGGTTCGGCGGGCCGTTTCGGCCCAGGTGAAGGTTGCCGCCCGTTTGCGTCCGCCGCGGATCATTTCGGAACGAAGCCGCGGCTGGTCCAGGACCTGTTCCACGGCGTTGGCGATGGCGTCCGGTTCCGTCGGGTCGACCAGCAGGGCACAATCGCCGGCCAGTTCCGGCAGGCTGCTGCGGTTGGACGACACCACCGGCGTGGCGCACGCCATGGCTTCCAGGATCGGAAACCCGAAGCCTTCGTAGAGGCTGGGCTGGAGCAACGCGCGGGCGTTGGTGTAGTAGGCCGGCAGTTCCGCGTCCGGCACCCGGCCCGCGAAGTGGACCCGGGTGCCCAGGTTCAGCTCCTCGACCAGCTGGTGAAAGGGACTGAATTTCCATCCCGAGCCACCGACCACCACCAGATTGAGACTGCGTCCGCGTTGGTTCAGGATGGCCAGGGCGCGCGCTGCAGCGGCATGGTTCTTGCGCGGTTCCAGGGTGCCGACCATCAGCAGGTAGTCGCCATGGCGCTGCCGCACTGCCCGGCTGAGGTCACAGCCTGTGCAGGTGGGTTGGAACAGGTCCTGATCAATGCCTTCGGGAATGACTTCGACCTTGGCCTCGGGCACGCCGTAGGCCGTGACGACATCCCGCTTGGTTTGTTCGCTGACGGCAATGATCGCGTCGGCGCGGCGGGCGAATATCGGCATGGCCGTGGCCAGAAAGGCCCGGTTCCTCAGGGTGTGGGTTTCCGGCAGATGCCGGAAGATCAGATCGTGGACCGTCAACACCGTGCGCCGCGCCATGCGGGGGAGCAGATGTTCGGTTGCATGGTAGACGTCGCCGGGCGGCAGGTGACGCTGCAGGTTCGGCCGGTGCACGACCTGGGAAGCCAGCGCCGAAAGCCGCCAGCGGTACTGGCCCATGGGCAGCCGCGCGGACGGCACGTCCGCCAGCGCCGCGGGAAGCCGATGTCCGCTGTGGTCGTTGTAGAACAGGGTCAGATCGGCCCGGTTCGATTCGCCGCGCCAAAGTGCGGTGGCCAGTTCCGTCGCGTATCGGCCGAGGCCGGCTGCCTGATGTACGGCCGGACCGGCATCCAGGATGACTTTGGGAGGCACTAAGTAGAAGTGGGCTTCACTCTTGTTCACGGGTCTTCAAGGTCTCTCAAGAGATCGCCTCTCGCCGTGCAGCTTCCCCTGTGCCGCGGGACGGCCGGACACGAGGGGGCTCTCCCTCATGCGATTCCGACAGGCGGATTGTACCAAAACCCGGTTCTACTTAGTGCCCTTTGGGACGTATCGCGGACATAACTTCCAAGAGACCTACTCCTGAAGCCAGTCCAGTACGGTGGACACGACGTGGGATGCCGGCGGCGAGGAGGTCCTATGGGCCGCGACATGGTCCATAAAGTCCGGTCCGTACCGCTTCTCCTCCACGCGGGGATCCAGGAGGACGGCGGCCGCTTTTCCTCCCGCGGCGTGTTGTGTCAGGTCGATCAGGCGCTGAACGGCGGCGATCGACTCCGGCAGTGTGTAGTCCATGAAGCCCGAGTAGCCGGAGCCCATTTTGCGAGCCAGATGTTCCTGGACGGGATGGGAGAAAGGGAGAAATGGAAGCCGCGTGATCACGACCAGGCGGACGTCAACCCCCGCCAAGTCGAGGGATGCAAGGTCGCGTACGGAGCCGGTCAACAGGTGCGGTCCCGGTTCCAGAAGTTTTTGGCGGACCGCCAAGGGCGCCATGTTGCCGGCGACGACACGGACCAGGTCCTGGCTGATCTCCTGCAACGGATCCGACTCCGGTTCGGTGGTTCGGGGCGGTGGCGGTACAACGATCGTGGAGCCTTCTGTAAGGAACCCGCCGCTGGGCGGATAGAGACGGCCCAGCAGTTCCGCGAGGATCCGGTTGATCCTGGCCGCGTCCAGTCCGGTAGGACCGACCAGCAGTGTTGCGCGCCGGGGCGGCGACGGCGGAACCGCAACCGGAAGGTTCCCGATGTCAAGGCGATCCGCAACGAAATCCCCGAACTCCCACGAAGCGGTGGTACGCGCCGTCAAAACGAGCGAGTCGGTTTGTGTTTCCAGTTCCTCTGTCAGGAATTGAGTTGGCAACAGCGTAGTGCGGCTGAAACCCAGCCGTTCGAGCCGGTCGGTTTCGTAGTCGCCGGCATTGGCGTCGCGGGCCGTAACCCAGTAGACGGCATGGGGTTCGGCGGCGGTCGGTGTCCTGGCCAGAAACACTTCGAGGAAGTCCCCAAGCCGTTTGATCTGTTCGCTCAGCAGGCTGGCCTGTGAGCACAATCCTGGCACGCGGGCATCGTTGCTGGTGTCGTCACCGAACAACCCGTGCAGATTGTCAAGTGCGTCGGTTAGCCTGGAGAGGGCGGCCATCAGTGTCTGGCCTTCATTGACAAGCTCGCCCCAGGCCGTGGCTGTTCGGCAACTGTCGAGCGACTGGTCCGAAGGCCACCGCTTGTCGCGCTTCCCGTCCAGCTCCCGCAGTTCCGAGGCGGTCGCTGCCACAACCTTGGCAAGGCGGGCGAGTGTGTTGGCGGATGTTCGGTGCAAATCGTCCAAGGTCCGCAGGCACGCGGTCAGGTCGGACCGGTCCGGCAACCATGCGGCCGCCGAGGTGTCGGCATCCGGACCGAACGCCTCCTGCATCCGATCCATCAGATGGGCGAGTTCCGCCAAGGTGTGGGTTTCCTGATCCCGTTCGGCATCCATGCGCGCCAGGTGCCAAAGATCCTCCACGACGATGGCGTCGAAGTCGCCTGCGAATTCCGGGTCTGCCAGTGCGGTGTGGATGACTGTCGCATGGTCCGCCACGACCACATTGGCATCCTCGGGGGCATGGCCATGGTCGGGCAGGTTGGAAAGGCTGGATGGCGCCAGGGATCCGGCCCGCGACTCGGCATCGCCCGTGACGGCCGGCCAATGCACACTCCGGTCCAGTGGCAGCATGGGCATGTCGTGCTGGTTCAGGAACCGCAGCTGGCGGCGTCCGGGGCTTGCCATGTGGGTCATCCAACTCAGGAGCTTCACCAGCATCCTGGACTCGCCAAAATCCTTGGATGCGGGGCGGTTGTCCAGCACCCGTCCGGCCAGCCAGGTTTCCAGGCGTTGGAAGTCCACATAGCGTTCGGGTTCAATCAGACAAGCCACTGCAGGACCGGTGCCCGTGGTTGCGATTGCATCCCACAGGGACCCGACGACACCGGTGCCGGCGAGGGTGGGTACGGCGACCAGCACGCGGCGATCGTCCTGGCCGGCCCATGTCAATATCCCCTTGGCCAGGCCGTGGGTGGCGGCCGGGTCCGGGACCACCGGGAGCACCTGGGCTTGGCCGGCGTCCAAGGCCGCTGCGACCGCCTCCTCGCACTTTGCGTCGGGGACGGGCACGGCGGGTTTGGCCGCCACGCTGGCTCTTTCCGGCGTAGGTTCGAAGTCCACCGCGCCCAGACGCTTGGGTGTTCGGGTGCCGGCAATGCCGCGGTCAAGGGCTTCCTCCACAAAAAGCAGCCGGGGGACCCAAGTCTTGGGGGTGTGCCCCAGAATGGTTAGGAGTACGTTGTCGCTCAGGCCTCCCAGGTAGTCCCGGCCCAGGAACAGGGTCAGCATTTGGGCGGTTTGCAGGGCATCGGCAAAGGCCCGGTGACCACCGCCGGACAGGTTGAGGGACGGTGCCACGCGCGGCAGCGACGTTGTGATCAGGGACGGCTGGCACATCACGACCAGATCGCGGGTATCCAGGATCTGCATGTGTTCCACCTCGACACCGGCTGCGGCCAGGAACGAGGTTTCGAAACTCGCCTTGTGGGCCACGAAACAGGTGGCGGGAGCCAGAAACTCACTGATTCTGGGGGCCACCTGTTCGATCGGCGGTGCGTTGGCCACATCCGCATCGGTGATGCCGGTGAGCGAGGTTACGTCGGGTGGAACCGGGATTCCGGGGTTGACCAATGTGTCCAGGCGGTCGGCCGCATCAAGTGTTTCCTGGGATGTTCCCCAGTCAAAACGGACAGCGCCTACTTCGATGATTTGGTCGTCGTGCGGATTGAGCCCGGTGGTTTCCAGGTCCAGCACCGCGAAAACGGTGCGACTGGCCTGTACGGCAGCCAACGGTTCGCTGTCGGCCTCTTCGGTGAACAAATCCAGTTGGTCCAGGTTCATGTGCTGTCGGGTTGGAATCGAACGGCTGGCAGGTAGGGGAGGGGAACGCGGCCCGCCCGGACGCGCGGCGGTTGTTCGGCACCGCAGGCCGCTGACCACCGTGGGCGGACGGGATGGAAATCCGCAACCAAACGGCTTGCGCGGCGGCAACCGGGAACGCCTGTGTGCCAAACTGTAGCCTAGGATCCGCCTTGGTCCCGCTGTTTGAGTCGGTTGGAGAACAGTCCCCAGGAATTCGATGAACGCTACAGTACCGCCCGTGTCGGTCATTATGACCGTTCTCAATGAGGGTCGTTCGTTGCCGACCGTGATCTCGGCGCTGCTGGACCAAACCCACGTACCGGCGGAAGTCGTGATCTGCGACGGTGGCAGCACCGACAATACGATATCCAGCCTCAGGGCATTGCAGCAGTCCATGGAGGGTACGGCCACGCGGTTGACCCTGCTGGTAGCCGAGGGCGCCAACATCAGCGAAGGCCGGAACCGTGCCATCGAGGCCGCGACCCACGACCTGATCGCGGTTACGGATGCCGGGATTCGGCCGGACCCGGACTGGCTGGAACAGCTGGTGGCAACATTTACAGCCCATGCCGGCGAGCCGTCGGTCCAAGGAGTCGCCGGATTTTTCCTGCCGGAAGTGAAAGGGGTGCTGGACACGGCGCTGGCCGGTACCACGCAGCCGTTGAGAAGGGACGTTGATTCCGAGACATTCCTTCCCGCCGGTCGCTCCATGCTGTTTACGCGGCAGGCATGGCAAGAAGCCGGCCGCTTTCCCGAGTGGCTGGACTACTGCGAGGATTTGGTGTTCGACCTCCGGATGGAGGACTTGGCGGCAGACGGCGTGAAGGGTCTGCCGTTGGCCGAGTTGTCGGTGGTGCGGGTTCCGCCCCGGGAATCCCTGAGGGCGTTCTTCAAACAGTACTACCTCTATGCCCGTGGCGACGGCAAGGCCGACCTTTGGCGCGGCCGCCATGCGATTCGCTACGGGACCTATCTCGTACTGATTCCCTTGCTGCTGTCCCTCATCGGCGGCGGTGCCTGGCGCCGTCGGCTGGGCTGGACGGGCTTGGCTGCCGGCATCGCGGCCTACTGCCGTCGGCCACTGGCGCGGATTGTGCAGCTTGGCCAATACCGCATGACGCCGCTGCAACTGCTGGCCGCCATGTCCATGGTGCCTTTGATTCGGGTTTTGGGTGACATAGCCAAGATGGCGGGGTATCCGGTGGGGTGGATCTGGCGCATCCGCAACTGGAAGCGTCCGGAAATCCATTGGCGCACCGTCCTCAAGCTGAGAAACAGCCATTCTGTTTCCGAGAACCAGGCTCGCTAATCGGATTGGGCCCGGTGCCTAATCCTCCTCCGGGAAAGGCACGAATGCCAGCAGGGTGGTGGGGAAGCGGTCGGTAGCCACAAGCACCCCCTCGTCGGCCCAGCGTACGATCCCTTCCCAGTTGCGGGCCACGACTTCGTCCAGCAGAACCAGTTCGACCGGCGGCCGGTCCACCAGCTCGATGCGGCCGTCCCGGATCTCCATTTCCAACAGCCGCTCAACTATCGCGACATCCTTGTGGGAATCGCCTTCCCCCCACCGTTCCCGAATGGCGTCGGCCTGCGTGGGCAACTGCTTTTCGCCCGGCCAGTGGAAATTGATGGCCCAGAATCTGCCGTGCGGATCCAACCTTGTTGCATCCGTGATGCGGAATTCCACCTCCGGCACATCGAGAGTGCCCACAGCCTCCAGTTCCGCCGAAAACAGCAGGGCGTGCCGCTCCGGATTGATTTCCCTGCCTGCCAGTTCATGGATGGCGACAACCTGCGAGTCCTGCATCACCAGGGTTTCGTAGGCCTTGTTCATCAATGATGTCTGCGGCTGCAGAAGAACGGTGTTGGCAAGGTCCAGTTCCAATTCCTCCAGGTTGCCCAGGACCTTTCCGGGGATCAGGTAGCCCAGCATTCTGCCCTGGGAACGTCCCTCCACCGCCAGGTAGAACCGGGATCCGGCGAACACGATGGCCTCAAGGCCCTCATAGCCTTCGAGACGGCGCAGGTCGGAGCCGTTGACCAGCGGTATGGGGAACGGCTCGATCGGGGTTTTGCCAGGATCCGACAGGGCCGCGGCCAGGGCCTGGCGCGGCAATCCAAACAGGTTGTGGTCGTAACGATCCGGGTATTGGGGCAGCAGCACCAGCACATCCCCGAACCAGTCCAGGCCCGAAATTTCCACCTCGGGTTCGGCCACCGGTCCCGCCAACGGGATGGTCTGAACCGTCTGCTCCGGATATCCGGTGCGTACCTTCACAGGGGTGGCGGTTGTCGTCACCGGTTCGACGCGGGGTCGTTCCTCCCGATCCGCAGGCGGAATCTGACACGCGGACAGCACGGCCACGGCTGCCACTGCCACCCAACGGCCAAGCCGGAACCGGGCCGGGCCGGTGCTGCCCCGAGCCGACACCTCAACCATCCCGGACACGGTCAGCCAGCCAGGTCTTCACCGAGGCTTGCCAAGCCGGCATGGACGGTAGGCCGGCACCCGTCAGTCGCGTGTCCTTGAGCACTGCGTGGCGCGGAGGGGTTGCGGCCCTGGGCCACTCCTTGCTGCCGATGGCATCGACCGGTACATCGCCCAGGCCGGCATGCTGCAGCAGGAACACGGCCCATTCGTATCGACTGGCCACGCCGGCGCCCGTCATGTGCCACACACCGCGGCAGTCGATGCGGCTCAGCAGTTCGACGCGCTTGGCCACGTCGGCGGTCCAGGTGGGGGAGCCGAATTCATCGTCCACGACGCGCAGCCGTCCCAGCCGGCGGGCCGCACCCATGATTTTGCCCGGGAAATCGTTCTCGCCCGATCCGTACAGCCAGCTTACCCTGACGACGGCATGTTCGCTTTGGTTTGCGAGCACGGCCACCTCGCCGGCCCGTTTGCTGCGGCCGTAGGTGTTGCCGGGTCCGGTCTGATCGATCTCCGCATGGAACCTGCCCGGCTCGCCGGCGAACACCTCGTTGGTGCTGAAGTGAATCAACTTGGCGCCGGACTGGTCGCACGCGGTGCGAACGTTGACCGGTCCCTGTCGGTTGGCGGCCCACACCGCAGGTTCGTTGGCCGGATGCTCGGCCCCGTCCACATCCGTCCAGGCCGCGGCATTCAGCACAATGTCTGCGTTGGCGCTGCGAATGGTGCGAATGCACTGGTAGTCGGAGATGTCGCACTCCGCCCGTCCCCAGGAGACGAGATCGTGTCCGCGGAATGCTTCCTGCAGGGCCCGTCCCAACAGGCCGTCGGCTCCCAAAATCAACACGCGCATGGCATGGGCCGGATCATCGGGTCCACTGCGGGATTCAAGGACTGGGTGCCGGACCCTACGGTCCGGATTGCGCTGGAGCACATCCAGGCAACATTGTGGAACTGCCCAACCGATTTGACACAATCCATGCACTGCGTTGCATCAGTGGAATGTCCATGGCACAACCCGCCACAGTATCCACCCAGGTTGGGATTCCCAACACTCCCGCTGCCCGCGACATTCGGGTCCGGCTGGGTCGGGTACTGCCGTTGCTGAAGGAGATCGGACTGCCGCCTGCCGCCGTGCGGTTGGTGGGCGGGTTGCCGCGGGCCCTGCTCACGACCCGGGATACCGGATATCGAGTTCCGCGCCATGAGGGCCTGGATGTGGATTTGGTCATGGAATCCGACGCCCTCATCGCAGGCATTCGCCTGCAGGAAATCCATGGCGGTACATTGACGGCACACAGGCAGTTTGTAAACGCGACTTGGTACCCGCCCAACCACTTGTCGGCACCTCCCGTTGACCTCATCTCGGCGCGGTCCGAGCGTTACCTGCAGCCCGGGCAGCTGCCCGAAGTGAGGCCCGGAACCTTCGCGGATGATTGCCACCGGCGCGACTTCACAGTCAACACCCTGGCCTTGGACTTGGAGGCAGCGGCGGATTTGTGCGCGGGTGCCGGCCAATGTCTTGTTCACCACCATCCGTTGGCCCTGGAGGACCTGGGACGGGGCATCATACGGATCTTGCATGCGGGGAGTTTCGTGGACGATCCCACCCGCCTGTTCCGCGCCGTTCGCTATGAACAACGCCTGGGATTCCGCATGTCCGGGCAGACGATGGATCTGTTCCGCAGCGCGGTGGCCGGAAACGGCCTGGCCACGGTATCCGGCACCAGAATTCGCCACGAAGTGGAGCTTGCCTTTCTGGAATCCCGTGTCGCGGCGATCCTGAACCGACTTGCCCACCTGGGTTTGTTGGCGGGCATTGGGCTGACCGGCACCCGCGCCGAGGAAGGTCGAGAGGCCTGCGGACGCATGTCCGAAGCCGATGCCAACCGCATCGGCATGGGGTGGCTGCTGTTGTTGGGTACGGTGGAGGCGGCATCGGGCATCGCCGGGCAGGCGTTGGGCCTGCCGCCGAAGATGCAGGCCCGTGCGGATGTGTTTCGGTCGTTGCTTCAGGATTCGGTGCTGGCCGAGGGCACCCTGTCCGATCTGGTCCTGGCCCGCCGGCTGGGATCCGTATCCCGGGACGACCTCATCCTGCGAAGTTTGCAGGCATGCTTCCCCCACTTGCGCACCCGCATCGATCAGTTGATGGCCCGGGCCGCCGATCCAAGGCCCCGGCTTGACGGCCGGGATCTGATCCAACTCGGGTACACACCGGGCAGGGCCCTGGGCCGGGTTCTGGAGGAGTTGTGGATTCTGCGTTTGGCCGGGAGACTCCGGTCCATCGAGGACGAAAGAGCCTGGGTCAGGGAACACGGATCGAATATGCAGGCTGCCGCTGAGTAGACGGTGCAGGCCTCTGTCGGCACCATGCGTGGTTCACGGGAATGGGCCCGAGGTTCACACCAGTAACACAATCAGGGACAACAAGAGAAGCACGGCCAGCAGGACGGGCTGGTGAATCAGATAGATGGCCAGGGAGTGCTGGCCCAGTGTTTCAAGCCACCGTACCGGCGCCGTCTGTGCCATCGGGGATCGAACCCGAGGTGGTGTGCGGCCCCGGTATCGCAGGATACCCAGAAACGACCCCAACAGGAACAGGCCGAAGTAGAACAGGAACGGCACGTAGTCCAGGGCGGCGTAGCCGGCCGGCTGAAAACCCAGCCAGAAGCCGAAGTCCGCCAGCCACCCGTCCCAGGTTGGGCGGCAGGACGGCCAAAGGTCGAATTTCGCCAGCCAGGGAGGGCAGGCCAGCCACAGGCCGGCGGTCCCACTGAGCGCGCCGATTGCCAACACGAGCCACCGGTTGCCGAGCAACGGCGCGCAGACGACAAGACCCATCCCGATCATGTGCAGGACCCCGAACTGGATGTAGGACCCTCCACGGAACACAAGCCAGGTGATGAGGGTCAGAACCATGCCCCAGCAAAAGACAATCAATCCCCGCTTGTATTGCCGCGTCCGTCGTTGCCCCGGAGGGCGGGCCCTGCCGGCAGTGGAGTGGTAGGCCACCGCGGACGAGACACCGGCCAACGTGACAAACGTGTAGGCCGTGGCTTTTTGGAACAGGTCCCAAAAAGGGTGGTATATGTCCAGGAAGGGGTGTTCGATGGCGGCGGTGAACGGGATTAGCCGATCCAGGTCGAACATCAGGTGATAGATCACCATCATGATGATGGCGACGCCGCGCAATGCGTCCAGTTCCCAAAACGCGGCGGCATTTGGAGTGCGCCGGCGCGTCAGCCGCAGGGCGCCCGCCAGTTCGCGCAGGAAGTTGCCCATCGCACGGAATCCCGGTCGATCCGCACGTCAGGTCGGGCGGGGCCGGTGACGCAGGGGGCGCGGCCGCCCACTGTCTTCCAACCCGCAACTCCGCTGCCGGAAGCGTTTGCGGGGCCTTACCCAGGTTCCGCAGCTCGCGGTGGCATGCGATCCGAACCCAACGTGCAAGTCCGCATCGGTCCTGGACGATCGCATCGGGTGGCTTCCGAACATGCTATTCACCATACAGGCTCTCCATGAGCAGGTTCTTGGACACCGCCATGCGCCGGGTGTTCGGATCCGCCTGTTGCAGGCTCCTCCAGGCACCGTAATTGCGCGCCGCCAGATCGACGACGAAGCGGGGGTAGTGGAGCCAGACGAACGGCGAGCCGGCATTGAGGGCGTATTCCTTTGCCAACCGGGAGCGATTTGGCAACATGGCGGCGGCCAGGTCCCGCAGCTTCTCGCGGCGGCTGCCGCGGGACCACATGCGGGCCATGTTGCGGGGCAGCGTGATCGCATCGGACGTGATGTTCCACAGCAGATAGCGTGCGGCGCCCACGGCTTCTTCGGGAATGTCCGGGCGCAATGCCTCCAGCACGCGGTTCGGGACCCGGGCGCCCAGGGTGGTGCGCGCCAGGTTCAGCATCAGGTATACGCCGGACTGCCACCCCCAACCCAGGGCCCGGTCCGACAACGCATCCCAGTCGAGTGCATCGCCGTAACGGGCAATCGTGGCGCTGATGTCGCACACCGGGCGCAATCCCGTATAGAACAGGTGCTGGTAGGAGGCATGGATGCACAGGTGCAGGATCAGGTCTTCCGGACACAGGCCCAGCACCTGACCGCGCGCACCCTCGATGGGCGCGGCCCGGTCCCAGAGGCCGTCCAGGTCCGACAGGGCGTACCTGTCCTTGGGCCACGTGATGTTCCAGTGCAGTTCCAGGACGGTGTTGTTGTTGTTGAACATGCGGGGCAGGTGGTGCACATCCGCCGACCAGGTCTCCACGTCCATCGGCTCCCGCGTGATATATCCCAGTTCCCCGGTCACCTGCACTGCTTCCGCGAGCAATGCCCTGGGTACCAGCAGGTCGATGTCGTCCATCTGGCGGGTGCCGATTTCAGGATAGATGTCGTGGGCCAGGTGCATGCCCTTGAGGGCCAGGCAGGGGATGTTCCTGGCTTGCAGGGCCTGGGCCAGTTCCGCCAGTTCTGTTGCAAGGAAAAGATTGCGCAGAACGCTCTGTCGATACGTGTCCGCCAGACTTTGGCAAACCACGTCCGGAGGTCGGGCGCATGTCTCCGGCATCAGTTGCAGGCAGTAGTGGAGCAGTGCCCCCACCCGTTGTATGTTGGCTGTCTGCTCCAGGTCGGCCCATTCACCGCTGGACAGATCGGCCCATGGTTTCCGGGCATGGGGCGCGGACTGCAGTGCCAGGATGCGCAGGAGCGCGGCTTGGACGGGCGAGTCGGTCATGACGGTTCCGGCCGATGGGATATGGAGGCGAAGGTGGATCGGGCACGAGCCTTGTGGGTCAGTCCGCGCATGCCGCAGTTTCGGTGTTGGTTGTCAACAAGGCTGCAATCTTATGGTCAATGCGCGACAGGGCAAACTTGCCTATCTCCCCCACCGGAACCCACCGTCCCTCTTCCCAGCGCGGGATTTCGGGCTCCGTACCGTGGCAGACCGCCAGATAGGTGTCCTGCAGGCGCCGAAAGTGGCTGTAGTCCTGGATCTGTCGGCCAAGGTGTCGGACTTGGTCAACGAGCACACACAGCTGATCTTGGGCGATCCGCGCCGCCGCGGATACGTCGGATGCGGGTAGTTCCTCAACCGGCAGTGCCGGAAACGCCCACAACCCCCCAAGCATGCTGCCACGCCGATTGCGGACCAAGAATACCCGCTGTTGGCTCCCTTGTGCGGTGAGCAGCACATATCCGACATGGTGTCTGGCAGAGAGTGATTTTGCCGGGTTGCGGCGCGGCAACGGTGCAGGCCGGGCCGATGAATAGGTAGCGCAATGCTCCCGCACGGGGCATTGCGGACAGTCAGGGTTGACCGGCTTGCATATCTTGCTGCCCAACGCCATCAAGCCTTCCGCAATCAAGCCCGGTGAAACCGCGGGATTGGCGGCCAACAGATCCCGAATGTGGGCGTCGATTGTGTCCAGGTTCGCCTTGCGCTGCGCTTTGTACGGGGTTTTGTGGAGGCGCGAATACAGGCGCACGACATTCCCGTCGATGGCCGGTTCGGGTTGGTTGAACGCCAGGCTCAGGATGCCGCCCGCGGTGTAGCGGCCAATGCCGGGAAGTGCCAGCAGTTCCTTTTTGGTGCCCGGTACCTGTCCCCCGTGGTGCTGCACCATCTGCTTGGCCGCTCGCTGTATGTTCAGGGCCCTTCGGTAGTAGCCCAGGCCCTCCCAGAGTTTGAGCACCCGATCCTCGTCCGCCTGTACCACAGCCCGCGGGGATGGCAGGGCCGCCATCCAGCGATTGAAGTAGGGAACAACGGTCGCGAGCCGGGTTTGCTGCGCCATAACCTCGGCGATCCAGACCTGGTAGGGATTCCGGAAGCCGTGGGGCGCGGAACGCCAAGGAAATGGCTCGGCGTTGGCCAATTGCCAGTCCGCCACCTTGTCAATCAAGGTTCGGGAGCGGATCCTTGCCGCGGAGATTCAAGTGCAATGCCGTGGGCCGTGGATCAACCGCCCAGCAGGTTCGCCTGGTTGCACTGGGAAACGAGGAACGAACCAATGAACATGGCGGCGAATACGACCCACCCCCACACTGGCAGTCCGAGGTAGGTGCGGGGTGGTTTGGGCGGCGGCGGCGGCGGCGGGATTGCCGCCTGGCACTTCCAGCAAATGCGCTTGTCGTCAGGGTTGTGCTGACCGCAGGATGGACAGTCCACAAGCAGTCTCAAACAGAAAACTGGGCCAAATCGGTGGAGCGAATCGTAACACGGTCACCCGATCAGGATGGCGCGAGGCCCTCAGATGAAACAGTTTCAGTTCCATGGGACCGCACACTGGTGGAGCCCCGTTGGCACGTTTCAGGATGGGTGGTTTCAAGCATGTGAGTGGTTCTTGCTCTTTTCAGTTCATTGACTGTATCCGGAACAGGTGTACCGGCAGGTTGAACCGTCCATCACCCTCCAGCCGGTTGGTCCATACGAACGAAGGTGTCCGAATGTGGCGGACAAGACCGTACCGGCGATCCTGTAGGCATGTCGCCAGAGGCGGCACCTCGGGCCGGAGCCGGACAATCGGGCACAGTTCCGATTACGCTTGTAATGTCGGTGCCCGGTCACCCCGGAGACCTGTGTCTGCCACTTCGTGTTGAAGTCGCGTCAGGCGTTCTCGGATCGTCTCGTAGCTCATGACATCGCGACCCGCGTGAACCAGCATCTGGGCCGCTGCCATTACGAACTGGTCTCCTTGGGATACACCAACGGCGGTTGCCTCCAGCCTGTCCGCGAGTTGCTGTGCATGTACTCGCGGGGAGCGCGCGTCTAGTGTCGGAACCCCCAAGGCTTCACGTTTCCGGCATACGAGAATGGCATCCAGGCTGATTGGATCCCGTGCGGCAGACTTGGGGCGAGCAGCCCGGAGTTCAGCATGCACGGGATGAGCGGCCACAACGGCAAACCCGGCATCCTGGATAGCGGTATGTACCGCGGCCCAACCCTCGGCGCGGGAATGGTGAAAACTGAACGCAAGGATGCCGTCGGACTTGAGCACACGATGGCACTCTGTCAGGACTTGACCAAGTTGTTGGGCAAAGGCTCGGGGATCCTTTTGCTGTACCTCTCCGGCAGCAGAACAATCCGCACGCCTCATCCAGGGATAGCGATCCGAGAGGACCGGGGCGAGCCAGGCAAAGAAGAAGTCGCTCAATTCGCTGTAGTGGACAAAATCGAAGTACGGTGGATCGGTGACTACGGCATCCACACAGGCATCGGGAAGAGGCAAGGACGCACTATCGCCATTGAGGACCATGACCGCCTCTTGATGCGCCTGCAGTTCGGACCATGTGGTCACACACCGAGGATGGAGCGGCCTGCTGGCAACCACCTTGCACGTGCCATGGCTTTGTCCAAACAGATCGCGCAGAATTTGCAACTCAAAGGGTTCGGCCAAATAGCGTTTGGCCCGTAACAGACGAGACTCAAAGAGGGTACTGAAAGTGCCGCTGCTTTTGGGGGTGCCCCAGACCGAGTTCTCCAGAGGCAGTCGTTCCGGTTTCAGGATGTGGTGGGAGAACATGTGGCGCACCGCACCGGTTCCTTCCCCCTTGTAGCTGCAGAACATATTGTTGAACTCCAGCGTGCCCGAAAACAGACACAGCATCTGCTCCTGCACGCCGGGATCTGCAATCTGGAGGATTTGGCGTAGAAGCAGGCCGAGGCAAAGCAACTGGCGGGAATTGAAGAAGTCACTCCAAAACCGATAGTGATAGCCCCGTGCCTGGTTCGTGTTGTGACCCGGCCGGACCTCGAGTGTAGGCAACGGTAGATTCTCTGTCCGGAGCCTTGTCTCGGCTTCGGAGTAGAGAGCGTGATCGGCGGGCCGAGGGGTCAGGTAAATCTTCTCGCCGTTCGGGCGCACCGCGAGCAGGGCATAGAGCCGATGGTCCGGAGGCGAACCGTCTGCCGGAAGCAGGTCCTTGATGCGATACCTAGAACCGTCGGAGGCTACGACATATTGACCCTTGGCGGGACCTGCCTGAGGGTTGAAGTGGCAGGTGCAATGGGGACAATCCAACGCGGTGGCGTCATAACGAGCAGGGCTCACTTCGGCACAATGCGGGCAGACCACCTGTGCCTGCGGCTTGCGTCGGGGGCTGGAATGCTGTGCGAAGACATAGCGTGCGAAAAGTGGAATGACCTCACCGGCAGGGGTGGTGACCGTTTTGCACCAGAAGCTGTAAAGGACCGGGATGAGCGCACCGGTGGCGGGGTCCCGGGTCTGGTAGTAACGCCGGATCTCCGGAGCTACCTCAGCCTCCAATTGCGCAAACGCCGCACGGAGCGGGGCTTCCGAAACCGGTGTGAAAGCTTGGCGGACAAGAAAGGTGCTTACCGGGTTGATATCGTTTCCAATGGCTCGAGCTCCGAGTTTCAGGGTCTCTCCGAGAGTCGTGCCACTACCCATGAAGGGATCCAGAACCACCTTGTCGGCCAGATCATGGCGCTCGTAGAAATTGTTCCAAATGTCCTGGTCAGATGGTAACAGGGCGCCAAGCGTGATGCCACGGAACACCGACCCCAGCCGTGTCGCCCACCATTTGTGGATGTGGTAGAGCGGACGGTGTATTTCCTTGCGCCAGCTTTCCTGTTGTGCCAGTTCACTGATCGGCACCACGGGGAATCCCTTCTCCAGGGCCTTGGCTTCGTTTGAGGATGCACTTGGCGGAAACGTTGCCTGACTGTTCATACTTCACCTTCCACCGATCGGGACATTCGTACCGGTTTGGCCGTCTGGCTTCGGAGACGGTAGGCCGTGAAGTGATGTTTGGTCCCCGCATTCGGATTGGGTACCCGTTCAGCCACCAGTTGGTTGGTCCGCAGGTCAAATCGATAGGCGACGACAAGCTCCGGGGCCTCTGTTCGGGTGAGAAATCCAACATTCTGAAAACAGTCAGGAGCAGTCAGGGCCGAAGGCACAATCAGGGTCATCAGACCTGTGGTCCCGGTGGCAAGGGCAAACGGGGTAGGGGCCACGTACATCTTCCGATCACGGATCAGGATGTCGCCATACGTGCCGAATCCCTTCACACTTTGGTTCTTGTGGACGTACGCGTGGTCGGCGTTTAGAAAATCGCCGTGGCAAATCACCAGATCCACGACTGGGTACTGCCAAGGTTTTCCTTCGTTGGCGGCATGTGATTCGCGGTGGGCGGGATAGCGACCGAAGACATAAAAAATGCGCCGCCCGTTGTGGAAGCCCGTGGGAATCTGGCTGTTGGCATCGTAGTTTCGTACCCGTCCCGGCCAAGCAAGACCCTTGACCTCGTACCCTTCGGAGTACTCAACGATCGAGAAATCCGGGTAGGTGTTGCGACCGCCTGCCTCAAAGTGGATATCCAAGTTCCGTAACCGGGTTTGAAACCAGTCCTGAAAATGGAATTCCTTGTCGCGTGTACTGGCCGACTCGATCAGTTCGCCGGCGTGGACAGCCTGAACACACTGCTGGAAGACTGCAAAGCAGAGGGTGTCAGTCATTGCAGTGTACCAACGTTGACAGCGGCAGGGATTGGGACAAGGGCATTGTGCTCCGGTGCTTTTCGTGGAGGCTGACTGTACACAGGATTTCGTCAATGTTTTGCAAGCTGCCTCCCGGTTTGCCAACAAACCCCAGGTCAGTACATTGGTGCATGACGGTTATCCAACAGTTGGAAGCAGATGCAGACGGAGGTTTAGCCGCCGTGTCAAAGAGCCTACGGCTCCGCCAATGGCACGTGCCCAGTGTGGTGCCTGCACTCGGGCCGGTAGCGGACACAGACGGCATGCTCCACAGTGGGAGGGGCTTCTCCGGTGCCGGGCGCGAAGTTGAGGCCCAGCGCGACCACCTTGCGAACCCCGCCGAAATGCCAGCGGCTGTAGTCGTGAGTCCGGATCTGGTCCAGGGCCACCTGCGGTGACTCGCCGTACTTGAACTCCATGACGCAGACGTGTTCGGGGAAGCGGACCTCCATGTCGGAGCGGCCGCCGCCCTGGTGCACCTCCGACTGGAACTCCACCTGCATCAGCTGGCACAGGACGTGCAGCACGAGGTGGCAGTCCGTCTCGCGGCGCAGCTTCTCGCTTGGGACGCTGGCCAGGAAGGTGTGGAGGAGATCACAGAACCCCTGATGGTCCTCGTCGGCCAGTGCCCGGTGCATGCCCCTCAGGGTCCGCGGGTCGGGTGGTTGCCGATAGGTCTCCAGCAGTTCATGGCTGTAGGTCCGGCGCACCTCGTCGTTGGGGTAGTCCAGGTACAGATCCCCGTCTGCGTCCTGGCGCAGGGTGTAGTAGCCGGTCTGGAACATGAGAGGGACGAAGTTGACCCGGTCCAGGC
>CAZMKQ010000095.1:0-19615 GCA_964566955.1 uncultured Caldilineaceae bacterium | reverse complement strand
CCCTGGAGAAGTACTTCGGGGTGGACGACGTGGGCAACGTCATCAATCCGCTGATTGTGGATGGCCAACTCGTGGGCGGTGTGGCCCAAGGGGTCGGCCAAGCCCTGTGGGAGCACGGCATCTACGGCGACGACGGTCAGCTCCTGACCGGTTCCATGATGGACTACGCCATGCCGCGGGCCGATCGGTTCCCGCACATCGAGACTGGCCGTATCGAGACCCCTTCGCCGACCAATCCCCTGGGCGTCAAGGGCGCAGGTGAAATGGGAACCATCGCCGGCACGGTCACCGTGGCCAACGCGGTGGTTGATGCCCTGTCTCCGCTGGGTGTTGACCATGTTGAGATGCCCTTCACCGCCGAGCGAATCTGGCAAACCATCCAGGCAAACAGCTAAGGCTGGCCGCTGTAAGGAGAGAATGCTCCCAATTTCAATTACGTGCGAGCGGGTTCGGTGGCCGAGGCCCTGTCCCTGATCGCGAGCGAAGACGATGCCAAGTTCCTGGCGGGGGGCCACTCGCTGGTGCCTGCCATGAAACTGCGGCTGGACGCGCCGGGAACCCTGATCGACATTGGTCGCATCGAGGACCTGCGGGGCATCGCCTACGGGTCCGGGGACGAGAACGACTGCATCGGTCCCTTGACCACGCACGCCACGATTGCCTCGTCCAACCTGGCCGCTGCCCTGGTGGAGGCGGCCGGCGGCATTGGCGATCCCCAGGTGCGCAACCGGGGCACCATCGGCGGCAACATTGCCCATGCGGATCCGGCCTCGGATCTGCCGACGGTGCTGACCGCCCTGGAGGCGAGCATCCGCGTTGAGACCCCGGGCAATGCCCGCAACATCGACGCCGCGAGCTTCTTCACCGGTCTCTTTGAGACCAGTCTTGAGGAGAACGAGTTGATCACGGTCATTGCCGTGCCCCGCGAGGGAGCCGGTACCGGTTCGGCCTACGCCAAGTTGTTCAACCCGGCCTCGCGGTACGCGGTGGTGGGGGCCTGCGCCTCGGTGACCTTGAACAATGGTGTCGTGTCCCGGGCGCGCGTGGCAGTGGGCGGGTTGACCCCCATGGCCACGCGTTGCGGTTCCGTGGAGGCTGCCCTCGAGGGCAGGTCAACGGATGCCATCCAGGAGGCGTCGACACAGGTCGCGTCCGATGTCGGCGACGACATTCTGGAAGACATCCACGCCAGTGCGGAATATCGTCTGGGGGTTGTTCCCGTGTTTGTGGAACGGGCGTTGCAATCCGCCTGTGCCCGCGCCGCCGGGTAAGGCTTGAAGGGCTCCGGCCCATGTAGATGCAACAGACTGCCGGCCGGGTGTGCACCACCCGGCCGGTTTGTTTCAGTTGTGTAGATGAACCTTGGCGGGCAACCGCGCAAGGGGAGCAATTGGTTGCGTGTGACCGGCGCGCTGGTGCCCATCAGGGTATGGCGGATCCTGGCTTGGTCGCACTGGCGCGGCCGCCACTACTGACGACCATGCCGCTGATGCCGCTAGCTGTGGAATCGGCCTCGCAATTCCCACACTATCCGCCAAGCAGAGCATCGTCGGCGGGCCCTCCTCGTCATGTTTGGTTCGGTTTGGTCGTCGCGTGGCCCGATGGCCTGTGTCTGCATCCCGTCCGCCCCAGTGCTGCAAGGTCCGCGCACCAGGCGTGCGTTTGGGGAGATTGGGGTTGGGCAACCGCTCATGAAGTCCAGGTGGCATTGACTGCCACCTCGCCCCAAATCACTGCCTCTCCTGGTTCCGCCATTTGATGGTTTGCTGCTGCAGGTTCGGACAGACCCCGGACTACGGCCGGCTGGAATCTTCCGTCGCCAACTAATCCGCAACTGCAATCCGCAGGCGGCCGGTGTCGTCCCAATCGCCGCCGGCCAAGGTCCGTCCGTCCGGACTAAACGGGCCGCCGGCGACATCCGCATGGCTTTCCAGGATGTTTCCGGAATGGCGCGGGGAACGCAACCACCCGTTGGGTGCGAATCGCTTTGGAACCCTGATCACGTGTTGATACCATTGATGCATTGATGAAGGCAGGTTATGCAAATGCATCATGAGAACCACGATTTCCCTTGACGACCGGCTTGCGAAGCAAGTACGCCAGGCAGCCAAAGCCCGCGGCATCAGCGTGAGCGCCTTCATTTCCAGAACGTTGGACGATGCTTTGAAGCGTCGCGAGCCATCGGAACAGCCGCCCTTCCAATTGGTTACCGTTCGTGGGGTTCATGTCCGTCCCGGAGTTGACCTCGATCAGCCCAGGGCACTCGACGCGCAAGACGACGAGATCCGTTTCAAGGGTGGGAGTCGGTGATTCGACATGCTGCTTCCCGACGTAAACGTCCTGATATACGCACACGTTGAGGACTCCAACCCTGATCACGACGAATATGCGGCCTGGGTCACTCGTTTGGCGACAGGCCCTGAACCATTCGCCCTCTCCGTCCTCGTTCTGTCCGGTTTTGTTCGCATCGTGACCAACCACCGGATCTTCGATCCGCCATCCACGCTCGACCAGTCCTTCGCATTTGTATCCTCGCTCGTGGAGCGCCCCACTGCGCGTATCGTGAGGCCTGGTCCCGATCATCTGGACATATTCGAAAGTCTGTGCCGCGAGGCAAGAGCAACCGGAAAGCTGGTTGCCGATGCTCAGCACGCAGCCATTGCGATCGAGCATGGTTGCATCATGGTGTCCACGGACTCCGACTTCAGTCGCTTCCCAGGATTGCGATGGCAACATCCACTGAGTCCTGGCGGGATGTAGACGTCATGCCAGGCGCCTACCGGAACTTCGATCCGGCGCGACCTCAGGGTGGGTTTCGTCTTGTCAGTGAGGGATGTCGCCACTTGGGCCGACAGGTTTTGGCCTGAACTTCAAGCAGCAGGGCAAGAAAAAAGGTGGAACTGGTCATTGCGAAAACAGCTTGGAAGCAAGTGCCAATGAACTGGCCGGTCATCCCCACCCGCGTCCCGGTTCCTATCCGGGACGTGTGAGGACCGAACCTCCATCTCCGAGCCGATTAGCACATGGAGACCTACTACGAGTGCAGGGGGTGGTCCATTGTTTGCCGGCAGTCCAACCACCTAAGCCAAAGCCTGTGCTTGGCCGATCTCATGGCCGTCGTCGGCAAGATCGAGCCGGACAACTTCAGGGAGTTCTCATCGACCGGCAGCGCGGCACCGCCAAGGGAGGCTGCATTCCCTTCGACAACGTTTCTTGCGGCTGTCGCGTCGGCGGAAGCGTCAGATTGGAGGAGGACGAATCCGAGGCTGAGCTCGTCTGCTGCCAGACTAATCAGCCCACCGCCGTGTCCTCGAACCAAGCCAGCAGAGGGCATCTGGCCTGGCAATTTGCGCACCATGGCTTGGGGGAAGGCTCAAAACCTCTCGTGTCCGGCATAGATGTTGAACCGATCATCCCGCAGGAACCCAATCAGCGTCATCCCGAAGCGTCTGGCTACGTCCACCGCCAAGTGGCTGGGAGCCGAGATGGCGCACACCGTAGGGATTCCGGCCGCCAGCGCCTTCTGCATGATTTCGAAACTGGCCCGGCCACTGACCAGCAACACCCGGTTTTCGGGAGCCGGCAGGCGGGCCTTCAGCATCCAGCCGGCAATCTTGTCGACGGCGTTGTGCCTGCCGACATCCTCCCTTACGGCCAGAAGCGTGCCTTCCGTGTCGAACAGTCCGGCCGCATGCAGGCCCCCGGTCTTTTGAAACAAGCCCTGGGCTTCCGCCAGGATCCCGGGCAATTGCTTGACAACGGCCGGGTCCAGGTTGGGTTGCGGCATTGGGAACCCCTCGCAGCCCTGGATTTCCAAGGCGTCCAATGATGCCTTGCCGCACACCCCGCAGGCACTGGTGGTGAAGAAACTGCGTTCCAGCCGGTCCAGCTCCGGCAGTTGCCGGCCAACAAGGTTGACGCTGACGATGTTGTACCGCTGATCCTCCTCCACGTCCCGGTCCAGACAGTAGGAAACATGGCTCACTTCGTCGAGGCCGGACAGGACCCCTTCCCCGTGCAGGAAGCCCAGTGCCAGTTCAAAGTCGTTGCCCGGCGTGCGCATGGTAACGGCGACGGTTTGCCGTTCCTCCCGTGCCAGCAGTCGGATTTCCATCGGCTCCTCGGCCACCAATGTGTCCTGCTTCCACCGGACGGCCGTACCCTTGTGGGCCTGCACCCGCGCCTTGACGCGGGAGCCGACCCTGTTTGCGGAAGACACGGGTCTCAACCCTCGAGTCCGTTGGCCACGGCCATCTTGTCAATCCTCACCGTGCACACCTTCAGTTCGGCCGTGTGCGTGACGGGGTCGTAGCCGGAGCCGGTCAGGGTGTTGATGGGCGTGTCGCTGAAACTGAAACTGGAGAAGACCGTGCCCATGGGCGACCGCTTGGAGCCCGCCACCTTGATGGCAATGCGGCCCCGACGGCTGGACAGCCAGACGGTTTCGCCGTCCTGAAGGTTCCAGGCCTCCAAGTCCCTGGGGTTGACTTCCAGGGCTTCCTCCGCGGCCAGGTAGTCCATGCCGCCGGCGCGCCCGGTCTGGGTATTCGTGTGGTACGTGGCCAGCCGGCGCCCCGTGGTCAGCCAGATGGGGTAGGTTTCATCGATGGTTTCCGCCGGATCCCGATACTCGATCAGGCTGAACTTCCCGCGGCCGATGGGGAAGGATTCCTCATGCAGCCGGGGCGTGCCCGGATGTCCGCGGTAGGGAACGGGCCAGTGGTAGCGGCCGGTGGCCGCAAGGTCCCAGTCGACGCCGGCGTACGTCGTCGACAGGCTGCACATCTCGTTGAAGACTTCCCGTGGGTGGTTGAAGTCGAAGTTCCGCAGGCCCATGTGCTGCGCGATGCGGCTGATGATCCACCAGTCCGGCCGAGCCTCGCCGGCAGGGGTGACGGCCTGGCGCACCCGCTGGATGCGCCGTTCCGTATTGGTGAAGGTGCCGTCGGTTTCGGCCCAGGCCGTGGCGGGGAACACCACGTCCGCCATCTCCGCGGTCTCCGAGAGAAAGATGTCGATGACGACCAGGTGTTCGAGGGACTCGATGGCTTCGCGCGTATGTTGCTGGTTTGGGTCCGACACCACCGAGTTCTCCCCGTCGATCAACATGGCGAAAATGTCCCGGCCCGCCTCTTCCATGGCGGTGACCTTGGTGATGCCCTTGGTGGCATCCATCTCGCGCCCGTAGGCCTGGCTGAACTTCCGCCGGTGGTCGGGCTCGACGACTGCCTGGAACCCCGGATACTGATCGGGGATGGCGCCGCTGTCCCCCGCGCCCTGGATGTTGTTCTGGCCACGCATGGGGTTCAGGCCCGTGCCGGGACGGCCGATTTGCCCTGTCAGCAACGCCAGGTTGCAGAGGCACTGGACGTTGTCCACGCCGCAAATGTGCTCGGTGATGCCGAGCGTGTAGTAGATGGCCCCCCGGTCGGCCTCCGCGTACCAGCGCGCTGCCTTTTCGATGTCCGCGGCCGGCACCTCGCAAATTGATTCCGCCCATTCCGGCGTGAACCTGGCGATGTGTTCCAGATAGGGTTCGATGTGCTGGGTGCGCGTTGCCACGAAGCGGTCGTTCATCAACCCGTCGCGCACGATCACGTGGGCCATGCCCTGGAGGAGAGCCACGTCGGTGCCGACCCGCAGGGGCAGGTAGAGGTTGGCCAGCGTCGCCAGGTGGATGCGCCGCGGGTCCGCGACGATCAGCCTGGAGCCACGAGCGAGTGCCTTCTTGAGACGGGTGGCCGCGACCGGGTGGGCCTCCGTCATGTTGGTGCCGATGCAGAACGCCACATCGGGGAGCTCCATGTCCGACAAGGGGTTGGACATGGCGCCTCTTCCCAAGGTTGCCGCCAGACCGGCGACTGTGGGGGAGTGTCAGGCCCGACTGCAGTTATCGATGAAGTGGGTGCCGAACCCCGCGCGCATGAAGCGCTGCATCATGTAGTCGGCCTCGGTGGGTGTGCGGCCGGAGGCGATGCCGTAGACCGCGTGGCGGCCGTGCCGTTCCGCGGACTGCATGAACCCCGCCGCCGCCTTCCGCAGGGCCTGCTTCCAGGTGGCGCGTTCCAGCACGCCGTCGGCATTCCGGATCATCGGATGCCGGAGACGGTCCGGATGATGGACGTAGTCGTAGGCGAACTGTCCCTTGACGCACAGGGCGCCCTCGTTGGCGGGTCCGTCCATGGCCGGCTGGATGCCGACAATGCGATTGTCCCTGGTCAACACGTCCACGGTGCATCCGACACCGCAATACCCGCAGATGGTCCGCGTCTTTTCGAAGGCCGCTGTCATGTTCGTCTTCCCTTTTTGCTGGGCGATTCTATGGGATCCTCGATCTGGGCAAATCTCATCGCCTTGCGGTCCGCCAAGGCACCGGTTGGGCAGGTCTGTACGCACTGGCCGCAGAAGGTGCAGCTGGAATCGCGCAGGTGCCCTTCGAACTCCACCGAAATTTGTGTGCCAAAGCCGCGGCCGGCCACGGTGATGGCGTAGTCCCCCTCCTGTTCGGCACAGACCCTGACGCAGCGGTAGCAGGAGATGCACAGATCATAGTCCCGCAGGATAAAGGGATTCTCATCGTCGGGACGCGAGTTTCCCGAGGTGGCACCCTTGAAGCGGTCCAGGTCCGGTTGCAGTGTGGTGACGGCATCCTGAAGCTCCTGCGAGGCCAATCCCCGCAACGGGTCGACCGCCAGGCGCTCGCTGCCGTTTTCGGATACCACCATGGCAAGCAGGGTTCGTCGCAGGTTGTCGAGTTCAGGCGTACGGGTCTCGACCTCCATGTCGGGTTGGGCTTGGGTGGTGCAGGAGGCCGGAAAGCCGTTGACGCCCTTGAGGGAGACCGCACACAGGCGGCACCCGCCGAATGCCTCCAGGCGATCGTCGTAGCACAGGGACGGGATGTCGATGCCGTGCCGCCTGGCGGCCGCCAGCACCGATTCGCCCTCGCGGAACTCAACCTGACGGCCGTCCAACATAAACGTGCCGTCTGCGGGAGGTGACGTCATTCGGGAGCCTCGAACCGTTGTTCCAACTGGTCCGGGAAGTTCCGCACCAGGGAATCGCTGACAAACGACGCGGCCACACCCAGGCCGCAGGCGCTCAAGTTGCGCATCACGAGACCCAGGTCGTTGACTTCGTCCAGCCACTCACCGCGGTCGGTGTCTGGGCCGACGGCATCCAGCCGTTCGCGGAGGCGCCGGGAGCCGATGCGGCAGGGGAAACACTTGCCGCAGGACTCTTCGGCAAAGAACTCGATGGCGACGCGGGTCTCGTCCACCATGTCGCGCGTATCGTCGTACACGATGATGCCGGCAGCCCCCAGCATCGAATTGCGGCTCCGCAGCGAAGGTTCGTCCAATGTGACATCGAAGTCGTTTGCCGACAGGAAGCCACCGGACAGCCCCGCCATGCTCGCCGCCTGGAAATTGCTTCCGGCAGGTGGACCGCCAGCCCATTCGTACAGGAGTTCGGACAAGGGAAAGCCGAAGGGCACCTCATAGTTTCCGGGCCGCTGGACATCGCCCGAGACGCTGATTACCTTGGTCCCGGCCAGGTCGCCCCGTCCCAAGTCCCGGTACCATTGGGCCCCATGCCGCAGGATGTGGGGCACGGCCGCCAGGGTTTCGACGTTGTTGACGACGGTGGGCTTCTGCAAGTAGCCGTGCGTCACCGGGAACGGGGGACGGTTGCGGGGAAACGGATGCTTCCCTTCCAGGCTGTTCAGCAGGGAGCCTTCCTCGCCACAGACATACGCCCCGGCACCCCGGCGGATGTGGATGTCGAAGTCCGAATCAATCTTGTTTGCCGGGCCCAGCAAGCCAGCAGTGCGGCAGGCTTCCAATGCCTCTTCCAGTTGGGTCTGGAGTTCCGGATACTCGTATCGCAGGTAGATGAAGCCCAGCTCGGCACCGGTAGCGAAGGCGGACAAGATCATGCCCTCCAATACCGCGTAGGGGTCGTATTCGAGGATGGCCCGGTCCTTGAAGCATCCCGGTTCGCCTTCGTCGGCGTTGCAGACAATGGTTTTGGGCGTGCCCGGAGCCTCCCGCACGGACCGCCATTTCCGGCCCGTGGGGAAGCCGGCGCCACCTCTACCGGCCAGACCGCTGTCGTCCAGGGTTTGCAGCAACCGGTCGGGTCCGGTGTTCAGGGCCTCGTCCAGGGCTTGGAAGCCGTCGCGGGAGACATACCCGTCATGGGTCGCCTGACATGGTTGGCGAATGTATTCGAAGATGCATTCCGGCAATCCGTCCGGATTGGGTACCGGCAAGGGACCCTTGGCCGCCGGTTCCAAGGCGTTGCCTGTCAATCGGTGAGTGGAGTCCCCCTGGAGGACTGGCACCGGAACGTCGCAGCGGCCTGCACAGGCCATTGGATGGGCGTCAGTATGGTCAGTTAACCACTGCTCGCTGCCCTGCAGACGACACACTGGTCCGGTGCAAACCCTGGGATTGGAGCGGCTGCCGTTGCCCAGGGTCAGGTGGTGATAGAAGGTGGCGGTCCCGTAGACATCCGCCAACGGCATGCGCAGACCGGAGGCAATGGCCCGCATGGCATCGGGAGTCAGGCAGTCATCCCTGCGATGAAACTGATCCAGCAGCCACAGGAACGGAGCCGGCTGTTGCCTGGCCAGTTCAATCAGTTGGTGGTCGCTGTACATGCTGTTGGGGGCGGTACTGGGTCGCAGCACGATCTGGGGCGCGGGGCCCGGTGCCTAGAATTCCGTCGTATCGGAATTGGCTCCTGTGAAGTATAGATGTTGTCTGTCCGGGTTCGGATGTAGGCCCGCAGGTTTTGGGCATCTGTTGGCCTGTGTTTGTCATCCTTGGGGGCTCCTTGGCCGGGAACTGCAGAGGGGGCAATAGTCTGACCCAGAGCATGGTCCGATCGGCCGCATGGGCAATTTCCCGGCCATTCTGAACGCGGTAGTCCCGGTACCGGATCTGCTGACAGGAATGGGCTACTCCCGAATTTGCGGCTTGACTTTCGTGAGCCGGGAAGTGGTGTTGGCCCTGTGGACCGGAGTGCGATTCCCGATGACGCGCGGATCTGTTTGCTCACGTGTGCAGGTATCCTTACACTTCAGGTTGCGCCGCCTCGGCCATGGAGGCATGTGCTTGGAAAGGCGATGACAAGGTTGGCGGTTCAATACAAGCGAGATTGTCTTGAAAAATGCGTCTCGGTATCAAGATCAAACCCGCGCTTCGCCGGAAACTCATTGCGACTGTTGTCTGTTTGTTTGGAGTGAGCTTCTTGCTTGTTGTGGCGGGAAGCTTCCCAATCACAACCTCTGGTTCGTCCGACCAAGAATTGCGGAGCCGTGTGCAGGTACTGGAGTTGGACAACGGCCTGCAGGTAGTCCTGGTTCCTGCTTCGGCCTCAGGCATTTCCACGGTCAATGTATGGGTCAAGGCAGGTTCGGCTCAAGACCCTCCAGAACGGCAGGGACTGGCCCACTACTACGAACACATGGTCCTTACAGGATCGAAGCGGTTTCCTGGTTCAGCCAGTGAATGGATTGAAAGCCGAGGAGGCTACATAAACGCTACAACTGCCCATGAATTCACCGAATATCATGCGGTGATCCCGTCCGAGCATACACTGTTGGCCGTCGAGCTGCTAGCGGACATGATGACCAGAACAGCTTTCTCCAATCGCGACTTGGAGAATGAGCGCAACGCTGTCTTGAGGGAGAAGGGAAGTCAGCAAGACGATCCGTCGACCCGGTTGCAAGTCAACACCAGGCGGGTGCTGCTTGGAGAAAGCCCCTATGCCATGCCGGTATTGGGCACCGTGAATTCCATAAAGTCAATCACCGGTTCAGACCTCGTTCGGTGGGCAGAGCAACATTACACTTCCGAAAACATGACCTTGGTAGTTGTAAGCGATGTAGAGCAGGACAGTTTGCTGACAAAAATAGAAGCAAGTTTCGGAGCCATCGAACCAAAGGCGTTGCCGTCATTAACTGTAGCCAGAAAGGTTGCACCGACAACTCAACAGCAGCACACGCTCGAGTATTCGGGGGACTTGGAACGCTTGGCGGTGGCTTGGGCAGTGCCTGCCACCGATGACTTGAAGGAGTTGGCAACTAGGGAGGTCCTGGCATATCTGCTTGGAATAGAGTTGGAACACGAGGATGCAGCAACATATGTCGCGTCTGATTGGTCCTATTCTCCAGGTATGATTTTAGTGGAATTGGAGTTTCCAAGCCACGTTGACTCTGATCATGTCCTGAATGAAATCCTGTCCGATCTGGAAGGCTTGCTGAGAGGTCATGTATACAGAGAGCATGTTGCCTTGGCTAAGTTGTGGCTGAAGGACGATTGGCTTGCCGATCGGAAATTCGGTGTCTGGTTTGCAGACCAAGTCGGTCATTCGGCAGTCGTCACAGGCGATCCCATGAATGCTTTCGCATATCTTGACCATGTGGAGAATGTTGGCAAGCGCCAATTGGTGGCGATGGCCAAGGATCATCTTGCAATCGATAAGCGTCTTGAATTTCGGTTGGTTGCCAGTGATGAAGGGCCTACGGGTATGGTTCCTGTCGCAACTCATGTTGGTTCGCAGGGACGCTTGCGGGAGAGCCTCCATTTTATGGTTGATGATAGCTGGTTTGTCATGACGGAGTTTGGCACTCGTCTTTTGATGAGGTTCATGCATTTGGCGGCCTGGATCTGGTCCCACCTGTGGACTGTGCCTTTGGACGGAGCCAACTTGGTGGAAGAGGAAGATTACTTCCTCCTGGACAACGGAGTGCGCATTCTGTTGCTCCCCGATACGTCGACCGATTTCGTGGAGGTCCATGTCCTGGTTGGTTCGGGGGTTGGTGTGGAGTCAGCCGGCAAGGCTGGCATTTCGTCTTTCACCGGTGGTTTGTTGATGTATCCCCTTAACTTTAGTCACATTGGGTTTGATCACTTTGGGATGCAGTCCGCAACCGATGTCAGGAGGTATTTTGATGCAACCGGTCTAATCCTAAGAACCAAGGCAGCCAGTTGGCCTGCGGCCCTGCCTCCGTTTCTGAAGCACATAGTGAGACCGATGTGGAGTGACTGGCATCTGGATAGCTACCGGGTGGAAGTGGTGGACAAGATTCGTGCAAGGGATGAAGATCCCTTTACGGTGGGCCGATTACAGTTACGCGCGTCCCTGTACGGTGACGGGGGTTACGCTAATCCGCGGACCGGCACGATGGAGTCGGTGTCCTCCTTCGCAGATGGTGAAGTGGCTGGATTCCATGAGCGGTTCTACGTCCCTGACAACATCGTCATTGCAGTGGCAGGCAACTTCGAGCCCAAGATGATGGCCGCTATGTTGAGTCGGCTGGTTGGCAAAATGCAACCCTCCGCTGCCCAAAGGGGGCTGAGCCCTGGCAGCCCGGCACCCGAGGCGCCGAAAGTGATCTCCACCGACTGGGAGGGCATTCAACTCGCATGGGTCATGATTGGACTTCCGGGCCCAGCGAGGGCCAGCGATGACTATGCGACCTTGCGAGTATTCAACAGTGTCATGGGGAGTGGGTCTTCCAGTCGATTGTTTTCCCACTTTAGGGAACAGGAAGGAGATGTTTACATCGCATACTCGTATGTCAGGGGCCTCAAGCACGGAAGCTTCATGAACATGTACGCACAGGTGTTGCCAGAGGACAGGGGTAAGTTTGTTGAGGACGCCCTCGCCGAAGTCCAAGCTGTCGCGGAAGGCGGCATCTCCCAAGAGGAGCTACAGTTGGCCATCGCGCGTGAAGTGGGAAATCAATTGCAATCCCGGGAGTGGATTGGCAATAAAGCGGTGTCCCGGGGCTTGGATATTTTGTATGACACCAGACATTACGTGGACCACGGATTGATTCAGCGTATCGAGAACGTCTCGGTTGAAGACGTGAGGAGCTTGGCGGAGCAGATGCTGGAACAATATCACGTTTCGGAGATAGTGCCGACGGATGGTCCATGAAACTCCATGTCTTGTCCGATTGCTGACAGGGCCATTTGCATTGCTACAGTAATGTTGGTCAATCCGGAGTGAACGGATTGTTCCGATGCCTGACTGGAACCGGTCTGTCTAGAGGTTGGATTTGAGGTTATGGAACTGGTGTTGCAGTGGCTTCGGGTGCCGGAAGGGGTGACTGTTCCCTGCGGAAACCTTTGACCGCTCTGCAGACTTAACCCAATCCGAACCTAATCGAGCCGTGTCCCATCTGAGGTTGCAGCGGAGCTGTCCGGGAGCCATGGTTGCGACTTCCATCCCAGCATTCGCAACCCCGGCTGCACCGACTTGGACTATGGGCCTTTGCCAATCAACCCTTGCGACCACTGTTTTGCATCTTCGCTGGAGGCTCTGCGCACCTTATGTGGGTGTACTCGTCGGCCGGAAACGAACTGCCCTGAATGTCGCCAAGGTGCTCAGGCAACCATCTGAACCGAACATGTCACCCGAGTGGCCGGGGGATGTTGTGGCGATATCTCCTGTACTGGCGGTAGTGGACTTGAGACTTCCAAGGGTGATCGGAGGATGGAGGCAGGTGCTGCAGGGGTGGCTACCCCAAGACCAACGGTGCCCGTCCGAATTCGGACGGGCACCGCCAGTCAATCCGGTCACATGTATGTGACCGGTTGTCCAGGTTATTCGGGAATCAGTACCGTATCGATGACGTGGATGGTTCCGTTGGCCGCCTCGATGTCCGCGATGACGACCTGTGCATCGTTGATGCGCACGGTATCGCCTTCAACGGAGATGGTCACCGTCCCGCCCTGCGCCGTGGCGGCCGAGTCGAGGGCGGCGACGTCGGTCGCCGTTACGTTGCCCGGCACCACATGGTAGAGCAGGATGGCGGTCAGGGCGGGGATGTCGTCCAGCAATGCCTCGACCGTGCCATCCGGCAGCTTGGCGAAGGCATCATCCGTCGGTGCAAAGACGGTGAACGGTCCCGGTCCCTCCAGGGTTTCGACCAGGTCCGCCGCCTGCAGGGCGGCCACCAGGGTCTCGAAGCGCCCGTCACCCATGGCGATCTCAACGATCGTGGCCGCTTGCGGTTTGGGTTCGGCCTCTTCCGCTGGCGGAATCAGTACCGTGTCAATGACATGGATGGTTCCGTTGGCCGCCTCGATGTCCGCGATGACGACCTGTGCGTCGTTGATGCGCACGGTGTCGCCTTCAACGGAGATGGCGACCGTCCCACCCTGCACCGTGGTGGCCGAGTCGAGAGCGGCAACATCGGTCGCCGCTACGTTGCCCGGCACCACGTGGTAGAGCAGGATGGCGGTCAGGGCGGGGATGTCGCCCAGCAATGCCTCGACCGTGCCATCCGGCAGCTTGGCGAAGGCATCGTCCGTTGGCGCGAAGACGGTGAACGGTCCCGGTCCCTCCAGGGTTTCGACCAGGTCCGCCGCCTGCAGGGCGGCCACCAGGGTCTCGAAGCGCCCGTCGTTCACGGCGATCTCAACGATCGTGGCTGCCTGTGGTTCGGGTTCGGCCTCTTCCGCTGGCGGAATGAGTACCGTATCGATGACGTGGATGGTTCCGTTGGTCGCCTCGATGTCCGCGATGACGACCTGTGCATCGTTGATGCGCACGGTGTCGCCTTCAACGGAGATGGCCACCGTCCCGCCCTGCACCGTGGTGGCCGAGTCGAGGGCGGCCACATCGGTCGCCGTCACGTTGCCCGGCACCACGTGGTAGAGCAGGATGGCGGTCAGGGCGGGGATGTCGCCCAGCAATGCCTCGACCGTGCCATCCGGCAGCTTGGCGAAGGCATCGTCCGTTGGCGCGAAGACGGTGAACGGTCCCGGTCCCTCCAGGGTTTCGACCAGGTCCGCCGCCTGCAGGGCGGCCACCAGGGTCTCGAAGCGCCCGTCGTTCACGGCGATCTCAACGATCGTGGCCGCCTCCGGCTCGGGTGCCGTGGTCGGTGCCGTCACCGGCGTCGGATCAGCGTCGGCGTTGTTCCCACAGGCAGCGACGGCCACAAGAACGATCGGAAGCAGCGCCAGGCTCCCGAACTTCAAGGGCCACCGTCCCCATTGAGCCAGCCTTCGGCTGATGGTTTCAGTCCAATTTCCCAACATCTTGCCTCCTGGGCTCTTGACACGTTCTCGACAGTGGTATGGCGCCTGACTGTCACTTGCCCAGCAGATGCGGTTCATACTCGTCGCCGAGAACCCGTATACAGACTATAATCTACAATAAGTAGTCTATAGTCAACACAGCAAATTGTTGCGTTTTCGTTAAGGTCGATCCGAGCCCTTCATCAGCGTCCCCGTCCCTGTGCCGGGACGGCTCTGTGTGCCTGCCTCAACCCGTGGCGGTTGTCAGCAGACGGAGCAGGTTGAGCGCGCTCCGGTTGGGTGTGCCTGCAGCTGGAACCGCTCACAGCCCTTCGGCCGATCATTCACCGCTGACCGGGATCATCTCCGCAGGGAACAGGGGTGTCACAGGCGCGGTAGGGGTTCCATCAAGTCTGGTACGGCGGGGGCGGCAGCCGAAAGGTCGGCATGCCTTGGTACACGGTCATGTCGTGCCGGGGAAGTCAATGCGCTGTCAGGCCTGGTAGCGTCGGCTCCCCAGGCTTCCAAGGATGATCAGGGAGCGGGAGAATGGGTCCTGGTACGTCCAGACCCGGTTGCCGCAGTGAGGGCCGGGGGCAGACGGACCACGGTTCGCATGTTGGCTGTCAAGATGGGCAGGGGATAGGATCAAGTACGCGCCGAGGGCCCCTGTCGGTGTTGGCGAGATGAAACCAAGTGTCGAGGATCCCTTCCCCTTGCCGGGTTTCGAGCAACCAATGAAACTGAAACAGTGTCCGAAAGGGCTTCCGTATCTTGGAGGCATCAAGCCATGGAACCGAGCAATCAGGTCGCGCTCCTGAGAGACCGCTACGTCGTGGCTCTGCTAACCGGAGACCAAAGGGAGGCTTCCCGCGTGGTCAAGGATGCCTTGGATCGGGGGATTGAGCCAATGGCGATCTACGTTGAGGTATTTCAACCCGCTATGGAGGCGGTCGGCAATGCCTGGGTCAGCGGAGAACTGAACGTAGCCAACGGCCATCTTGCGACGAGCATCACCCTCCAGCAGATCACGTATGTCCGCGATGCCAGCGGGCGCAAGCCGGAGCTTGGCGTCACAGCCGTCGTGGCATCCGTGGAGGGTGAGATGCACTCGGTGGGCACCGCAGTATTGGCCAGTCTCTTTCAGATGGAGGGATGGGACGTTTCGCTCCTGGGACAGGACACCCCAACCGATGACTTGGTGGAGTTGGTCGGGGCCAGAAAACCCGACCTGGTTATGCTCTCCTTGGCCCTCCCGGACCGAATACCGGAGGCCGGCAGGGCCGTGACGCTTCTAAAGTCCCTTGACGACGCTCCGGTGGTGTTTGTTGGCGGGGCAGGGGTGTCATCGTCCCATGCAGCCACGGACATTCCGGCAGACCTCATAACTTCGGCGCCCGGGGACGCGATTCGAGTAGCCGGTGAGATCTTCGGTCTCAAGCAAGAATGTCCGACCCTTGAAGATCACCTGAGCGCATTCGGGAGGCGAGTCCAGACGCTAAGGAAGGAACATGCTTGGAGCCAGCAGCAGCTGGCAGTCCGGGCGGGTCTCGATCGCACCTACGTGAGCGCAGTCGAGCAGGGCAAGCAGAACATCACGATAGGGGCGGCCATGAAGTTCGCCGATGCCTTCGACATGCCCCTATCGGAACTTGTCAGCCAGGCTTGGGACCGGCTCGGCATGGCAGAGCGGAACTAAGAGCCCGCGCCGTGGTGTTACCCCCATTGCCGGATGGTCTGTGCCGTCGGCTGCCAGAAGCAGATGGCATCGAGCGTTACGATACAGCCGTCCAGCACTAGCATCCCGGCAACTGTGATAGGCAGGCCGCGCCTGTTGGAATGTCGCGGCTGCACTTTGTGCATTGCATGGGACCTTCGACCCTTGCGTACCACACCATGAGAACTCTGCTACGGCCCACATTGGCCAATTCGGACTTCAGATCCCCACACCGGTTCGGATTCCCGCGAAGGATGGGTGTGGCAAGGCACTCCCGGTGGTCAGGGCGAGGGGTATGGGACCAAAGTCAATGTCAGTTCACGTGTCTGACTGGCACAAGCAACTCGCACAGAGTCGAGGCAGTCTCAACTATCTATCCGGTTGTTGGCCAGTACATTTTCCACCACTCTCTCGGATACTTGAAACCGCGCCGCGACCTGATCGATGCTGTCGTCATCGAATCCGTCTTCGAAATAACCCTCGATCGCGTGCCATGGACACAGTAGTTCGGCTGCGAACGCTCTCTGTGCTTTCTGCCTGTAGCTGTATGAGCAAGTGGCAGGGGACAGAGGTTCGCCCGATACACACCGGGCGTGACCGAATACTCGGTCACCAACGACCCTCGCCATGTCGAACCGGCGACCCGTAGTCGAGCGACCCCGCAACACGACCCGTGCTTGGGCGCCGTCCGGTGCGTACATCCAGGAAATTGGGACAGGGGATGCAATATGCTCAATGGTGGTGGGAGACGTGCCGGCGAGACTCGCCAGTGCCTTGTTGCTGACGGGTCCCTCGGACAAACCGGCCTCTTGTCTAATGCTGTGGGCAAACCGTTTCCCAATGCGCCAGGCATCGACTTGTCCCCACGGCGAGACATCCGGAAGATTGCTCGGCGAGAACGAGACGCCATCTTCAGGGTTTACAGCAAAACCCGCCGTGTCGGATACGCTGCGAATGTCTGAAGCAGACATTCGAGCACGGCCCGTGCCAGTGGCAAGTTCATTGATGGCTTCGGTCCCGAGTTCTTCGGAGTCGCGTACTGCGGCTTCTATGTATGCTTCTTCGCCTTCGTCGACATCGAAGCCAAGCAGTGCTTCGATGCGGCGATACGCTGACAAACCTGTATCGTCTCTCTCGTCATTCAACTCCTTCCAGATGGCATGCAGCTCGGTATCCGGTAAGTTGCCATCATCCAGCAAGGACAACACATGGCTCACAAATTGATCGACGGCACATTCCCAAGCACCAGCCGACACATGAGCTTTCTTTGCACCCAAGTACTCAATGGGTGTGGATTTGTCAGTAGTTCTTTCTGAAACCACTTCACACACGTATCCGTCGCAGTTGAAAGTGATGTCGGGCCAAATATATCCTTCGCCGATAGCCGACATCGTGTGTGCAAGCTCCCAAGCATACTCCTCGTTGCTCAAGTACTCGTGTGGGGCCCATCGACGACTTGGTTCCCAACGAAGTCGCCACCAATGGGTCGCGAACCACTCCGCCAAGTGGTAGCCTGAAACATAGGGTCCCCAAGAATGCTCGGGGTTGTGACCTTCAGCAACCTGGCTGAGCAATCCAGTCAACGTTTCGCCTCTCACTGAAACTTCCAGCCGGCCGAACGCGGCACGTTCGGTGGCCGAACCATAGGTGGATGTGTGTTGTGAAATTTCGATGTGCCACTCAGGCATCGGAAGTTTCTTCCCGGCGTTTCCACTCCTGGCGTATGTAGCGTGCAGTAGAGACTTCCTTGTACAGAGGGTATCCGTGATATGTACGGCCGTCGTCACCCGGTTTGGCTTCATACGCCTGGCCGTCCTTGTCGACTGACCATACGAATGCAGGCAGTCCGTTCTTCAGGTGACCGCTCACCATACCCCGTCTGATGCCGGACTTGAACAGACCGATTGCCTCCTTCAGTTTGATGGGGCGGTCATGGTCGCACAGCGACTTGCCATCGAGTGGTGCCGTTGGTGGGATGAAATCGCAGTCTTCTGGTTTGCTCTTGTGGTGCGGACTCCCACCATATCGGGTGCGACGCAAAGCGTCTCCAACCACGGGATCAAGTTCTTCAAGGGCGACCACGCGGCGTTTTTTGTTGGGTGGCGGAGTGATTCGACGAGGCATTGTCACGCGTACGTGGAATCCTGGTGCGGACCCCTCCGGGGCACAGTCGAAACCTGCGCCTGCCGTCCGAAGTTCAAGCCGTGGTTGAAATGCGCTCGTGACCGGTACAGTTGCAGCCCTGCCGAGGTTTCCCGCGAGTCGATAGCAGTACGTCAGGGCTGCTGATCACGGCATGAGCCCTGTTCCGCCGTGTACAGGGTTCGTTGAGGAGGTGGCCCGGGAGTGCATTCGGGTGCCACACCCCCGGAGGTCCAATCTGCGCAATGAATCCCTGGGCTTGGATCAGCCCATGGCAGGTGCCGAATTGCCCATGCCGCCGCCCATGGCTCCTCCTCCCATGGCACCTCCGCCCATGTCAGCACCCATGGCACCATTCGCCTCGGCCTTTGGCCCGGTCTCGACTTTGGTTGGCCACTGGCAGCCGCCTTCCTTGTCCGGACGAACGTGGGCAAACCGATCGGTCTGAATGCCCTTGTAGGCATACGGATCGGTTCCGGCCACCATGATGATGTCCCGGAAGTCCGCCATGCCCATCCCGGTGCCCGGTTCGGGCAGGCGCCAGGGCAGCAGCGACTCCGCGCTCATGTAGTGGTTGACCAGGGCCCGGCGGAATCCCGATTCGGCATAGTTCGGCAGGGACCGGTGCAGGAGATAGCCGTTGAAGAAAACGACCGAACCGGCCTTGGCCGGCACCATGACCCCGTCATCGTCGGTAAACGGGAAGTCGAAGGCCTCCTGCGCACAGTCGTAGCGTTCGTCGTCGTGGTCCCGGAACGGCCACAGGGTGCGGAGGCGGTGGGAACCCGGTATGGCCCACAGGCAGCCGTTTTCCGGCGTGGCGTCCTCCAGGGCCATCCAGGCGGCGGTCAGCGAACAGTCGCGGGTGGGAATGAACGCCTCGTCCTGGTGCCAGGCCTGGCCCGGCTTGCCCGCACTCTTGATGAAGAGCATGGACTGCATGCACTTGACGTTGGGGCCAATCAGTTGGGTCAGGCCTTCGACAATGCCGGGTTGGGTGACCGCGTCCCGCATGATGTCGGAAATCTTGTGGGGAAAGTGGACGCACAGTGTGCGTGCGACGATGTCCTCATCGCTCTCGGACGGATCAAAGTCGGGCAGGCCCTGCACCAGCCCGCGCTCACCGCGGCAGATCCGGGCCGTCTCGTTGCGCAGGCCCTGCAACTCCGCGGGCGACAGAACATCCTCGACCACCAGGTATCCGTTCTCGTGATAGAAGTTGACTTGCTCGTCCGAAAGCAGGTGGACATCCGTTTCGATCATGGGTGCAACAGCCATGTTGTCAATCCTTACTCAAGGGGTGGGCGAGGGACAGAGATCATATATGGGCGCGGACGCCGGCCTTCACCGTCCGGCCAGGCCGGTCAGCTGAATGCCCTGAACGAAGCGTTTCTGGGCCGTGAAGAATAGTACCAGCACCGGCACAATAGTCATGACCGAGGCCGCCATGACCAGGTGCCAGAAGTTGCCGAAGCGGCCCTGGAACCAGAGCAGACCCAGCTGCAGGGTGAACATCTCGTTGGCCGAGATGTACAGCAGCGGCCCGAGAAAGTCGTTGTAGTGCTGCAGGAAGGCGAAGATCGCGATCGTGGCAATCGCCGGGCTGCACAGGGGCGTGATGATCTGCCAGAGGATGCGGAAGTTGGCCGCGCCGTCCATGCGGGCCGCCTCGTCCAGCTCCCGCGGCAACGTCATCATGTACTGCCGCATCAGG
>CAZMKQ010000094.1:0-19851 GCA_964566955.1 uncultured Caldilineaceae bacterium | reverse complement strand
CCGTGCGCCATTGGCTGCAAAACCCCTTTGCCCGCTAATGTCCACACGCCCTAGGTCGGAGGACGGGTCGGGACATACAAAAAACACGGCTGAGGACTGCGGACAGTCGAGCCTCGCGCGAGGAAACGTCAACGGAGCCGGCAGTGGCAATCATGCAAGGACCGGCAGCCGGAATCTGTTGCCAAGCCGGCAAGGTGCCAGATTGTCCGAGATGGCAGGACACAACGCTGATCTGACTTCCCTAAGAAAGAACCGCACATACAGTTCCCGAACTTCCAGCATCCGGATATACCCAGCACAACAACCTTGAAACCACTGTGCAATCTCCGCCCTTGGACCCGACAACGCCCTTCACCGGCATCCTTCCCCTCACCTTGACTGAGCAGGCCAAGACTGCAGTCGAGGAGGTTCTTCGTGCCTCCTACAGGCCGTCAACTCCCGCTTTCTCAAACCTCATCGACGACTTCGTCCAAGAACCGAACAACCTCTTCAGGGGACCGTACCTGAGCCTGGACCTCCCCTACACCAGCGCAGACACCCAAAAGGAGCCCTTCCCCTCGGTTCCTCTCGGCTACACCCCCTACGCCCACCAACTGGAAGCCTTCCAGAGACTGCAATCTGATACCTCTCAGTCAACGATCATCGCCACCGGCACGGGTTCGGGCAAGACCGAATGCTTCCAATTGCCGATCCTCGACTGGTGCCACCAACACGCGGACCAGCCGGGTATCAAGGCCATCGTCATCTACCCGATGAACGCTCTGGCGGCGGACCAGGCCCGTCGCATTGCAACCCGCATCTGGGATACCCCCGACTTGCGCGGCCAGATCACCGCCGGCATGTACGCGGACGCGGAACCGGAGGATGCATCCCCTTTCATGCAGGAGGACGATGTCATTCGGTCCCGCCGGGCCATGCACGAAACTCCTCCAGACATCCTGCTGACCAACTACAGGATGCTGGACAGCCTCCTAGTCCGCCCGGAACGTAAGGGCCTCTGGGAACAGAACCAGCCCGAAACACTACGGTTTCTGGTCGTGGACGAACTCCACACTTTCGACGGAGCCCAAGGTACGGACCTTGCTTGCCTCATCCGTAGGCTGAAGGACCGCCTAGCCGTGCCCAAGGGATCCCTGTGTTGCATCGGAACATCCGCAACGCTGGGCGACCAGAATGACACCAAACCTGTCATTGACTACGCCCGGGAGCTGTTCGACGAGGAGTTCGATGCGGACGCGGTGGTCACGGAAGACCGCCAAGACCTCTCCGAGTACCTCGAAACCGACGATGACATTGAACTGTCCAACCGCCTCCCCGACAAGGCACTGGTGGCAGACCTCACCGGTCACGCAAGCATGCAGGATCCTGTCCGGTTGATACACCGCCTATATCAAGCCTGGTTTGGGAGCGAGGCACCGGAGGACATCAGTGGCACATGGCGTGCCGAGTTGGGCAACCAGTTGCGCTCGCACGAATTCCTAGCCGCCCTGCTCGGTGCCCTGAACGGAGCCATTCGACCAGTCGATGAGGTCACAACCCACCTCCAAAGGTCGTTCCCCGAGCTTGGTTCGTGGTCCGATCCCGAAATACGAAACCTGCTTCAGGGTTTCATGGCCCTTCTGGCCTTCGCCAGAAGAACCGAGGATGAAACCGACGAACTGCGTCCCTTCCTCTCCATCCGCGTCCACTTCTGGATTCGGGAACTGAAGCGCATGGTGGTGTCATTGCCACCGGATCCGGACCCAGCGGACACCACCACACCAGGTGACACCAACAGCAATGAGCTGCCGGACGACTTCAACGCAGCAACCCGGAACCAGGAAACCGACCCACAACCGCCGCGCCTGCTGCACTCCGACGACCTTCCCGACAACTTCGGAGAAGCAGTTCTGCCCGTTGTCCACTGCCGGGAATGCGCCGGCATGGCTTGGGTGACCGCCACCAACCCGGACAACAGTGGCTTTGTGGAAGACAGGGACGCCATCTACCGGGAGTACTTCGCCAAGCCCCTGTCCCACAGACTGGTCTATCTGCTGGCCCAGCCTCCGGACGAGACCCTCGTCTCGGGGTCAAGGGTAGTGCCCGGACATGTCTGTTGCCGTTGCCTTCGGTGGCAGACCTCGGCGGCCGGACGTCACGCAAGGTCTCCCGGCGCGTGCCCGGAATGCAACGCAAACGACTGGCGGCAAGCGTGGAGGATGGCTCCCGGCAAGAGCGGGGGTGAAGGTTCGGGCCGCTCGCGCGAATGGGCCTGCACCTATTGCGGCTCGGCCACCGGCCTCGGCATCTTCGGCATGGCCTCGACCTCCATGGCCAGCTTCCTGACCTCCACTCTGTTCGCGTCCACGGTCAATGAGGATCCCAAGCTGCTGGCCTTCGCCGACTCGGTGCAGGACGTGGCCCACAAGGCAGGCTTCATCGAAGCCCGCAGCTTCCGCACTGTATTGCGCCAGCAGGTGGCCGCCTGGCTGGCGGACCAACCCGAGACCCCGGCCCTGCCTACCCTAATGGACGGGTTCGCGCCCTGGGTCAAGGCCGACTACTCCGACGAACGGGAGTTTGTCGGGGCCATGACCCACGTGGACCTCAAGTGGTTCAGCGCCGTCAACGACCTGTTCGAAGGCGACACAAGCGGAAGACTGCCGGAGATTCCCGAACGCGACATTGAGGATGTGGGCCTTCGTCTGACCTGGGAGGCCTTCGCCGAACTCACCTTCCTCTCCCGGTTCGGCCGCACCCTGGAAAACACGGGCAGGCTGTGCCTGGGTATCGACACATCCCTGTTGCGGCAGGCTGGACAGGGGTTGGCCGCAGACGTGGGTGAACGCTTGGGTTCCCTCTTTGAGGATGCGGACAGCACAGTCTGTACCTGGTTCCTCCTTGGTGTCGTACACAGAATGCTTCACGACGGCGCGATCCGAATCGATCCCAACGGCCTGGACCCCATCGGCGGCCTGGCCCGGTCCAACGGAAGCTGGGTTGGCATGGTCAGATCCCGAAACAGGGGCCACGTCCTTCCCGCATACAGCCCACGCGCCCGCAAGCCCCTGTTGCCCAGCCTCAACGGACGGGATGAGTTCGCACCCCTCGGCGACGCCGGTTCATCGGCCCGGTGGTATCCCCATTGGGCGCGCAAGTGCATGCCGGCCGATTCCAACCTCAAGGGTGACATCCTTGAAGACCTCTACCTCCTGGCCTTCAGGTATCTGGAAGAGAGCGGCATTGCGGAACAGGTTCAACCAGCCGGCAAGTCCCCCATCTGGGCACTGCGGGCCGAGCACATCACGGTCGAGAGGGAAACCGTCACCCTTTCGTGCGACAGTTGCGGACGGCGCATGCAGATCCCCACCGGACAAATCCAGGCCTGGACCGGCATGGTCTGCCCTAATCCGGGTTGCACCAGCGGCAAGCTCGTGAACCGACAAGCGGAGATCCCGGCACCGCTGCTGGGTTCACAGCTGACCCGCGGCCAGCGCCGCCGGGTCAACGCCAGGGACCACTCCGGCCTGCTTGAAGCCGAGACTCGCCGACGCCTCGAACAGCAGTTCATGGCCGGAAACCACAATTGGTTCCCGAACGTGCTGTCCACCACCTCCACCCTGGAATTGGGCGTGGACATCGGCGATCTCTCCTCGGTAATGCTCTATGCGGTGCCTCCCAGCCAGGCGAACTATGTTCAGCGGCTGGGCCGTGCCGGACGCCGGGACGGCAACTCCCTTGGCCTGACGGTGGTGAATGCCCGACCCCACGACCTCTACTTCTGGCAGGACACCCTGGACATGATCCAGGGCTCGGTGGAGGTTCCCGGCCTCTACCTTGAGGCCTACGCCATCCTGCGCCGCCAGTTCAACGCCTACACCCTCGAACGGTTCATCACGGAAACCGATAGGAACGTTCCCTTCGGGACACTCGCGAATGCAGCCTCCGGGACCAAGGGTCAAGCCGACACGGGAGCACTGGATGCCTGGATAGATTTCGTCCGGGCCCGCCGACAGGACCTGCTGTCGGGATTCCGGGCGATGTTCGACCTGCCTGCCGAGGGCGATCTATTCACCACGCTGACGGGTTTCGTCGAGGGAACCTTGCCGGGTGATGCCTTCGCAAGTTCCATCCGAACCTGCCTCCAAGATGCTCTGGAAGAGCGCCAGACATGGACCAACCGGGCCAGAGCCGTGTCCCGGCAAATCAACCGCCTCAAGGCGAACAAGCCCCCGCCCAAGGATCTCAACGACCAGATCCAGCAACTGGAAAGGGACATGCGGGCCTTCCGCCGCGTTGCCTCCGAACTCGGCCGTCAGGACCTGCCGCAGCTCCTGACCGAGCGCGGCATCCTGCCCAACTACGCCTTCCCCGCGGAAGGCATTCGCCTGCGCTCGATCATCCTCTACCGGGCCGCGGAAGGGGCCGACCGGAACTGGGTCAACAGAACCTACGAATACGCCCGGCCCGCTGCCTCCGGGCTGTCGGAGTTGGCCCCTGAGGCATTCTTCTATGCCGAAGGCCACCGCGTCACGGTCAATTCCGTGGATCTCAAGATCTCGGAACCGGAACGGTGGCGCTTTTGCCCGAACTGCCCCCACATGGAACTGGACAACGAAGAGCCGGCCAAGACATGCCCCGCCTGCGGCTCACGGCAGTGGGGCGACCTGGGCCAGGTCCACGAAATGGTGCGCCTGCGGCAGGTGCATGCACACAACAAGGATCGGGATTCCCGCATCCGGGACGACCACGAAGACCGAACCCTGACCCGGCACTTCCGGAACCTGTATCCCGCCTTCGACCGCCACGCGGCCGAGAGTGCCTACCTGATCCAGTCCCTGCCCCAGCCGTTTGGCTTCGAGTTCCTGCGCGAAGTCGAGTTCACAGACATCAACTTCGGTCGCGAAATCGACGAAAGGGATCTGGTCCACCATCGGCGCGTGGGCGGCAAGTCCATCCTGGCCAACCCGTTCCGGCTGTGCAAGGAGTGCGGACACGCCCTGAAACGCCACCGCGAGCCGGAACACATCACCGATAGGCTCACCGGCCCCTCCCGCGAACCGGCCTGGAAGGACGAACACGCCGTCCAATGCCCTGTCCGCCGCCTGCCGGACGATGAAGACAGCGCGTTCGAAACCTATCTCTACTACGGCTTTCCGTCCGAGGCGGTACGCATCCGTCTTCCATTCAGCAGCGAACAGGAGACGGAGGTCGCCTCGTTTGCAGCGGCCCTGCACCTGGGCCTGCGGTTGGAGTTCCAGGGCAAGGTGGATCACCTGCGTTCCCTGCCGTTGTCCCTGCAGGAGAACCAGTACACGTCGCACTGGCTGTTCCTGTACGACACGGTGCCCGGCGGCACGGGCTATCTGGAACGGCTGGCCTCGGCGGACATCTTCGAGAACGTGCTGCGCTCCGCGTTGCAGAAGATGCTTGAATGCACCTGCAACCAGCATCAGGACGCGGATGAAACTCAGCGCAAGGACGGATGCTACCGCTGCCTCTACCGATACCAGGACAACCGCTACGACAGCGTTGTCTCGCGCGATGCCGCCATTCGCATCCTCCGCTCCGTCCTCGATCAGTGGTACAAAATCCATCCCGTCGCCAGCGTGGAGATCGTCGAGCCGGACAGACTGGCCGAGAGCGAACTCGAGGACCGCTTTGAGTCATGGCTGGAAAAGCGGGTGCGCCAGGACGGCGGACGCATTGAACGCTCCCCGCTGCCCGACGGCGGATCCGGCTATCGGGTGGTGCTGGGGGACCGGCTCTGGGAACTGAAGCGGCAGGTCCGTCTGGGTTCGGGAGACAGTGTGGCCGATCCGTCCCGGGCGGACTTCATCCTACGGCCCGTGGGCAACACAGACCCCGAGGTACTACCGGTGGTCCTGTTCATGGATGGCTGGCGCTACCACAAGGCCCGGGTGATCAAGGACGTGCACCAGCGGCTGTCGATACACGCCTCAGGGAGGTTCCGGGTCTGGTCGCTGACCTGGGACGACATCGTGCAGGACAACGACCCCAACGGCAAGCGTTCCGCCTGGAACCCGTTCCAAGACCTGCAGATACCTGCTCTTCCGGCAACCGACGAGACCCAGGCCCTGGATGGCATGGTGCGCAACGGCTTGGCCGCGGACCTGCTGTTCCACTACCTGTGCAATCCGACACCCAAGCTTTGGCAGGATCTGGCCTGCCGTCTGGCACTGAACACCCTGGTCGCCCACAATACATCGTGGGATTACTGGCGGGAGACCTTGGACGGCCTGAACGACATCTGCAACGACTTCGCCCAATCCCTGTCCTGGCACTCCAGGCTGGGTATGGCCCGGAGTGGAGGCTCCTTTATCGTGGCCGGTGCGGAGGATCAGGTCCTCACGGGCATGCCCAAGCCGACCGATCTCCACCCCTTGCTGTACCTCGACACGGAAGGGGATCTGTCCCAGACCGAGTGGGCGGGGACACTGGGAGCCTTTAATCTGCTGCAGTTCCTGCCCCTGATGCACTGGGTCTGTGCCTCCGATCCCAACCCGGAACCGTTCCCAACGGCTCCTTCGCCTGTGGAACCGGACCCGGACGGCTGGGAGGAGGCCTGGGAATTTGCACAGGACGAGGCCCGGCCCCTGGTGGACGCTCTTCGCTCGCGGTCGATTCAACCGCCGGAGGTGGGCTGGGAGGAACTTGCGTCGGGCGAGGTGTTCGTTGAACTCGAACTGGCTTGGCCGGACGGCAGAATAGGGATCTCCCTTGCACCCCTTCCCGAACCGGAGAAGCGAAGGATGCAGGCAGGAGACTGGTTGCTGTTCTCCCTTGAGGAAGCCCAGGACCAAATCGAGGAACTGCGATCAATCATGAACGAAAGGTGCTCGGCATGACCCAGACGGCAATCTACGACACCTTCATTGATGCCTTGCTGGAGTTGCCGCGCAACATCCAGCACAAGACCAAAATCCTTCTGCGAAAGCTTCAGCACAACCCGAACGCACCGGGGCTCAACCTGGAAAGGATCCAGGACACCAAAAACCTGTATTCGGTGCGGGTCGACCGGCACTACCGGAGCGTGCTGGCCAAGTCCCAAGGTGACGGCGCCATCGTGATCCTCCACGTGGACAGCCATGACGACGCCTATGCCTGGGCCCGGCGCCACCGGGCCGGGGTCAATCCGGATTCGGGCGTCTTCGAGGTCATCCCGTTCCGTTCGCAGCCGACGGCCACCGCCGAGAAACGGGAACCTGTCCGCGAATCCGGAGGCGGCCTGTTTGAAGGGTTGAGGGACCGCAATCTGCGCAAGCTCAACATCCCGGACGATCTGATCCCCCTTGCCAGGTCCGTCACCGGTGAGGAGGACTTTGCCTTGGTTGCCAACCGCTTCCTCCCGGAAGCCCAAGCCGCCATCGAGATGCTGCTGGCGGGGTACACGTACCAGGAAGCCCTCGACGAACTGAACGCTCCTGCCACGGACGTGGACGCGGACGACATCGACGCGGCCCTGGCCCGTTTCGGTTCACAGGGCCGCCTCTGGGTCGTGGATGACGAGGAGGAACTGAAGCGGATGCTGGACGCGCCGCAGGAGAAGTGGCGGGTGTTCCTGCACCCGTCGCAAAGGCGACTGGTCGACCGCGACTGGAACGGACCCGTCCGTGTCCTGGGCGGTGCCGGCACCGGCAAGACCGTGGTCGCCATGCACCGGGCCAAGTGGCTCGCAAGGCACCGGGCACGGGTGGCCGACGGCAAGATCCTGTTCCTGACCTTCACGGCCAATCTGGCTGCGGACCTGCAGCGCAGCCTCAAGGACCTCATCACGCATGAAGATGACTTCAACCGCGTGGAAGTGGTCCATCTCGACCAGTGGGTTTACCGGTTCCTGCATCAGCACAACTTCCCGCAACGAATTGTGTACGACCAACACGACTCGGGTCGGCAACAGGCATGGGATGAAGCCCTGAAGACCGCAGACTCCGACCTGGCCCTCAAACCGGAGTTCTACAAGGACGAATGGTCCAAGGTGGTCCTGGCCCAGGGTGCCTTGAGTGAATCCGAGTACCTGCGCGTGTTTCGGAAGGGACGCGGCACCCCCGTCACCCGCCCCAAACGCGCCCGCATCTGGCGGATCTTTGAGGCCTACCGCGCGCACCTGGCGGCCAACGGTCTAATTGAGAAGGAGGATGCCTACCGGGCCGCGCGGCACCTGGTGGGCACCAACGCGGGGCAGCTGCCCTATGTGTCCGTCATTGTCGACGAGGCCCAGGACTTGGGGTACGAGGCGTTCCGTTTGATTTGTTCCCTGGCACGCATCAACCCCGGCGGGGATTTCCTGGAGCAACCGGGTCCCAACAGCCTGTTCATCGTGGGCGATGCCCACCAGCGGATTTACGACCAACACGTGGTACTCGGCCGGTGCGGGATCAACATCAGGGGCCGCAGTTCGCGCCTGCGGATCAATTACCGCACCTCAAGGGAAATCCTGCACACCGCAGTGTCCGTGCTCGGCAACATCACTGCCGACGACCTGGACGGAGGCACGGACACCCTGGCCGGATACCGCAGCCTCTTTGGCGGTCCGGAACCCAAGTTCCTGGAAATGCAGGACATGGAACACGGAGCGGCCCTACTGCAACAGTGGATTACCGCGCTCCAGTCGGAGTCCGACTACGGGTTGCAGGACATCTGCCTTGTATGCCGAACCAACCGACAGTGCGATGAATGGGACGAGGCTATCAGGAACGCGAACCTGCCCACCCACAGGATTCAGACTGCGCAGGACACCCGGCAAACCGGAGCCGTTCAACTGGCCACCGCCCATCGGGTCAAGGGCCTGGAGTTTCCGGCGGTCGCCATCCTGGATGCCGGTCCCGGCAATTTCCCCCTCAAGGTTGCCGTGAACGCCGCCGGCAGCCAAGCGGACCGGGAACTGACGCTGCGCCGTGAGCGATCCCTGTTGCATGTGGCGGTGTCCAGGGCCAAGCGACACCTGTTGCTTTGCACCCGTACGAGGTTCTCTCCGTTCCTCAACTCGATGCGGGAGGCAGCGGGTGCTCGGTCGGATGATTGAAGACGACCTCCCGGCTTCAGTGGCAAGCCAATGGCCTGCCGTGTCGAACTGAGACGCGCATTGCAACAGTACCCAAAATTCACCAAGGACACTGATGGCAGTGCTGTCTTGACGGAAGACGAATACCAGCAACGCTCCCAGCACCATTTCAATGTTCCATCGACGTCGCCTTCTGTTGGCGCTCCTGGAAACTCTGGGTGGAGAGGCACACCTGAGGGACTTTCAGATGCACGCGTTCCTCCTCACGCGAGGTCAGGCGCGCCCGTCATACGACTTCATCCCGTACCGCTGTGGATGCCACTCGTTCACATTGGAGGCAGACCGCAAGGCTCTGATCCGTCACGGATGGCTACGTGACCGACCCGACTGGCTCCTCAACAACAAATCGCTCCCGGTCGGACAAGCCTCCAACTCACACTCCGCCTTGCTCACAAGCGATGACCGGACCACGCTCGAACTCCATACGCAACGATGGGGAACGCTAAGGGGAGATCAACTTGCCAGAGAGGTGTACACGTGCCATCCGTTCTACGCAACGCGCAGTGAAATTGCAGAGCAGCACCTCTCGCGTGCCGAGTTGCTCAAGGTTCATGAGTGCATACCCGCTCCGATGCCGGGACCTGCACTGTTCACGATTGGCTCCAGGGCAAGTCGTTCGAGAGCTACCTGCAACAGCTGATCAACTCACAAGTGAACGTGCTTTGCGATGTCCGGCGCAACCCGACAAGCCGAAAGATGGGCTTCTCCGGTGGCCCAATGTGTCGTGCCCTGAATGGACTGGGGATTGAGTACCGGCACTTCCCTCGCCTTGGCATCTCATCGGATGCACGACGCCATCTTCAAACTCCAGAGGATTACGAACAACTGTTTGCCGAGTACCGTCAAACCACGTTGCAAACCAATGCAACCGACCAGCGAGCAATTGTTCAGTTGTTGGCCCAACGCAAGCGAGTGGCACTCACTTGTTTTGAGTTGGAACCCCACCAATGCCACCGTAGTAGCCTGGCAAAAGCCATTGTAAGCAGATTCACATGCCAAGACCCACAGTCGCTGACTTGCGACGATCTCTAATCGAACGTACGCGATTATTGATAGCGAAATGTAGATTCGTCAGACGCTTGGGTGTTGTCCATGGCATCCGAGCGAATCCTGTGCACACCACCGCACCACTTCGTGCCATCGACTAGAATGGGAGTCCCACCGGCCTCTGCAACCGGGTGGGAACTTTCCACCGTGCACGGCCACCAAGCACCCCGGCACCGAAGAGGAAATCCAATGCGTCCGCTAATGCCTGCCCCGGCACCACCCCGGACCCTCGGACGCGTGGCACTGGATGCCCTCTATCCCCTGGAGACCGACGAGCCCATGGCCTCTTCCCTGTCCCACGGCCTCGCCATGCAGTACGCCCAACTGGCCATGAGCTACCACCTGCGCGACGTGGAGTGCCTGGTGGCCGCGGACTATATCTTCTACTACCGGGAACTGCCACCCGGCACCACCGGTCCGGCCCCGTCGGTGACGCCCGACGTCATGGTGGTCTTGGATTTCACTCCACCGCGGGACACGTCCTACCGGTTGTGGGAGGCGGGCAAGGCCCCGGATCTGGTGATGGAGATGTCCAGCCGCGCCACGCACCGGCAGGATCAGTTCCACAAGCACCACCTGTACGCCGAACTGGGCATCCGAGAATACTGGCTGTACGACCCGCACGGCGGCTACCTGGAGCCGCGGCTGGAGGGCTGGCGGCTGGAGGAGGGCATCTACCGGTCGATCGCCGGCGAGCTGCAGTCGGAGCTGGGGGCGCAGACGTTCTACAGCGAGGTGCTGGGCACCCACTGGGGCCGTCTGCTGGCCACCGAGGAGCTGCGCCTGTGGGACGAGGAGCGGGGCGACTGGTTTCTGCCTCCAGCCGAATCCGAAGCGGACCGTCTCCGGCAGACCCGCCGTGCGGATCGGGAAGCCCGCCGCGCAGACCAGGAGGCACAGGCCCGCGCGGAATTGGAGCAGGAAGTGGCCAGACTACGGGCACAGCTGAAAGGGCTCTCCGAGGCGGAAGAGTCCTGACCGATCCCGGGTCAACTTGAAACGTGGGACATCTCGGAGGGTCCCCGCCTGAACTACTCAGCCATCATCTGCCAAGGGCAGCTGCACAGGCATTCCCGTGGTGGCGGAACAATAGATGGCGCGCACAATCTCCACAGCCTTGCGGCCTTCATCCCCGGCGACAGCCGGGGCCCGATCACCGTGTATCGCCTCAATGAGATCCTGGATCTGCAGACGATGGTTCTCGGAGCCGACGCCCATGGGATCTTGTGAACCGCTGCCGGTACCCGCCTCCAGGGACAGCATGGCCGCTTCCTCTTCGTCGTCGGCGTCGGCCAACTGCCACGTGACAATCCGCCCTTCCTCCAGCACGATCGTCCCTTGGTCCCCATACAACTCGATCCGCGCTGCAGTGCCTGGCCAACAGTTGGTGGCGCCTTGAATCACCCCCATGCCGCCGTGGACAAATTCCAACAGTGCGGCGGCCGTGTCCTCCGTCTTGATGTCGTGGCTTAGGGTCGCGGTGCGTGCGAACACGCAGTCCACCGGTCCGGCCAGCCATTGCAGCAAATCGATGCTGTGTATCGACTGGTTCATCAGCGCGCCGCCACCGTCCAGCTCCCAGGTGCCTCGCCAATCCACCTCATAGTAGGAAGGGGGACGAAACCATGTGACATGGGCATTGGCAATCGTTAGGCGACCCAGTCGCCCGGCATCAAGGGCTTGCTTGGCCTGGTGCACGCCTTTCATGAAGCGCAACGGAAACACACTCGCCAGGGTCACGTTGGCACGGCTGGCGGCGGACAGGATGCGATCCACCCTGGGCAGTGTGATGTCGAGCGGTTTCTCCACCAGGAGGTGCTTGCCGGCTGCGGCCGCGGTCTCGGCGATTTCGGCGTGCGTGCCGCTGGGCGTGCAAATGGACACGACATCCACCTCGGGGTCCTGCACTGCATCTTGATAGTGCGGGATCCATTCGGCACCGTGGGCCTTCGCCAAGTCCATGCCCGCCCTTGAACCCCGGTTGCATACCACGGTCAGGCTTGCACCGGAGAGCCGGGCAATGGCGTCGGCCTGGATACGGCCGATGTTCCCGGCACCGATGATGGCGAAACGGAGGGGTGTCATGTTCAAGATCCTGGAGACTGGTGTGCCGGACATGGCCCCGCACTTTCAACTTGGCTCGGTTGCAGGAAGTTTCGCGCCCTGAGCCTTCTAACGGGCAGGACGCAGGGACCAGAATTGTTCGGGAGCAAGAATCGGGATGCCCCATTTGCGGGCGTTCCGGGCCTTGGTAGAGTGGCTGTCCGGATCCGCGACGAGCAACCCGCATCCCCTCTTGGTGACGGCTGCAACAGGCTTGAGACCAATTGCCCTTGCCATGGCCTCCAACTCGCGGCGCGGGACGGGTATCCCATCAATGAACGCCTCGCCGGAAAAGCATACGGTTGTGCCCATGGCTATGAGACCGACGGATCCGTTCGCTTCGTCGACCTCGGGCAAATCCCCGGGCGGCAGCATCAAGGCGGCATGCACCCTTTGGAGCAAACGATGTTCCGCGGCGGTGATGACATTGTCCCTTTGCGCAGCGTCGACCAGGGATTGGAAGTAGGCCGCATGAACGTCCCTGCGCTGACGGGAAGTCATGCCCAGCGTAGCCGCCAGTTCGTCCAGAGTGTCCTGTTCCGCCGCCTCTATCGCGAAGTCATCCAATACATAGTCAAGAGCATTCAGATACAGCCGGGTGGCTTCATCCGTCTCCGGGTACCGGGCACGTTCGATGATCCGGCCCAGGCGACTGGCGGAATCTCGATTGCGGCGCAGTGTGTGCACGGCCTGAGCCTGCGCACAAACCTCCACCTGTGCGGAACCATGGGCGTCAAGGTTCAGCATCTTCTGCGCCAACAACGCCGTGGCGCGGGCATCCGCCAAGGCGGAATGTGCATCTGACAACGGGATGTCATGATCCCGGCAGGCGACGGACAGTTTCTGGCGCGTTGCCGCCAGGGTGCAACGGGGTGTACCAGGATGAAAAACCCCTCCCGCACGCGTGAACTCCTGTGCCAGGAAAGGAACATCAAACCTTATGTTGTGGCAGACCAGGACCGCGCCGTGAACGTATTCGGCCAAGGTCGCGGCCACCTCGCGGAAGGTGGGCGCTCCCACTACCATGTCGGGCGAGATGCCGTGAATATGCTGTGCCCCGATGTCCCTTTCAGGGTTGAGCAGCGTATCGAACTCGTCGCATATGGACAGGTCCGGCAGGCTTAGGGTCACCACGGCAATCTCCACAACACGGTCGCTCTGGGGACGAAAGCCCGTGGTTTCGAGATCGACGACCACAACGCGGGATCCCCCGTCCACAGTCCCGGGTGCCTGTCGAGTCAACATGATTCACCGTTCCCAGCATTGCATTGGCAGAATTTGAGACACTGGCGGCAATTGTGGCAACACGTGGTATAGCCCCTGGACCTCCAGCCGGAGGTAAAAGTCGAGGAAGTATCGGAAGGAACCGGATGGAGACCCCACTCCGACAGCGTATGGGATGGCGGCATGGGCCGGCAACACCCCTACGTGACAACTGGCCAATCTGCCGACAGGGGACAGTCAAACCGTCCGGCTGGATTTTTGCCATGATCCTAATGGAATCCTAATGGAGTATGGGTATCCTTGCGAGAATCAAAGACCCGCATCTTCCCTGCATCACCGTTGCTCCCGCTCCTATTGAAATCGTCCCCGATCATGTCCACCATGCCCTTCGGCATGCCGCGCGCAGGGTGACTGTCGCGGGCAAGGTGGATGCCACATGCCTGGGGAAACCAGTGCCGTCCACATACGGAAACCGGGTGCCCTACCGGACACCGTCCAGGATCATGGCTGGACTGATATGGAAAGGCCCTCCGGGGCCCCGACGCATCAATCAGGAACCGGAACCACTATCGTGGCAGCCACAAGGAAGGAAACTTGGACGCAAAACTCACGGAACTGACCCCGAAACAGTCAATGCGGTTGTTTGCCATCGCCTTGGTTCTACTGACGACCCACCGCGAATTGCCGCATCAGGCCACGATCGAGGACCTGCTGGTCGGCGGGCACGAAGCGCTTGGCCTGTCGCCGCACACATGGGCGAAAGTGGAAGCGGCCAAAGATACCTCGTCCGCCGTCAAAATCCTTGTCACGGAACTAATCCAGCGCATGCCTTTGTCCGAGCGCGAGGAAAGGAAAACGGAGGCCATCCTCATCGGAGGCGAATTTGCCGAAGCGGGTGAATGCGGCCGGGATGATCTACCCTGCGGTGTGTGCGATATGTGCATCGGGGACGCGGTGGCCTATGAACTGAACCGACTGTACCAGCAGTGGCCAAGGGAAACCGTCCCGATACAAAAACAGCCGTGACCTGCCGCCGTCGTATCGGGACGGTTTCCCTTGGCCATGAATCGCACAGCCTTGCACAAAGACGACCGGTAGGGCGTGAAGGGTTGCGGTGTGGCAACCCCATGCTGGTCCCTCCCCACAACTGCCGTCGGTACTCATTGTCCAAGGTGTTGGACGACATGGGCAAGTGTTTGTCATGGCATTCGAACGAATCCTTCGCGTGCCACCGCACCGCTCCGTGCCGTCGACTAGAATGGGGCAACCGCCGACCTCTGCGGTCGGGAGGGGACTTTCCGCCGCGTACGACCACCGAGGAGGACAACCGATGCGTTTGCCCCTGCCTGCCCCGGCTCTGCCGCGGGCCCTCGAACACGTGGAACCGGATGCCCTCTATCCTCTGGAAACCGACGAGCCCATGGCCTCTTCCCTGTCCCACGGCCGCGCCATGCAGTACGCCCAACTGGCCATGAGCTACCACCTGCGCGACGTGGAGTGCCTGGTGGCCGCGGACTATATCTTCTACTACCGGGAACTGCCACCCGGCACCACCGGTCCGGCCCCGTCGGTGACGCCCGACGTCATGGTGGTCTTGGATTTCACTCCACCGCGGGACACGTCCTACCGGTTGTGGGAGGCGGGCAAGGCCCCGGATCTGGTGATGGAGATGTCCAGCCGCGCCACGCATCGGCAGGATCAGTTCCACAAGCACCACCTGTACGCCGAACTGCGCATCCGCGAATACTGGCTGTACGACCCGCACGGCGGCTACCTGGAGCCGAGGCTGGAGGGCTGGCGGCTGGAGGAGGACATCTATCGGCCGATCGCCGGCGAGTTGCAGCCGGAGCTGGGGGCGGAGACGTTCTACAGCGAGGTGCTGGGCACCCGTTGGGGCCGCATGCTGACCACCGAGGCGTTGCGCCTGTGGGACGAGGAACGGGGCGACTGGTTTCTGCCTCCGGCCGAAGCCGAAGCGGACCGCCTCCGGCAGACCCGCCGCGCCGAACGGGAGGCCCGCCGTGCAGACCAGGAGGCACGCCGGGCAGACCGAGAGGCACAGGCCCGCGCGGAATTGGAGCAGGAAGTGGCCAGACTGCGGTCACAACTGAGAGGGTTCTCGGAGTCGGAAGAAGCCTGAACGGGCCCGGATCCGATTGGGATGTCAGGCTGTCTCGGAGGGTTCCCGCCTGAACGACTTGGTCATCATTCGTCAAGGGCAGCTGCACAGGCATTCCCGTGGTGACGGAACGGTAGATGGCGCGCACAATCTTGCGGCCTTCATCCCCGGCGACGGCTGGGACCCGCTCACCTTGTGTTGCCTCAATTGGATCCTGGATCTGCGGGCCGTGGTTTTCGGAGCCCATGCCCATGGGCTCCTGTGAACTGCTTCCGGTGTCCGCCTCCGGGGACAGCATGGCCGCTTCCTCCGCGCCCGGGCGGACCCTTTGTGTAGCGACCCGGTGTAGGGTACCCACAGACAGGCATCGCGTCACAGATCACCTCGCACAAACCAGCCAGCCTGAGTGCCGCGAAGTCGTGGGCGCGGGCCGGGCCGACAGGAGCAGCAGGGCACCGAGGTAGCGCCGCTGTGGGTTGCCGCCGGGCAGGACGGCCCGTATAGTGGACAGCAGAAGCAGGGAACATCTCCCGGCATGGTACTGTCAGTCTCATGCACACTCCATGACAGGAGCCGTGCGCCCCTGCCTCGGGCAGCGGCTGCCGCTTCCCCGAGTACCTCCGCAAGTCCAAACAGGGTGATTAATCCCGGCCCAGGCCAAGGGACTCCGAGAACCGTTCACACCATTGTTGGGAGGAAATACCGTGCCGGAAACCAGACCCAATCTTCTCGTGGTGTTCTGCGACCAATTGCGACGGGATGCCATCGCCGCTTTCGGAGATCCCAATGTTGAAACACCCCACATTGACCGCTTGGCACAAAACGGGGTGTCCTTCACCAACGCCTGCTCCTCCTATCCCATCTGCGTGCCCTTCCGCTTCACCCTGATGACAGGCGAATATGCCCATTCCCGGTTCGTTCCCGGCATTGAATGGCGTATGTCTCCGGCGGAACGAACCCTGGCCGATGAATTCAACGCCGGTGGCTATGAGTCCATCTATCTGGGCAAGTGGCATCTCTACGGAGGGCATGCCCTGCTTCCAGGCCATTCCACGCGCAAGGCCAACCTGACTCCTGTGCCCCGGATCCACCAGGGCCGCTGGCAGAAATGGCTGGGTTTCGAATTGCGCAACGGCCATTTCGACACCTGCTACTACGAAGATGACGATCCCACGCCGCGTCCCATTGAAACCTACCAGACGGATGGTCTCTTCAATCTGGCCATGGAGTACCTTGAGGACCGTACGGACAAGGACAAACCTTTCGCGTGCGTCATCTCGGTGGAACCCCCCCATTTCCCCTATGAGGCCCCGGCAGCCCTGGAGGCGAGATGGAAGGAGCGGCCCATGTCCGTTCCCCCCAGTTTCCATGCCCGGGATCAGGAGGAACGGGAACGCTTCCTGACCTTGCGCCGTCTCTATTACGCCATGGTGGAGAACCTGGACATGAATGTAGGCCGCCTGCGGGCATGGCTGGAAGAGACGGGACTGGCCCAAGATACGATCGTGGTTTTCTTCTCGGACCACGGAGAGATGGGCGGCTGTCACGGAATTCCCACTTTGCACAAGCAATACCCCTACGAAGAGTCGATTGGGATTCCCTTCATCGTCCATGATCCCCGTTGTCCGGAACGTGCCAATCTGCGGCTGCCAACCCCTACCTGTACGGAGGACCTGTTTCCCACCCTGCTGGGACTGTGTGGTCTTGAACCCGCCAACTCCCTGCCCGGGGCCAACCTGGCTCCCCTGATCCGGAACGGGGATGCCGTTCCGGATCGTCCCGGCGTCCTACTCGAGTATGTGGCCGAAACACGCGCGAACAGCCTCTTTCACGTGGAAACCTGGCGCGGTTTCCGCAGTGAACGCTTCAAGTACACAGTGTTGGGGGATGTGAATGGAGGCGAACCCTGGCAGTTCTTCGATCTCGAAGCAGATCCCCATGAAATGAACAACCTGATCGACGATCCTGCCTGGGAGGAGGAGATCCGGTGCCATCACGGCTGGATGCGGGACCGAATGGTCGAGACGGAGGATCTTTACATCCTCAAACCCGCCTGGGATATGGAAGGCCTCAACATTTGGGACGTGGATGTGCCACGAATCGATCCGGCAATTGTCAGTAAGGATCTTGACCTTTGATTTCCCCAAGATGATCACTCCCTGCGACGGTCAAAGCCGAGGTTGTGCAAGGCCTGCCTCTCCGGCACCTCGCCCCTGCCACTCGACGTGACTTCCCGCCGGCGTCCGCAGTCCTTCCGGCAAGCTTGACGGCCGGGCGGGCCTTCCGCCGGCACAAGCGGTGCTGCACCCTGATCGTGCCCTGGGTTCCCGGCCGGGAAGTTGCAGCGGGTGGACCCGCCGTCGCCACTCTCCTCCCACGGCAAGGCCAAGTCGCCTGCCAGTCCGCTCACCACCGTCACCAACCCCGGCCGGCCTCCACAAGCCATCAGGCAGCCAGAATCAGAGGTGTCTGAACAGGTACGCTGCAAGGCAGGAAAAGCTCTCTTTCCCTTTGGGTATGATCAGGCAGTCGTACCACTGAACGTTCTTGCTTCAGGACATACGCCGAGTCCAGTATTCGGTGTCTGTGGCTCACCCGCAGAAGGGCGGTCCCGCTTGAGCTTTCAGTTCGATTGATTTGGGGAGGAAAGCCATGAACGGTCGAGTAACGCGTCGTAGTTTTCTGAAAGTCGCCGGTGGGGGGCTGGCGCTGTCCATGTTGAGTGCCTGTGCAGTGGCACCACCCGCCGCGCCGGGTGAAGATGGACAAATGGCGGAGCCTGTCACCATTCAACTCATGTTCTGGCCGGTTGGAGGCGAACGTGGGATCGCAAGTATGGAAAAGGCGCTGGAACCGTTTGAAGAAGCCAACCCGGATATTGTCGTGGAACGGCTCGCCACGCCCTGGGGCGACCTGCATGACAAATTCCTCACCACGTCAGCCGGTGGTGTACCTCCGGATGTGTCCGCCGTGGACAACTACTTTCTGACCCAGTTTGCCTCCAAGGGAATCCTGCTGGCCTTGAACGAACGTGTGGACGCAGACCCGGGCGTGAGCGATGAAGACTATTTCGAGGCCGCCTGGAATGAAGGGGTCTGGGAAGGAGAGCGCTGGTCCATGCCCTACATCGGCAGTACCCGCGTTATGTATTTCAACGTGGATCTGTTTGAAGCCGCTGGTGTGCCCCGCCCGGATGAACAGTGGGAGGCCGGGGAATGGACTTGGGACGCCTTCCTCGAATCGGCCGCAGCGCTTACGGATACGTCCGGCGATGTAATGGATACCATGTACGGAACCATGGCCGATTCTTCCATGTGGGGCGGGCTGCAGCCCTGGATCTGGGGGGCGGGCGGCGATGAACTGAACGATGATCGCACGCAGAGCCTGTTGAACACCCCGGAAGCCGTGGCCGGCTTCGAGTTTTGCCAAAACCTGATTCACGATCATGGCGTGGCCCCAACCCGCGAAACTACCCAGGATGTAAATCTGGTAGCCACCGGCCGCATTGGCATATGGGCCTCCTGGCGAGGGTTGGTCATGGCCTACCGCAGCTATGACTACAACTGGGAGGTGGTGCCGTTCCCGATGGGAGCGGAAGGCAAACTGACCCTCTACAAGGGCAACTCCATGGTGGTGGCCAAGGCGGGAAAGAATCTGGACCAGGCGTGGCAACTGTGCAAGTACATGTCCAGTCAGGAGGCGGATGCCATCTGGATTACCAACGGAGGCGCCACTCCGCGCAAGGACAACACCGATGTACTGCTCAACAGCAGGCCGCCTGAGAACAACGCCTATTTCTATCAGCCGTTGGCCGAAGGCTGGGCCAAGACGATTCCCTTTACGCCGCTGTGGGTCGAGTGGACCCGCAGTCTTGATCCTTTCCTGGATCGGATTTTCCTGGACAACGAGGATGTCCAGACGGTGATGGATGAGGCCGTCGTTACCATCGACGGAATCCTGCAAGGGGATTCGTAAGAGCGTAGGCTGTTTGCCCAATTCCCCACGCATGGTTGGCGGCAGCCGGTGTTCCTGGCCGACACCGGCTGCCGCCCCTTGCCCGCGGTACGTTCATAATCGGTTGTCCCGGATCGCATGTTCAAGTTACGGTACGCCCAGCTGGAGGAAATCTACGGCTGGTTGTTTGTCTCTCCCTGGCTGTTTGGGTTTCTGGCCTTCATTGTGGGCCCCATGCTGGTATCGGTGTATCTGGCCTTTACCAACTGGGACATTCTGACTCCCGCCCAGATGGTGGGTTTTGACAATTTCGTCAAGTTGACCACAGGGGACCCGCTGG
>CAZMKQ010000093.1:0-19998 GCA_964566955.1 uncultured Caldilineaceae bacterium | reverse complement strand
TGAAGACGACCGGCGGCTGGGGCTGGTGGGTCTACAGCCCGGTCACCCCCGAGGTGGAAGGCGGTTTCTGTTGGGGCGTGGCTCCGCTGCCCTTCGGCACTCCGGGTGCTCCGACACGTGCGGCTATCTTCACGGATCTGTGGTCGATCACGGCAGGTATGGAAGGACAGGAACTGGAAGATTCCTGGACCTTAATCAAGTACCTCGTTTCCGAAGACGCGGCCCGCGCCTACATGCAGGCCACCAACACGCCGCCCACCCAGCACAAGCTGTTGGAGGAGTGGTATCAGCAGTTCGGCTGCATGGATCCGGCCGATGTGAAGGATGTCTACCAGGGTGCCTTCGCCAACGGATTGAAGTCCAGCAACCACCTCATGGTTGGCTACGACGAGATCGGCAGCACCTGGGACAACCTCCTGGGGGGCTTCTGGAACGATCCCGAAGGGGATGCCGCGTCGCTGCTGCCCGATGTGGAGGCTGCCATCAACGAGGTGCTTTTGCGCATCGCCGAGGAATATGACTACAGCTTCGAGTAGCACCGAGTGGGTTCAACGGGCCGGCGGTTGGTTCCATGCCGACCGGTCGGCTGTCGGTTGAAGCCAGCCCTATGGAAGGCGGCTTGGTGCGACCAGGCCGCCTTTTTTGTCCAGGGAAGACGGGGAGAGGCCGGCCGAGTTGAATTGAGGAGCCGGGCGCGGTCGGCCAAGGACCGTCCAGGAGTTGGGTTGGGTGCGCGCATGGATGCGGCCAGTCGGGCGCCAACGGTTGGCCGGAGCGGAATCCATGGACCGACCGCGGTGGTCTGAACGCTCACGGAGAGTTCCAAAGTTAATCCGGGGCAACGCGTTGACGGGAGCATGCGATTGGTCTTGCAGTACTTGAGCAAGCAACGCCAGCGACTGCAATCGTTATCCCAATCGTTCAACTTCAGAGTGCCCACGTTGTCCAGTGCCAAGCTTGCCCCTGTGGGCACTGCCGCCGTTCTGGCGGGCATCTGTGCCCTGATTCAGGAACTGATCTGGGTGCGTCGGGCGACGCTGGCCTTTGGCCTGAGCGTGCAGGCCTATGCCGCGGTCGTGGTGGTGCTGGATGCCGGGGACGGAACGGAAGTCTGGCGGTCGGCGCGCACGGACTTGGCCCGCACGGCACCGGTCGTCGCACTGGGTCGAGTATGGGGCAGGAATGGCTAAGGTGGTATAGTCACCTTCCTGCCTGTGAATTGAAAACGAACTCAACGTTCGCCTGGTGCCCTTGGGACCGGCAGAACAGGGACCGCTGCGATGCTCTCAATATTGCCGAGACCGAAGATGGCCCGCAACGAGGCCCTCTGGTTCTGGCTGTTCATTTCCCCGTGGATCGTGGGGTTGATTCTCTTCCGCGGCGGCCCGATCCTCGCCTCGCTGGCATTGAGCTTCACCGAATACAACGTGGCCGATCCGCCGAGTCTGGTCGGGTTCGAGAACTACGCGCGGCTCCTGCAGGACGACATCTTCTACAAGTCCCTGCGGGTGTCGGGTCTCTACACGCTGATGGCCGTGCCCCTGGGCATTGTCGTCTCCCTGCTGATGGCCATGCTGCTGAACCAGAAGGGGGTGCCCTTCCTGGGGGTGTTCCGGACCCTCTACTACATCCCGGCGCTGGTGGCCGGCAGCGTGGCCGTCGCCCTGCTGTTCCAGTGGCTGCTCAATCCCAGTTTCGGCATCATCAACTTCCTCATCAGCCGCTTCGTCGGCGAGGCAGGCCTGATCCCGCTGGGGATTTCGGGCCCGCGGTGGTTCTTCGATCCCAATTGGGTGGTGCCCTCCTTTGTGCTGATGAGCCTGTGGGGCTTTGGCGGTTCGATGCTGATTTACCTGGCCGGTCTGCAGGGGGTGCCCACGGCCCTGTACGAGGCGGCGCGGATTGACGGGGCCGGGGCCTTCCGCCGGTTCCGCAACGTGACCCTGCCAATGATTTCCCCGGTGATTCTGTTCACCTTCATCACCGGCATGATCGGCTCGTTCCAGATCTTCACGCCGGCCTACATCGTCAGCGGCGGCGTCGGCGGGCCCGCCTATGCCTCGATGTTCTATGTTCTCTACCTGTATCTCAACGCGTTCCGTCGCTATCGCTTCGGGTTCGCCTCGACGCAGGCCTGGTTCCTGTTCATCATTATCCTGATACTCACGATCATCGCCCTCAGGGCATCCCGCAGAGCGGTCTACTACGAGTCGCCCGGCGACGACAAAATGATTTAGGCAGGTCCCGGAACAAGCCATGGCCGAACAGACAGCCGCCCAACCCTTTGCTCCGGTCGCGGAGCGCGTGCCGGCCCGTTCCCTGTCCATCCGCGGCCAGGAGCGGCTCATGGCCGGGATTGCCACGGCCATTCTCGTATTGGGCCTGACCGTGGTCCTGTTTCCCCTGTTCTGGATGCTGTCCACCAGTCTCAAGGGTGAGATCGAGGCGCTCAAGATTCCGCCCAACTGGCTCCCCAAGTCGTTTCAGTGGGTCAACTATCGGGATGCCCTGACCCACAATCCCTTCGGGACCTACTTCAGGAACACGTTTTACTTCGCCGGCATGGTGGTGGTTGGCGAGGTCCTTTCCAATTCCTTCATTGCCTATGGCTTCGCCCGTCTGCGGGCGCCGGGTCGCAATGTTCTGTTCATCATGGTGCTGGCCACCCTGATGGTGCCGGCGGAGGTGACGATCATTCCGACCTACGTGCTGTTCGCCAACATTCCCGGCCAGTGGCTGAACACCTACAACCCGCTGATTGTTCCCGCCTGGCTGGGCAGTGCCTACCTCATCTTCCTGCTGCGCCAGTTCTATCTGGGCATTCCCTACGAGTACGACGAGTCGGCGCGCCTGGAAGGCGCCTCGCGCTTCGGCATCTGGTGGCGCATCATCCTGCCGCTGTCCAAGCCGGCTCTGGGCGCAGTGGCGATCATGTCGTTCATCTTCCACTGGAACACCTTCCAGGGACCGTTGATCTACATCAATGACAATGACAAGTTTCCCGTGTCCCTGGGCCTGTCCATGTTCCGCACGCCGTTCGGCGGCACCCCCCAGCACTGGTACATGGCGGCCTCCCTGGCCGTGATTGCCCCCTGCATCGTGGTCTTCTTCATCGCCCAGCGCTACTTCATCCAGGGCATTGTGGTCAGCGGGGTCAAGGGTTGAGCCGTCCCGCGATCCGGTCCCATCCAATCAAGGTACAGACTGTCGTCGTCGGCAGCTGACACAGTGATTTGTTCTAAACACGGGCTTGTCCCGAGAGGAGAATTGCAATGAATCGACGTTTGTTGACATCGTTGGGACTGCTGGCGGTCCTGTCCGTGGTTTTGGCTGCCTGTGCCGCACCGACCGGCGATGCCGGGGCCGAGGAGTCCATGCAGCGCGAGATCGTCTGGATGGTCCGCACCAACGTGGTGGAGAACCCGTGGGAGCAGGATGTCGCCATTCCGGCCTTTGAGGCGGCGAATCCCGACATCAAGGTCAACCTGCTGATTGTCGACCAGGCCGACATCGCCGTGAAGCGCGAAGCCATGATTGCGGCCGGCGAGCCGCTGCATGTCTGGTCGCCGAACTGGGGCGGCAACGGTTTCGCCAGCGACCGCGTACGCGGCCTGCTGCACGACCTGAGTCCCCTGATTGAGCGCGACGGCCTGGACACCTCCGTCTTCATCCCCGAAGTGCTCGCGATTTACGAGAACGAGGGTCGGCAGTACGGCTTCCCGTTCCTGACGACGGGCAGCTACACGTTCTACAACATGGATCTGTTCGACGCCGCCGGCGTTGAGTACCCGCCCGTGTCCTGGGACGACGAGACCTGGACCTGGGATCGTGCCCTGGCCATTGCCCAGGAACTGACGGTCAATCCCGACGATCCGATGAATGCCACCTACGGGTGGGTCGAGGGCACTTGGCCGGGAGATGCCATCACCTGGCTCTTTGACGCCTATCCGTGGTCGGACGATGCCCTTGACACCGGTTTTGCCCAGAGCATCGATTTCACATCCGAGGGCGCCGTCAACGCGTTCCAGTCCCGGCACGATTTGACCTACAAGCACAAGGTGGCCCCGGATGCCGCGGCCATTGAGGGCCTGAACGCCCTGGGCGGCGACTTCCAGAGCGGCAAGGTCGCCATGAAGACGACCGGCGGCTGGGGCTGGTGGGTCTACAGCCCGGTCACCCCCGAGGTCGAGGGCGGTTTCTGCTGGGGCGTGGCCCCGCTGCCCTTCGGCGCTCCGGGCGCCCCGACGCGTGCGGTCATCTTCACGGATCCGTGGGTGATTACGGCGGGCATGGAAGGCCAGGAACTGGAAGATTCCTGGACCTTCATCAAGTACCTCATTTCCGAGGATGCGGCCCGCGCCTACATGCAGGCCACCAACACGCCGCCCACCCAGCACAAGTTGTTGGAGGAGTGGTACCAGCAGTTCGGCTGCATGGATCCGGCCGACGTGAAGGATGTCTACCAGGGCGCCTTCACCAATGGTCTCGAGTCCAGCAACCACCTGATGGTCGGCTTCGACGAACTCAACAGCACCTGGGACAACCTCCTGGGTGTTTTCTGGAGTGATCCCGAAGGGGATGCCGCGTCGCTGCTGCCTGACGTGGAGGCTGCTGTTGGCGAGGCACTTCTGCGCATTGCCGAGGAAGAGGACTATAGCTTCGAGTAGTACCGTGTGGGTTCAACGGCCCGGCTGTCGGTTGAAACCAGCCATGTGGAAGGCGGCTTGGTTTGACCAAGCCGCCTTTTTTGTGCAGGGGGACGGGGAGAGGCCGGGATCTGCCTCCACGCCAAATTGAGGAACCGGGCGCGGGCGGCCAAGGACCGTTCGGGAGTTGGGTTGAGGTGCGCGCATGGATGCGGCCAGTCGGGTGCCAACGGCTGGCAGGAGCGGAATCCATGGACTGAACGCGGTGGACTGAAGGTACATGGAGAATTCCAAAGGTGAGTCGGGGCGACGCGTCGGCAAGGGTACGCGATCACTTTTTGATAAGTGTATCGGTATACGGTACATTGGGTCATGAAGGTTCACTGCTTCACAACCGTCCATTGCCACCATGATTCGGAGCTTTCGTCATCGCGGCTTGAAGCGCATGTACGAGCGCGACGACCCGAGCCGTGTGGGCACCGATATCGCGGATCGACTGAGGCTCGTCTTGGCGGACCTCGACAGTGCCAGCAACCCTTCGGATCTTGATTTGCCCGGATACTGCCTTCTCCCTCTGAAAGGCAATCTGAAGGGGTTCTGGAGCATCTCGGTTTCGGGTAATTGGCGGGTGACTTTCCGCTTTGACAATGGCGATGCCTACGATGTCAAGCTGGTTGACTATCACTAGGAGTTAAGTAGCAACATGGCGATGTTCAATCCCCCGCACGCCGGACGCAGCATCCGTGAGAACTGTCTGGAACCGCTTGGCTTGAACGTAACGGAAGCGGCGCGGGTGTTGGGCGTTGCCCGTCACACGCTCTCGCGGGTACTTAACGGACACGCGGGCATTTCCCCGGAGATGGCCATTCGGCTGGAAAAGGCGGGATGGTCCAGTGCCGAGTTCTGGCTGCGCCGGCAAACCGCATGGGATCTTGCCCAGGCGCGGCGGAACGAAGACAGCATCCAAGTCGAGCGATACCAGCCGCAACCAACGCAGCAACGTGCGGCAGATTGAGTGCGCAGGCTGGACAAGTGTTTGCCAACCTGGGACTTCTGGGTGTGGGCGCGTGCCCTGACGGGAGTTCGTCGGCGCGAACCCAAGCAGGCCAGCAGCAACTTGAGAGTGGCTGTCTTGGATAAGCACTTGCCCGTAAGCAGGAGTGCGCAGCCACCCGGGCGGAAACCGTTCTGAACGGCAAGCTGGGTGAACTGCACATCGCGCGGCATTCCAGATGTTCCATCTGGTTGCAGGTGTGCAAATCCAGGTCAGGCCTTAAGGCACGGTATCGGAATTTGCACAGGAACGGGATGAATCAGTATGAGGTGGGTATCCGAACTTTCTGCATGGGAGTGTTCCAATTTCAGGTGCGGGAGCATTCGGACACTCACCCGCGGTGAGATCCACCACCCGGCCTCATTGCACGGGGGGGGGGTATGCCAAAAGGAGGGGGGCGTCCCCGCCTTGCTTTGAAGGCTCAAGGTCGGACAGATGCACGTGGATACCGCGACGTGTGCCGGCGCAAGGAAGGCAGTGGAACATCGGTGGCGAGACAGCGTCGCGGATGCTCGCGGACCTGCCTGTGGCACGGTTGTGCGTCGCATACTGTCAAACGACACCTTCGGTTCTTGGGTTTGGCTCCTTTGCCAAAGTCCGTAGCCGACCCTGAAGTACCTGCGCAATCAACCCCGACGAATACCATCGCCATCCGAATCACCTTTAACCGGGATGCTTAGGTTACCCAGTGCCAAGCTTGCTTCTGTAGGCGCCGCCGCCGTTCTGACAGGCATCTGTGCCCTGATTCAGGAACTGATCTGGGTGCGTCAGGCGACGCTGGCCTTTGGCCTGAGCGTTCAGGCCTATGCTGCGGTTGTGGTGGCCCTGCTGGGAGGTACTGCTCTGGGCAGCTGGCTGTTTGCCCAGGCCATGGGAAGAATCCGCCAGCCGTTATTGTGGTTTGCCGGGATGCAGGCGGCACTGGCTGGACTGGCGCTCCTGACCCTCCTGGGCCTGGAGCAGGTTCGCCATCTCTATGCTGCATTGGCACCCGGCCTGGGCTTGGAACAGGGCTTTGTCCAGGTGCTTCGCCTCGGTTTGTCGGTGGCTGTGTTGTCGCCGATTGCCCTGTTGGCGGGAGGGTCACTGCCGTTGCTGGGCCGGTGGGCGGGCCAACAGGACACACAGCGCGGCAGCGCGCTGGTCGGACGCCTGTACGCTTGGGAAACAGTGGGCGCGGCGGTCGGGTGCGGCTGCACCGCCCTGATCTTCCTACGTACGCTTCCGGCCGGAGCTGCCATATGGATCGCGGCAGGCCTGCATGTCGTAGCAGGCCTGTTGGCTCTCTGGGCCCATCGAACGGCTCCATCAGGCACGAAGGATGCCCGCGCCGTTCGGCGAGCAAGCGAAACCTCCGTGTCCACCGGTCGAAGTCGTCGCAGCACATGGTTGCTGGCGGCCTACGGAGTCTCCGGCGCGGTTGCCCTTGGCTATCAGGTGGTATGGGGCCGCGTCCTGGCCGTGTTTACCCTGGATGCCGTCTATTCCTTTGCCATCGTCCTGACAGTGTTTCTGATGGGGTTGTCGATCGGCAGCGGCGTGGCCGCGCGGCGACTGAGGCGGCATCAACCCTCCCTGGCCGGTTTCGGGCATCTGCAGCTGTGGCTGGCGGCCCTGGGTCTCGCGACCGTCTTTCTGTTCTACCTCCTGCCGCTGGTGGCCTACGAAGATCTCTTCGGTGTCTACAGCCTCGGCAGGGCCATCCTGTTCGAGTTTCTGTTGGCTGTGTTTGTTCTGCTGCCGCCCACCTGCCTCATGGGGTACCTGTGGCCGATCGTCCAGCATCTGGCGGCAGAGGACACGGACGGCAACCTGGGCGTCTCCACGGGTCGGGTCAACGCCGTCAACACACTGGGAGCCGTCGCGGGAGTACTGGCGACCACCTTTGGGCTAATCCCGACCGCGGGGCTGCAGGGGTCGCTGTTCCTGCTGGCCACGGGAAGTCTGCTGTTGGGCTTGGCCTCGCTGGCCGGATTTTCGCTTAGGATGGCCGATCCGGTCCGGAAGCTTCGCTGGCCGGCCGCCGCGGCCGTTCTTCTCCTGGTCGGTGTCGTCCTGCGGCCCCCGGCGGTGTATCTCGGCTTTCGGCAGGATCCCGGCGAATTCATGGCCTTCTATGCCGAAGGCGTGGATACGACCGTGGCCGTGTTCGATGTGCCGGAGAGCAACATCAAGGTGTCCTTCGTGAACGGCCGCATCGAGGTCCCGACGGACGCGATCAGCATGCAGGCGTTCCGTGCCCTCGGACACCTGCCGCCCCTGGTCCGGGAAGGTGCCCGACGCGCCTTGATGCTGAGTTTCGGCAACGGCATCGCCACCGGCTCCCTCGACGGCCACGGAATTCCCCATGTGGACGCGGTCGACCTGTCCCGCGAAATGTTGGAGGCGGCCGAGGTGTACTGGGAAGAGAACCACAACGTTCTCCATTCGCCGCGGGTGCGGCTGCACGTGGAGGACGGTCGCAACTTCCTGCTGCGCACTCCCCACCGGTACGACATCATCACGGCGGACGCCACGCATCCGGCCAACACCAGCAGCTGGGCCCTCTTCACGCACGAGTTCTATGCAACCGTGGCCGAGCGCCTGGCGCCCGGCGGGGTCTTCTTCCAGTGGCTGCCGTTCCACAGCATGTCCGAGGATGACTTTCGTCTCATCCTGCGGACGTTCCGGGCAACCTTTCCGCACGCCGTACTTTGGTACACCGGGGGCAGCCACTCGATAGTGATGGCCACCCCCGAGCCGTTCCGGGATGCGGATCTCCAGGCACTGCTCGCGCGCATCGACGTTATGCCGCGGGCGCGCGAGGATCTTGGCGGCAGCACGGCCGCGGCGGCGCACTTCGCACTGGACGCGGAACAGTTGGCGGCCTATGTGGGCGAGGGGGAAATCGTCAGGGACAGGCAGGTCTTCTTCGCACCGGTGGCGGACCGGGTGATGGAGATCGCCGAGTCGTTGGCGGTTGCCAGGAGCCGCTGAACCTGGCCATGGCCGGGTACGCGCGGCCATGGGGCTTGGGGTGGGAGAGGTTGAGGGCCAAGTGACGCAGGATCCGCCAGGTTGTGGGTGGTGTGGCCGGTGCGGATGCAGCTTTCGTCCTTCCGAAAGGCCATGTCCAGGCCCCAGGGCAGACGGTTCTCAGTATCCCAGTGGCCGCGCAGGGCCCGCGCCTCCACCGGCCAGAATGTCGTCGCGGGTTTCCGAGACGTGTTCGCCCTACCGCCGTTGGGCCTCGAGTAGAACGAGATTGACGTGGCCCAGAGTCACCTGGAAATGTCGATCTCCGCGGAACCCGCCTCTGGGCGTGTGACGTATGACATGGTCAGGCTCCGGACCTTGTGTGAGCGTTTGGCTCCCTGGTCGCCGATCCTTATCGTCCTGGAAGCCACCGGTGGTTTGGAGACGGTGGTGTGAACGACTTTGACGGAGGTGGGACATCTCAGTCGACGCCAGGTGGCAGCCCTGGTGGGCGTGGCACCCCTGAACCGGGACAGTGGCCAATGGTGTGGCCAGCGCCATATTGGGGGCGGCCGCGCCACCGTGCGCAACGTGCTCTACATGGCCACCTTGAGCGCCGTGCGCTGGAACCCCGCCATCCGCACCTTTTATGAGCGCCTGTGTCAACGAGGCAAGGCCAAGAAAGTGGCCCTCGTCGCCGCCATGCGCAAGCTGCTGGTCATGCTGAATGCCATGATGCGGGACTAGGTTCCGTGGCAACGGCACCCGGCAGCAACAGGAGTGGCTAGTGCACGCTTGCGTAAGTATCATGGCTAAAATAGGGACGGTATGGAATCCCCCATGGACAGAGGCAGGCACTCATGGCCCGCACCCGCGGCTTGACCTTGCAGGCGACGGACCGACCGACCCTGGAGCAGTGGGCGCGGTCGCAGAGCCTGCCCCACCACCAGGTGCAGCGCGCCCGCATGCTGCTGGAGCTGGCGGCCGGCCGGACCCTGGCGGCCGCGACGGCCGCCAGGGGCACCAGTGACGAGACGGTGGCACGCTGGCGCAACCGGTACCTGGCCGAGGGGCTGGAGGGGCTGGCGGACCGCCCCCGCAGCGGTCGCCCGCCGACCTACACGGAGGCGGAGCGGGAGGCCATGTGGCAGAAGCTGCAGGCGGACCCGCCCGACGGCCACACCCGCTGGAGCCTGAGTCTGATGGCCCGGGAGACCGGCATCTCGACCGCCCAGCTGAGCCGCTGGTGGTCGGCCGCCGGGATCCAGCCCCACCGCGTGCGCACCTTCAAGCTGTCCAACGACCCGCAGTTCGAGGCCAAGCTGCGCGACGTGATCGCGGTCTACGAAAAAAAAAGATGCCCGACGTTGTGAGACTGTGCTTCGACGAGAAACCCCAAATGCAGGCCCTGGCCCGTACCCAGGCTGGCCTGTCCGCGACCGCCGGCCGCCCCGCCACCCGCACCCACGACTACGTCCGCCACGGCACCCTCTCCCTGCGGGCCGCCCTGGATCTGGACACCGGCCGCATCTACTATGCCTGCGCGGCCCGCAACCGGCATCAGGAGTTTCTGGCCTTCCTGCGTCAACTGGCCCGGCACTTCCCCACCCAGCAGGTGCATCTGGTCCTGGACAACTACTCGCCCCACAAGCACCGCAAGGTGAAGGCCTGGCGGGAGGCCCATCCCCGCTTCCACTTCCACTTCATCCCCACCTATTCCTCCTGGCTGAACCGGGTCGAGGCCTGGTTCAGCACCCTGCAGCGCCAGGTCATGGACCGCGGCTCCTTCGACGATGTGGCCGACCTGCAGGCGACCCTGGGCCGCTACGTGCGGGGCCACAACCGCCGGGCCACGCCGCCCCGGTGGAAGGCCAAGGCCGATGCCATCCTGGCCCAGCTCGCCCAGATCCGCAGAACTTATGAAATGGTGCACTAGTTGACAAAGCAACACAGTATCTGTGTTGTCTGTCAAGATATTGAAGGTTCAGATTGCCACTTCTCCTGTGGCAACCAAGGTGTTCCTCTTCCGGCCTTGAACCAAAACCACGAGTTTGAAACGATGCCGATCCGGATCAGTCTTGCCCGTCAGGCCGTCATGGGCGAAAATGGGCGCGACCCGTTGATTGGGTCTCGATCCTGGCCCGACGACCATATTGCCTCCACCCTCAACAGGAGCTTGGAGCGCGGCTAGCTGCCGCGTTCTTCCGGATTGGAACCACAGCACGGGCATGCCGGACGATGATGACCCTGTTCCAGCGGTACGATTCCCTGTCCAAAGCGCAGATTCGCTCCGGCCTGAAGTGGCTATACCTGGAAGGCATCGCCTCCATGGGGCTGGGCAGTATCGTTGGGGGCGGCTTCCTGACCGCGTATGCCCTGCTGTTGGGAGCCAGTGTCTTCCAGGTGGGTTTTGTGGGTGCGGCTCCCTTTATCTTCCAGCCGTTACAACTGGTTTTCGTGCCGGTGACGGACTATCTGCGCCAACGCAAACTGCTTGCCCTGTTGCCTTGGGGTCTGGTGACCTTGTTGTGGATCCCAATCGCCCTGTTGCCGCTTTCCGGCCTTCCGCCCCCCCGGCAGGTCGCGGTTCTCATGGCACTCGTCAGTGTGCAGGGGGCCTTGCGTCCGCTCATTGCCATCAACTGGCAGGGCTGGTTGCGGGATCTGATTCCCGGCCGGTTGATGGGCACGGTTTTTGCCCGGCGTTTGGCCTACGGTGCGATTGCCTCGATCGCATTGGGCTTGGCAGCCTCCCTGTTTGTGGACTATTGGGGTACCGCCCAGGGCGCCGATGCCCCGATCCTGGGCTACACCTTGGTTTTCTTGTGTGGTGTGGCCACCCTGGGGATCATGAGTCCCGTGTGCATGGCCCGGATTCCGGAACCCCGCAGTCCGCGGTCGGCACCGCCTGGTCAATCCCTTCTGGCAGGCCTGGGTGCCCCTCTTCAAGATCGGGAATACCGGCCTGTCCTGTGGTTCCTGGGCATGCGCAACTTCTACACATCGTTGGCCGCCCCTTTCTTTGCCGTATTCATGCTGCAGAAACTGGCGTTCCCGCTGTCCCTGGTGATTGTTTTTGGCACGCTGTCGCAGGTGGCCAACGTGTCGATCCTGTCCGTGTGGGGCAAATATGCGAATCGGTTTGGGGCCAAGGCCGTCATGACGGCCAGTGGGTCACTCATGCTGCTGCTCTTGCCTCTCTGGTCCCTGGTGTCCACCGTGCATCGAGATGCCATCGGTGCCGGCCTGTTGGTGTATCTGCTCATTGCCGTTTGCATGGTGCTGCAGGGCCTGGCAACGGCCGGGACCAACGTCGCCTCGGGCATTCTGACCATGAAGCGGGCCAAGCATCAGCGCACCAGCGCCTATCTGTCCCTGGCATCCATCGCGGGAAACCTGGGTGCAGGCCTGGGGCCCTTGGTGGGAGGCCGCCTCATCGATTTTCTACTGCAACGTCGATTGACCATCAATGTGGAGTGGATCGGCCCCAGTGCGTCCGTGGGGTTCACGGGCCTGAATCTGGGAGGCTATGAATTCCTGTTCCTGCTGGCGTTTCTGCTGGGTGTGTTCACTTCCAGTTTGTTGGCCCGTATCCATGAGCTCCAGGATCACAGCCGTTCCGTTGTTCTGGACGAACTGTACAAGGATGCGGCGTCCACGGTACGGGCCCTGAATTCCATCCCCGGCGCCCGGTTCCTGCAAGTGCCGGTGGGCGTACTCCGCAGTGTTCCCGGGATCGATACTGCGTTGGGCCTGACCCTGTATCAGTTTTCCCAAACGATGCGCCTGGCCGTGTCGACTTCGCACACCGGTTCCCAATCCGTGCGCAACCTGTCTTCCTCGGTCCGCAGCAGTCTGGCCCATATCCTAAGGGGCCACAGCAACCTGGATGCCCATGCGGAGGAAATCGCCTACCATGCGGCCCGGGCCGCGGTTCACGCCATGGATGACACGGAACTGGATCCCAGGGTGGTTGTGCAGGACAGTCTCAAGGGTATTGCCCAGGAGATGGGCAGCCATCTGCAGGACCGGGTCTCGCGGCAGGTTCTGCGCGGCGTGGCGCGGGGGGGTGTACGGGGAGTGCATGAGACGCAGCAGGAGCTGGTGCCCCTGATTCCGACGATATACCAGGCCGGCATGACCGCTGCCTCCGAATTGGGAATTGGGACGAGACAGGCGGACTCCATTGTCCGTGATGCCATGCTGTACACCGCGACGAGCATGCGCCCCCGAACCGCCCGCAATGTGCGCATCCAACTGGAAAGCCTCCGGCACCGGTCGCCTGCCAAAAGGAAGGCGGGTACGGCCTGAAGGCCCGGCGGACCCCTTGGAGAGTGCAGCAGATATTTTCACAAGGCACACACAGACTTGCCGGCAGGCCGGGACTGGCGCCGATGGCAATGAGGTTGATATGTCTCCTGCATCAGTTCGATTGACAAAATCCGCTTGGTACTGTGGCCGAATCCTCCTCCCTAAACTCAAGAGGTCGCACTGCCCTGCGCATGGGCCTGATACTCGGATACGCGCAGTGGCTGCAAAGCAGAAGTCGCGGATCTGAATACCGAGCCGCGGCGACGGAATCCTTCTGGTCCAGGGGGCATTGCGGTGGCCGGAAAGGTTCGGCCAGAGATGGACGCGGGGATCGCGGAACCCGTGTCCCCGAGCAAGCGGAATGGCAGCGCATCCCGAACCAACTCGCCTCTGGTGCCGCTGTCGTCAGGTGGCCATGACCGGGAGATAACGGAACGGTTGCGCCCGCCGTGCCATCGGAACCGACACTGTCCGATCAGATTTCGGCACAGAACTTGGCAATGTCCTCCCGGCTGCCCATGGCCAGGAGGCTGTCGCCGGGAAGAAGCATCGTCGCGCCCGATACATCCGGCACAAGGGTGCCGTCCTCCCGCATGACCTGGAGCACACGCAGGCCGTACTGCCTGCGGAACCCGATGTCTCCCACCGTGCGATGCACAAACTCGGACGAGGCCCCAAGCTGCACGGATTCGAGTAGGTAGCCCTCCTGATTGCTGACCCGAATCCACTCCCAGGCCTTGACCACAGACGGCTGGACCATGCGAATAGTCATCGAATAGGCCGCGGTTGAGGTTGGACTGACGACATCGTTGGCTCCGGCAAACTCCATTTTGGCCTGGTTCAGTGCATCATCCACGCGCGTGGAAATGAAAATGTCGGGATTCAGGGTGCGGGCGGTCAGGACGCCCAACAGGTTGTCGGCGTCGTTGGGCAGACAGAAGCAAATGCCGGCGGCCCTGTCGATGCCGGCCTGTCTGAGAACGTCTTCATGGTCCGCGCTTCCGGCCACAAAACGCAGTTGTTCCATCTCCGCCTCCGCCTCCGTTAAGCGCTCGGTATCAATGTCAATGATGACGACAGCCTGTTTCTGTTCAAGCAGCAGGCCGGCCACAAACGAGCCGACCCGGCCATAACCGGCCACAATGAAGTGATCTCGCATGCGGTTGATTCTCCTGCGATTGCGGGTGGACCGCCACGCGCCCGACAGCTGTCCGGCCACGATCTCCTGCGTCCCGACCGTGAACGCATAGGAAATGGCACCGACCCCCGACAATATCAGGAGGGCCGTGAAGATGCGCCCCTCCCGGGTCAGGTCCTGCACTTCGCCGAAGCCGACCGTGGACAGGGTGATGACGGTCATGTACGTTGCGTCCAGCCAGCTCCAACCCTCCAGCAGCATGTAGCCCACGGTGCCCGCCAGAAGCACCAGGACCGGCAGAAAGAACAGCCGAAGCAGAATAAGGTTGGTCGCGGGCTTCATGGTACCGGCACTCTTTGACGGTTGCGCGCGGCCTACCGGTATGACAGGACACCGCGCCTGCGCCGCGGCGCAGGCGTACGCGGTTGGCCGGTGACAGTACCCAGTACCTGCGCGTGCCGGAGTTGTGCCACAAATCCCAGACGCCGGTAAAAGGCCAGCGTGTCCTCGTTGCTGAGCAGGGCATTGAGACTCACCCGGGTCATGCCGGCCCTGTGCATGGCGTTGACGGCGCCGGCCATGAGGGACGTGCCCACGCCCTGCCGGTGCAGGGCCGGATCCACGCATACGCGGACTACGAAACCCTGGGCGCCGCCGTCCTGCAGGACGGTTTCCGTCAGGATGAAGCCGGCCGCCTGTCCGTCTGCGTCGGCCACCAGGAGACGGGCCGATTCCGATTGGGACAGTTGGTTGAGGCGCTGCGCGCCCATGTGCCAGAAATTGGGGAAGGCACGGGCATCGATCGCCGCCAGTTGTGGCAGGTCTTCGAGTTGGGCCGGACGTAGCGTGTGCTTCGGCTCCAGGCTGGTCATCCGGTGCAGGCGATGCTCCAGGTAGGCCATGGTGTCCAGCCTGCGGAATCCGGTGGCCAGCGCACCGTCAACGAGCCACCGGTAACGGGAAGAAAAGTGGAAGAAGCGATCCGGCCACTGTCTGTCCAGGTTCGACAGAACCTGCTGGAGCAAGTGCGTTGCGGCAGCCCGGATACCCGTTTCGCCTCGCACCGCGATGCCTCGTCCCGTAATCCGGCTGGGCACACAAGAAGGAAGGGTTGGCGGCCGGTCTTCGATTTCCAGGACCGCGGCCCCTGCGACGCGTTGGGCCGCATCGCGCTGCGTCAGTATGCTCCAGTTGGACGGAGGGTTGGCCAACGCCTCCGGCGGGAAGTCCCGGATGTAATGATGGTGCCCGCTAAAGAGTTCAGCGAGGTCCTTGGCGCAGACAGGTTGGGCGGCAGCGGCATCGGGACTGTGCAGCCTTGCACCGGGTTCAGCGTACATGTTCCGGACGTCCCGCGTACTGCCGGGCGTAGTAGTCCTGGAATTCGCCGGCGCGCACCGGCTCCCACCATGCGCGGTTGTCGCGGTACCAGCAGACGGCCGCGGTGATGCTTTCCTCCACTGACATGGCCGGGCTCCAACCCAGGTCCAGCATCTTGGAGATGTCCAGGCCGTAGCGCCGATCGTGGCCCGGCCGGTCCTGCACATGTCGGATCAGGGAACGGGGCTTGTCCAGGGTCTCAAGCAGGATGCGCACCATCTCCAGGTTCGTGACCTCGGTGCCCGTGCCGATGTTGTAGATCTCGCCCGGCTGCCCGTGATCCAGAACCGCCTGTATGCCTGCACAGTGGTCGAGGACATGCTGGTAGTCCCGCCGCTGCTTGCCGTCCCCATAGACCGGAAGGGGAAGATCGAGCAATGCGTTGGTGGCAAACAACGGCACCACCTTTTCCGGATACTGATAGGCGCCGACGCAGTTTGCGCCCCTGGAAAGGGTGACCGGCAAACCGTAGGTTTGATGCCAGGCCAACGCCATCAGATCGCCGGCGGCCTTGCTGGCGGAATAGGGGCTGCTGGGATTCAGAACATCGCCTTCGGAACTGCGCTGTGATACAGGTACGGGACCGTATACCTCGTCCGTGCCGACCTGGTGGTACCTGGCCACGCCCTGGTCGCTGGCCTGTCGCAGCAGGACGGCCGTGCCGTTGACATCGGTGCGGACAAACGTGTCCGGATCCGCGATGCTGCGGTCCACATGGGTCTCCGCGGCAAAGTTGACCACGATGTCGGGTTGGGCCGCCTGCAGGGCCCTTTCAACGGCGGCGCTGTCGCATATGTCACCGACCACGAGTTCGCATCGGTCCTTGAACCGTGCCAGCGGCTCCTCCAAGTTCTCCACGCGGCCGGAATAGGTGAGCTTGTCGTAGACCGTGACCTTGGCGTCCGGATACCCGGACAGTAGAAAGCGAACGTAGTTGCAGCCGATGAAGCCGGCTCCGCCGGTGACCAGGTATCGTGTCACGTCACACTCCTTCGTACAGTTCCCGAGATGCCGGCGCACACTGCACGGCCATCGTGAACGTGGTCAGCGTTTCCCAAGCCGGCAGGAGGCCGGACACCAGTTCCGGACAGTCCGGCGTGTGCCAGGACGGGCGCCAGTTGAACATTTCCTCCTCGCCGTCGGTGACCACAAGGTAGTCCAGCTCGTTCTTGAGTGTCCAGAGCAGGCGCTGGGCCACCAGACACAGGTGCTGCCACCGGCGCGCCATCTCTGGTTCGACCTCGTCGCGGAACAGCTGCATGGCCGGGCTCTGCCGGTTGGGTTCCCGGCCCACGGGAAACGCCGCCCGATAGCTTGGGGCAAAGGTCTCGACGAAGTAGCCTTCCGCCAACTGGAACCGGGGGATCATCAGGTCGCCGAAAAAGGTAATGCGGGTCATGCGGCCCGTTCCGCGCATGTCGACCAGAACTTCGGCCTGTTTGGGATACAGGTCGAAATAGGCCCCTGCATCAAAGTTCTGCCACTCCGCGTAGGCGTGGGACAGGCGCTGAAGGTGATCGGAGAGACGCCGCAGCACATGCGCCATCGTGTCGGCCTCGCGGTTGAGCACCGATATGGACGGCCTGGCATCGAGCAACGTGTCCAGTTTGGACGGATGGTAGGTCTGCACCAGCCCGGCCGCCGGACAGGCCAGCGAACTGCTGTCATATACCCGTTCGCGCTGTACGTTTCGGATGTGTGCGGCCAGCGAAGGCACCGACCGAATGTACCGGGTGGCCACGGGAACCGGCCTCAACTCTCGACCAGGACCGTGCCGGTGGCCGTGATCCCGGCCTGGGCCAGGATCCGCCGCGCCCGATGCACGCGGCTGTGGCGGGTGTGGCCGGGCCGGACAGCCATCAGGACCGCGTCCGCGGATCCGGCCAGCAGTATGCCCACGGGTGATTGGTCAAGCGGCGGCGTGTGCCAAATCACGCGTTCTGCACAGGCCATCAGGGCAGGTGCGAACCAGCCGATGGATTCCGTGTTCAACCATTGCAGGGGGTCCTCGTTGCTGCATCCGGCTGCCAGGACCAGGGGATCGTGATCGCGGGCCGTGATCGGGACTGAAGTGGGCTGTTCCTTCTGTTCGAGCCACTGTTTGAGACCGGGTGCCAGATCCAAGTCCGCCTTGAGATGAAGCCCGGGATTCAGCATATCGGCGTCTGCCAACAGGGCCGGAGTAGTGCCGGTCTGGAAGGCAAGGCCCAGATTCCAAACTGCGGACACGGTCGGAACCGAATCGTCCGGGGAGAGCAGGACCACAGAGCGGACCGGCTGGGGACAGGCCAGTTCGATGTTGGCCCGCAGGGCCCGCAATTCATGGGCCACCTGCTCCTGTGCGTCCTGTTGGCGAGAGCCGGGCTTGGTGTTCACGGGTCGGCGCATGTGATCAGTTCGACCAGATTCTGCCCAGTATGGGTTGCGGCACCGACTTCTCGATCGCCTGCCGGGTAAGCAGCCACTCTTCGTCGCGCCAGTGCAGAATCAGGACCAGAGCCAGGCCAGCGGCGAATCCGACGAACAATCCGGCCAGTACGTTGGGTATAGCATTGGGTGCGATTTGCTGCAGTTCGGGTTCCCGGTTGCGGATTTCGAACTCGATGAACTCGATGAAGTCCTGTTCCGTGAATTGAAGGGATCGCCGGCTGTGGAATTCGGTTGCGGCTGTCCGGGCCAGAATCCCGGCGGTGGTCACGTCGCCCGCCAAGGCCTCGATCGTAATGATCAGTTCCCCGTCGTCCCAACCTGCCTTGAGGCTGTCCGCACCCACCTGCAGACCGGTTTGGTCCTGCACTGCGGCCAGGAGTTCGTCCGACGGAAAAGTGGCCACGGCGTTGCGGGCCAGTTCCTTCGTCAGGTCCCGCATGCGCCAGTCCATCACCCCCGGAATCATGCTGATCCGGATCCGTGCCCTAAAGATCGGCTCCTGCAGGGTGGCCAGACCCAAGGCCAAGGCACCGCAAACCAATGCTCCTGCCATCATGAGCCACCCGTGGCGCAGGAGTAGATGGCCGTATTCGGACCAGGTCATGGATGATGTGAACGACGGCAGGCGGATGGAGGCGTGAAAAGTATATCCCCAGCACGCGGCGTGAAGTCGCGGCCGGAGCCGCATGCATCCCTGTTGCTTGATTACGGGCGGATGCCCTCCGGCTCCAAGGAATCAATGACATGACTACCAAGGAGCTCGGCTATGCAGCGGACAAGAAGCGCTGAAACCGTTCCCTGAACAGCTCGGTGCTGAATTGGTCGGCCTGTCGATACAGGACCGCGGGATCCCAGTCGGTGGCATAGGCTGCCTCGACGGCCTCGCAGAGGGCCTCCGGCTCGGACCGGTCAAAGAAGATTCCGGTTTGCCGGTCTGCAACCGTGTCCAGAGCTCCTCCGGCCCGCAGGGCCACGATCGGACTGCCCGCGCTCATGGCTTCCACCGGGGTGATCCCGAAGTCCTCCTCGCCAGGGAAGATGAAGCCCCTGCACCGCTGCATCAGGTTGACCACCTCGCGCCGCGGCAGGTGGTTGGTGAAGCGGATGTTGGGACCGGCCATGGCCTTGAGTGTGGCGGCATCCCGACCATCCCCGACAATTACCAAGTTGTGGTCCGGCATGCGGTTGAAGGCGGACACGGCGAGGTCAATTCGCTTGTAGGGAATCAGGCGTGATACGACGAGGTAGAAGTTTTCCCTGGGAACGGATGCCTCGGGCCGGAAGGCTTCGGTGTCAACAGGGGGATGGACGATCGTGCTGGGCCGACCGTAGATGTCGCGGATCCGCTCCTGCACGGCCGTGCTGATGGCTATGAAGTCGTCCACTCGGCTTGCTGCATCAAGTTCCCACCGTCGCAAGTGTTCCAGCAGCATCCGCGTGGCCAGTCTGGCCGGTCCCGAGACCTGCTCGCGTTCCATGTACTGGTCGAAGTGCCACAGGAACCGGGTCGGTGTAAGGCAGTAGCAGACGTGTCGGGCCTTGCTTCCGTCGGCGGCCGTGCGCACCCCGAGGCAAAAGGCGCTCTTGATGCTGATAACCAAGTCATTGTCGACCAGGTTCATGCTTCGAAAAGCTCCTGGAAACAAGGGCAGGAGATAACGGGCGCGGCGATCGCGTCCGGGGATACGATTCAGCCATGAGGTGCGGATGTCCCAACTGTGCATCGCGTCCGGCATGCGTTGCGGTATATACAAGCTGGTGTAGATTGGCGCCGACGGGAACATGCCATGCAGCACCTCGAGAACGTATTCCGCACCACCCACCTGATTGAGCCAATCGTGCACCAGTGCGGTTCGGCCGGAAAACGGGTGGTCAGTCATACCGGGTTGCGTGCGGGTGAGCCGTCGGACGGAAAAGAAGTGTGGGAATCAGGATTTGACATGTCGCATCACAGCGATCCTGCAACCGGCTTGCAGCTTGGCGATGCCGATCCCTGTGGTACCGCAACGAGACCCGCGGAATAGTCATGATACGCCTAATGTGGAATTGGGAGTTGACCAAAAAAGGGGAAGCCGCGCAGAATG
>CAZMKQ010000092.1:0-20177 GCA_964566955.1 uncultured Caldilineaceae bacterium | reverse complement strand
AGCCCTACGTTGTCCAGCACAGGATTAATGGAGACTACGTCAACTCGTTCGTCCCCACGGTCCTGCGGCCCGAAGTCGTAAAGCCGGAGACCGCCGCGACCATCACGGAGATGATGGTACAAACCGTGGAGCGGGAGGTCACGGCGGCCCAGGTGCCGGGATTCAAGGTGGCCGGCAAGACAGGCACGGCCCAGGTTCCCGATCCCGACCGGCTCGGCCACTACTCGGAGGATGAGGTGATCGCCAGCTTTGTCGGCTTCGTACCGGCCGAGGATCCGCGCATCACAATCCTGGTGCTGCTGTACGATCCCAACCCCGACACGGTGCTCGGACCGTGGGGCTCCAACAATGCCGCCCCCCTGTTCAGCCGCATCGCGGTGCGCAGCCTGGCCTACCTTAACGTTCCGCCCGACTGCCATCCCTCCTGCTACGGTTCCTCGGGCGTGCTCAGTACCACCGCCCCCGCCCTGCCTTCGCTCCTGCCGTCCGGCAACGAGACCGACGCGTGAATCCGCAGCGAGCCAACCCCATGGCCGACCCCGTCCCCGCGGTGGCAACCCAAGTCACCCACCATACGCTGTGGCAGGCCCTGACGGGTTCGGCCCCGCCGCGCCATCTGCCGCCCATTCCCATCGGCCGCGCCGTGGCCGACAGCCGGTTGGCCACGCCCGGCGATCTGTTCGCGGCCCTGCCCGGCGACCGGACCGACGGCAACGACTTTGTGGGCGATGCCCTGGGTCGGCAAGCCCGGGCCGTCATTTGCGAACCCCAGGCCCTGCAAGTCCTGGATGCGGCCGGCCACCCGGTCGTGATTGCGAATTGCCGGACCCGAAGTCTGGAGTCACCCGGTGCCGACGAGCCGGCCTACCCCACCTCCGAACATTGCGTCCTGTATGTCGTGTCCGATTCAATGCAGGCAATCCGGAACGTGGGCCTGTTTCAGCGCCTGCACCGCACGCGCAGGAGCCTGCGGGTGGTCGGGATCACCGGCAGCGTCGGCAAGAGCAGCACCAAGGAACTGGTCCGGTCCGTCTTCAGCCAGCACTTCGAAACCTACTGCAGTCCCGGCAACCTCAACGGCGAGCACGCCCTGCCGCTGGTACTGATGGGCCTCAGTCACATCCATGAACGGTTTGTGACGGAATTGGGCATGTACCGGCTGGGCGAAATCGACGAGATGTGCGGGTTGACACTGCCCCACATGGGCATCGTGACCAACGTCGGACCCAGCCACCTGGAACGCCTCGGGACCATCGAGAACATCTTTCGGGCCAAGTCGGAGCTGGTGCGGGCGCTGCCACCGGCCGAATCGGGCGGGGTCGCCATCCTCAACTGGGACGATCCGATGGTGCAGAGGATGGAGGCGTTGACCGAAGCCCAAGTTATCAAGGTCGGGCTGACCCCGGACTGCGACGTGTGGGCCGACCAAATCCAAAGCGCCGGGTTCAAGGGCTGCCGGTTCCGCCTCCACCTGCCACAGTTCCTGTACCCGACCGGCCGGACCATCCACGTCAAGTCGCCCCTGCTGGGCCGCCACAGCGTGCACAACACGCTGCTGGCCACCGCGGCCGGACTGGTCGAAGGCATTCCGCTGCAGAAAATCCTGGCCGGCCTGCGCGATCCCAACAATCAGATCCGTCTGATGCTGGTCGACGGCGTCAACAACAGCACGCTGATTGACGACACGTACAACGCCAGCGAAGCCAGTGCCTTGGCCGCACTGAACTTGCTGGCCGACCTCAAACCGGAACGGCGCGGCCGGCGCATCGCCGTGCTCGGGGACATGCGCGAACTGGGAACATCGACCGAAACCAGCCACCTGATTGTCGGCCGCCACGCCGCCAACGTCTCCGACCTGCTGGTGACCGTGGGCCGATTGGGTCGCCTAATCAGCGATGCCGCGCGCTCCAGCCGCATGGCCAGCGAAGCCGTGCACCCGACTGCCCACGCCGAGGAAGCGCTGTCCCTGCTGTCCGACCTGGTGCGTCCCGACGACCTGATCCTAATCAAGGGCAGCCGTGCCGTGGGCATGGAGGAAATCGTGTCCGGACTCAGCGCACGGCGGTTCTGACGGCCATGTCCATTCCCCTGATTCTGGGCGCCCTCAGCTTCTTCATCGCCGTCATGTGGGGCCGGCCGCTGATCGCGCTGCTGCACCGCTATGGCATCGGCAAGAAAATCCGGACGGACGGGCCCGGCCACCATCTTGACAAGACCGGCACTCCCACCATGGGCGGCTGGCTGTTTGTGCTGCCCATCCTTTTGATCACCGGCACCCTGAACATTGCGAACCTGATCGGCTTCAACATCATCGGCGCCAGCACACTGCTGCTGTTCTTCTGCCTGGGCACGTTTGCGGGGCTGGGCACCTACGACGACCTGCGCAGCCTCATTCGCAATTCGGAACAGCAGGGCGGCATCACAGCCAAGGTAAAGAGCCTGGTGCAGTTCGTTCTGGCCACCGTCATTGCCCTGGTCCTGTATTACGGTCCTCCCGCCATCGACTCCGTGGGGGTTCCCGGCATCCCCTCGCTGGTCAACGTGGGTTGGCTCACCGTGCCGGTCGCCATTTTCCTCATTGTCGGCTTCAGCAACGCCGTCAACTTGGCGGACGGCCTGGACAGCTTGGCCGGCAGCACAACCACCGTGGCCTTCGTCGCCTACGGCATCATCGCTTTCCTGCAGGGATACACATACATCTCCATCTTCTGCTTCATTGTGGTGGGCTCCCTCTTCGCGTTCCTGTGGTTCAACGCCCATCCTGCCCAATTGTTCATGGGCGACACCGGCAGTCTGGCGTTGGGCGCCACGCTGGCGCTGGTAGCCTTGATGACCCGGCAGTGGCTCATCCTGCCGGTCATCGGGTTCATCTTCGTGGCCGAGGCCCTGTCCACGATAATTCAGGTCGTCAGTGCCAAGTTCACCCGCAGGTTCTGGGGCAGGGATGTCAGGCCTTTCCGCCTGGCCCCCATTCACCACCACTTCGAAGCCTTGGGCTGGAGTGAAATGCAGGTCAAGGAACGGTTCTGGATTGTCAGCGTGCTGTGCGGCATGCTGGGTGTTTCGTTGGCCCTGGTATAGCCGCGCACGTCCAGCATGAACCCGGCTTCACCATTGACAGGGCCTTGGACGGGGGTGAACGCAGTCGTGCTCGGCCTGGCCCGACAGGGCGCCGAGCTCTGCCGCTTCCTGCACCGGGAAGGGGCCTACGTGACCGGCTGCGACCGCGCCGCCATCGACCTGGCAACATTGGCTGCCGACGGACACCAAACCAACCTGCGGCTGCGTTTCGGCCGCCAGGATCCCGCGCTGCTGGCCGAATGCAGCCTGGTGGCCCTGTCTGCGGGCGTGCCTACCGACTTGGAAGTTGTGCAGGCGGCTCGCAGACGCCGCATTCCGGTGGTCAACGACACAATGCTGACGTTCGCCGCGTCGCGGGCGCCGACCACCGTCGTCACCGGCAGCAATGGCAAGACCACCACGACCGTCCTGGCCGGCGCCTTGTTGCAGGCCGCCCATCCCGAACGGACAGTCCATGTCGGTGGCAACATCGGCCGCCCCCTGTTGACCGGGGCGCGCGACTTCGGTCCCCGCGATCGCCTGGTCTGGGAAGCCAGCAGTTTTCAGTTGGAGTTGTTCCGGACGGAGTGGACGCAAACACCCTTGCGGGATGCATGCAGGATTCGGACCGCCGTGCTCACCAATGTCACGCCGAACCATCTGGATCGGCACACGGGCATGTTGGACTATCTGCAGGCCAAGCTCAACCTCCTGGACCTGCTCAACAGCGATTCAACCCTGATCCTGGACGCCGACGATCCCGTCTCCCGGCGGCTCCTGCCGGCGGCGCGGCAGCGGTTCAAGGCGGTCGATCCGCCCCTGCCCCAGGCCCGCGCCTGCCACGAGTTGCTTGCGGACATGGAAGCCAGCCTGTCGCACAGGGCCGTGTGCAGAATCGCCGTTTCCCGCCGGCAGGCCCTCCCGGGCGGCTTCTCGCTGGCGGGCAACCGCATTCGGTTCAATGGCCAGGACATTCTGTCGTTGGACCGGTTCCGGCTGCGCGGCGCGCACAACCGGACCAACGCCCTGCTGGCTGTGGCCGCTGCGCTGGCGGACCACCCAGGCACCGCTTCCCTCCAGCACGTCCTGGACACCTTTGCCGGCGTCCCCCACCGGCTGGAGGAAGTACCGGGCCCGGCCGGCACAACGTGGATCAACGACAGCATCGCGACCTCACCGGAACGGGCCGTGGCCGGCATTCGCAGCATGGGGACGGGCGACGGACCGCTCGTTTTGCTGGCCGGCGGCCGGGACAAGGGCCTGGCTTGGGACGCGTTTGCCGCCGAGGTGTGCGATCGCGTCCAAACACTGATTGTGTTCGGCGAAGCACAGGCGGACATCGTTAGGGCCTTGGAGGGCGTCGGCCGGCGGCTGCACGGAATGTCGATTGTGAAGGCCGACTGTTTCGAGGCCGCCGTGGGCGAGGCGGGCCTGAGGGTCCGCCCGGGCGGCACCGTGCTGCTGTCCCCCGGAGGCACCAGCTTCGACAGCCATCCGGACTTCGCGGCGCGCGGCGACCATTTCCGCTCGCTGGCAGGCCACCTGCGGAACGAGGCAGCATGACGCACAATACGCTGGCGGCCGCCCCGGGGCTGCCCCGGTCGGAGCGAATCCGGTGGCTGGAGCAGTACGACTGGTGGCTGCTGAGCGCCCTGGCATCGCTGCTGGCCATCGGCATCATCATGGTGTTCAGCGCCAGCTACTACGAAGGCCTGCTGCGCGCCGTGCCGGACGGGCTCTACTTCCTCAAGCGGCAGATCCTGTGGCTCATTACGGGCCTTGCGGTCTTCCTTGTGGCGGCCGCGGTGCCACACAGGATTTGGCAAAGTCTGAGCCCCGCGATGTTCATCGTGGTCTGTCTTGGCTTGATCGCCGTACTGGCGGTGGGCACGCGCGCGTTCGGTTCGCAACGCCTGCTGTTCGGCGCCAGCTTCCAGCCCAGCGAAATCATGAAGATTGTGATGATCTTCTACACCAGCCACTGGCTGGACAGCAAGGGAGAAAAGCTGCGGGACAACAACACCGGCCTGTATCCCTTTTCGCTGTTCACCGCCTTCGTCGCGATTCTGCTCGTGTTGCAGCCGGACATCACGATGGCGATCCTCATATCCACGACCGCCTTTGCCCTGTTCTTCCTGGCCAGCCGAAATCTCCGGCAGTTGTTGTGGGTGGGCATCCTCTTTGCCATCCTGATTGTGGCGACGGCCAGCCTCTACCCCTACATGTCGGAACGCCTCCTCGACTTCAAGGAGTCCTTTACGGATCCCCTCAACAGCGCCAGCTGGCAGGAGCGCAACACGGCGCGGGCCACCGTCCGGGGAGGGCTGTTCGGCGCCGGTCCAGGCCAGGGCGAAATGAAGACCCTGTGGGTGGTATTGCCCTGGACCGACTCGGTTTTTGCCGTGATTGGCGAGGAAACCGGATTCACCGGCTCCATTGCGGTGGTCGGCCTGTACGCCGTCATCGCGTGGCGCGGGCTTGCAATTGCCGCCAGAGCCACGACCCTGTTCCGCCAGCTGACCGCGGTGGGTCTCATTTTCATGCTGACGATGCAGGCGCTGCTGCACGTGTGCGTGGTGCTCAACATCACCCCCGTCACGGGCATGACCCTGCCCTTCGTCAGCTTCGGCGGATCCTCCCTGGTCACCTGGCTGGCAGCCATGGGGGTGTTGGTCAACATTGACCACACGACACGCATCCAGGCCAATCCATGAAGCTGTTGTGCGCCGGAGGCGGATCGGGCGGCCACGTATACCCGGCCCTGGCCATCCTGGAACGTCTGGAAGCGCTCTGCGCCGATCGGGCGGAACGACTTGACACCCTCTGGCTGGGAGGGGCCGGGGATCTGGCCCGGCAATTGGTTGCGGGCGCCGGAATTCGGCACCGTGCGGTCGCCACGGGGCCGTTGCGGGACCGCGGCCCGGGGCGGCGCATCCTCAGTCTCGTCCAAGTCTGCCTGGGCACGTTGCAGGCCTGCCTGCACGTGCTCCGTTTCAAGCCCGACGCATGCCTGGCCACGGGGGGCAATGCCGCCGCGCCCGGAGCCCTGGCGGCGCGCATGCTGGGCATACCCCTCATCCTGCTGCTGCCCGACTCGGCCCCCGGAATCACGGCGCGCTGGCTTGGCCGGCTGGCTCGCACCGTTTTGGTCACAACAACCTCGGCCGCGGAGTGTTTCCCGGACAACAGCCTGCTGTGCGGGTACCCCGTACGCGGGGATCTGCTGGCGGCCATGAACAATCCGGCCGCCAGCCGTCGGAGCCTGCTGGCAGCCATGGACATGCCGGCCGGCGCATCGGGGGACCCGCTGCTGGTGGTGATGGGTGGAAGTCAGGGAGCCCGATCGCTGAACCAGGCGATACTGCACCATCTGCCAGCCTTGCTGCAGGAAGCATTGGTGTTGTTGGTCACCGGCCATGCAGAGTTTGATGCCGTTGCCGAAGCCGTACGGCAGATGGAGCTGGCTTCCGAACTCCGGGGGAAACTGGTGGTGCGGGCCTATTTGGACCGGGAGGCTCCCCAGGCCCTGGCAGCCGCCGACGTGGCCGTCATGCGTGCCGGTGCCAGCGTCCTGGGCGAGCTTCCGGCCTCCCGGACTCCGGCCGTCCTGGTGCCGCTGCCCATCGCCGGCGGCCACCAATGGTCCAATGCCCGCGCCCTGGAACAGGCAGGCGCCTGTCTGGTGACCGAGGATGCCACCGTGCGCGACCGGCTGCCGACGCTTCTCCTGCCCCTGTTGCGCAATGCGGAGCAACGAACGACCATGGCGGCCCGCATGGCGGCCCTTGGCCGGTCGAATGCGGCCGAAACCGCCGCCATGGCCATCGCCTCCCTGTCCAGGCACACGGTGTGCACCCGCCGCCGCCCGGAGTCCGGAACGGACCGTCCGTAACCTGCCTCTCCATGACTGTCACTCTCGCCACGTTGATTGTCAGCACCTGCGTCCTGTTCGCCTCCGGTTGGTGGCGCGGGGCACGCCGCGAACTCCCGGTCACCGTCGTCGGCCTGCTGGGCCTCGCCTTGGGCATATGGTGGCTCGCGCAGCCCGGCCTTGACGGCTTGTCCCTGAAACCGGCGGCCCTGCGCGACTGGAGACCCGTCCTGCAGCCGTTCAGCCTGCCGGTCGCCGGTTCCGAACTCGTCGCGACGGTTGCGAATTCGGCGCCCGCCCTGGCAATCTGGACCGTTCTGGTGGGAACCGCCTATTGGGTCACCGGTCGCCGGCACCGCAAGGGCCGACGCTCGCAACCGGGACGACAGGAGCGTCTGGCCGGCGCGCTGCTGGCCACAGCCAATGGTTTTGGGGTCTGGTGGCTGGTGCTGCCAGCCGTGGCCGAACTGACTCCGGCAGTGCCGGACGCCTGGCCGTCCTGGGCCGGTATCGTCGCCATCGTGCGGACGGCGCCGGACAGCGTCCGGTACACCGCAGCCCTGCCCAACCGGCTGACGGAGAACTGGATCAACATCGCCACGCCGGCGGCGATCGCGGTTGCCGTATACCTGATGAGCCGCAAATCCCGGCCGCGGGCGCGCCGGGCGGAACCGGAAGTGGTCATCCGCACATGACAATCGAACAATCCCTGCCCTGCGGCATCCCGTGGCAGGAACGGCTGCGCGCCTATCCCCGGAGCTTCCGCTGCCACATCATCGGCATCGGTGGAGCTGGTCTGTCCGCGATCGCCGCGGTGCTGTGGGAGCGCGGCTGCGCCGTCACCGGCAGCGAACCCAGTCCCGGGCCGGCCACAAACGACCTGTCCCGACGGGGCATCACCGCATTGACCGTCCAGGACGGCCGTTTCCTTCGCAGCCTCCCCAAGGCGGCGCGACCGCATGTAATCCTGCGATCCAGTGCGATTCCCCGGCGCAACGCCGAATGGGCGGCCGCCAGGGAGCTGGGGCTGCCGGTCGTAACCAGGGAGGCATTCCTGCCGGCGATGCTGGCCGGAAAACAGGTGACCGCCGTTGCCGGAACCCACGGCAAGAGCACGGTGACCGCAATGTGCGCCTGGATGCTGCAGGCTGCCGGCGTGGAGGCCGGGCACATTGTCGGAGCCCGTCATCCGGACCTTCCGGGCGGCAGGGACGGACAAGGCCCGTTGTTCGTGATCGAAGCCGATGAATACGACCGCATGTTTCTGGGCCTGCGACCCACGGTGGCCGTCGTCACCTCGATGGAATGGGACCACCCGGACTGCTACCGGTCGTTTGGCGAACTGCGGGCCGCATTCACAGCGTTCGCGGGCCGCATGCAACCGGGCGGCACCCTCATCTACCACGCGGACGACCGCAATCTGCGGGAGTGGATCGCCGGCGGCCCGGTCGGTCCGGCCCAACGGGTCGGCTTCGGCACCCATCCTTCCGCGGACTGGATCACCGAAGCGCCCGGCAGTCCCGAAAGCAGTGCCATGACGTTGCGCGAAAGGGCAACGGGTGCGGTCCACGAACTGCGGCTGCAGGCGCCCGGGGCCCACGACCGCGCCAACGCGGCGGCGGCTTGGCTGGCGGCACGGGCATCGGGCGGAGAAGCCGAAGCCATCACCGCCGCCGCCGCGTCCTATCGTGCCCTGGACCGACGGTTCGAGATGCGGCGCACGGCCGCCGGGATTGTCCTGGTCGACGACTACGCCCACCACCCGTCGGCCATCCGCGCCACCCTGTCGGCGGCAAGACAGCGGTTTCCCCACGGCACACTGTGGGCCGTGTTCCAACCCCACACCTACAGCCGCACCGCAGCCCTCCGGCCCGAATTCGGAAGCGCCTTCGCGCAAGCCGACCGCGTCCTGATCCTGCCGACCTTCGCAGCCCGTGAGACACCTGCGGCCGGCATGGACGGAGCAACCCTGAGCAAACTGGTGGTTCACTCCCACGTGATGCATGCCGGATCGTTCGACGAGGCGTCGGCACGCTTGGCGGACCAATTGCACACAGGGGATGCGGTGATCCTGATGGGCGCCGGGGACATTCCCCGGCTGACCGACAAACTGACGGCGGCCCTTGCGCAGAACCCACCGCCGTCCGGAAACGCGGCGGCCTGCCGGAGTTGAAGTAGATGGCCGACCCCCGGAATCCCGCGGCTGCACTGCACATGGCGCGGACACTGAATCTGGACCCGCGGACGGAAACCAGTCTCGCCCCCTACTCGTCCATGCGCATCGGAGGCCCGGCCGACGTCCTGGCCACGGTGCGGCGCGCGAACGATCTGGCGTGCCTGGCAGCTTGGGCACAGGCCGAGGGGCAGTTTCCGTTTGTGTTGGGCGGGGGCTCGAACACCCTGATTCTCGACGACGGCATCCCGGGGTTGACCGTGCTGAACCTCTGCCGGGAGGTCGTCTTTGAACCGCAGCCGGACGGGGTGCTGGTCCGGGCCGACAGCGGCCTGCCCCTGGCGCAACTGGCACGCATGACGATCCGAAAGGGCCTGACCGGTCTGGAGTGGGCGGTCAGCGTCCCCGGCACCGTGGGCGGCGCCGTGGTCGGCAATGCCGGGGCCCACGGCAGCGACACCGCCCAACATCTGGTCGCGGCGGAGGTTGCCATGCCGGGGCAGGAACCGGCATGGCTGTCGGTGCGGGAACTGGATCCCGCCTATCGCGACAGCGCGCTCAAGCGGACTGCCGCCAACCGCCGTGTACCGCCGCCCCCCGTGTTGCGAGCCCGATTCCGGCTCCGTCCCGGGAATCCCGAGCGGATCCGGGCCACAGCCAAGGCCAACCTCGACCACCGGCGGCGCAGCCAACCGGTGCTGCCCAGCCTAGGCAGCACGTTTCGCAATCCGCCCGATGGATTTGCCGGTGCGTTGATCGAACAGGCGGGTTGCAAGAACCTGCGCTGCGGCGCCGTGGGGGTGGACACTCTCCATGCCAACTTCCTGGTGAACCTGGGCGAACCGGGCACCGGGCGCGCAACCGATGTACTGGAACTGATGGCAACCGTGCAGGTGCGGGTCCGGGATGAGACCGGCATTTGGCTGAAGCCGGAAATCGGCCTGGCCGGACGCGGGGCGGACCGGTACACCGCCGCGCTGCTCAATCCATCCGCATGACAACCGCAAGGCGGTGCGCCATATGAGAGTTGCATTGATTTACGGGGGCCGCAGCAGCGAGCACGAAGTGTCGCTGCGGAGCGCCGCCAGCGTGCGGACAACCTTGGCCAAGTCGGGGCACGACATCGTGGACATGGCCATTTCCGCCGAAGGCCGATGGCTGACCGGACCGGACGCCCGCACGCTGTTGGCGTCGGGCCCCGCCCCGCCACCCGACGGCCTGCACCTGCCCGACCGCAACACGCGCACGGTCCTGGCGGAGGTGGATGTTGTCTTTCCGGTCCTGCACGGACCGCACGGTGAGGACGGCACGGTACAGGGCCTGCTGGAACTGGCCGGCCTGCCGTACGTGGGCAGCGGCGTCCTGGGCAGTGCCCTGGCCATGGACAAGGCGGTTGCCCGACCGCTCCTGCAGGCGGCCGGCCTGCCCATGGTGGCCCACCGGACCCTGCGCCTCGACGCGGCGGAGGACGCGGCCCGCCAGGATGCGGATGCATTGGCGGCGGACCTGGGTCTGCCCCTGTTTGTCAAGCCGTCCAACATGGGGAGCAGCGTGGGCGTGTCGCGCGTCGACGAACTGGCCGACCTGCTCCCTGCCCTCCACCACGCCCGTCAGTTCGACAACAAGGTCCTGGTCGAAACAGCCGTGCTCAATGCCCGCGAGCTGGAGGTCAGTGTGCTCGGGGACTGCAACCCCGAAGCCAGCCTGCCCGGCGAGATCAGGCCGGGCAACGACTTCTACGACTATGAAGCCAAGTATGCCGATGCGGGTTCCGAGCTGCTGGTGCCGGCACCGGTTCCCAACGAGACGACGGCCGCCTTGCAGGCCATGTCCATCCGCGCGTTCAAGGCCCTCGACTGCTGCGGCATGGCACGGGTGGATTTTCTGATGGACCCGCTAGACCATACAATCCATCTAAACGAGGTGAACACGATTCCCGGTTTCACCTCCATCAGCATGTACCCCAAAATGTGGGAAGCCTCCGGGCTGTCCTATCCGGATCTCCTGAATCGGTTGCTGGACATCGCGGTGGCCAGGCATCGGCGCAAGCAGCGCCTGAAAACCACACTGTAGGGACGCTTCGTCACACTCGCCGTCATGCTCCCGCGTCACTCTCCCCCGCCAACCCATCGCCGCCGCCGTCCGGTCGAAAGCACCTGGCAACACTCCGTCAGAACCTTCTGGCGCCGCACTGCGGCTCCCGTTTCGACCCAGGTCAGGGAATATCTGGCGGGCCTGTTCGACGTCTGGTCATGGCCCTTCCTGCTGGGCACGGGCTGGTATTCCAGCAAGTGGGGCAGCGCCACGCTGACGGCAGTCGCGGTGGCACTGCTCGCCTGGTTCGCGGTGGACAGCCGCTTCGAGGTGTCGCGGGCATCCCTGGCGGTGGACGTGCGCAGCCCCTATGCCTCCTCCGTCCTGGATGCGCACCTGACCCCCGCCGACGCGGGCGAGTTCGACCAGGTGGTGGGTCGCAACATCTTCACGCTTCAGCCGCGTGCGCTGCGCCAAGCCGCCCTTGGCAATCCCTTCGTGGCCAAGGCGGAAGTCCGCCTGCAGCTGCCGAGTCGAATGACGGCCGTGGTGGACGAGACGATGCCGACCCTGGCCTGGGTTACGCAGCACGGCACCTATGTTGTCAACGCGGCCGGAATCCCGCGCCGGATTGCCGGCCAGGTGGCGTTCGTGCCGGACGAGCCAACCGGATTCCTGACACTCTTCGACTGGCAGGGCCATGCACAACTGGCGCGGCCGTACGCCGTCGACAGCCGCCAAAGCCAATTGGATCCCGACCTGGTCGCAACCATTTTGGCCATCAGGGGCGGTTTGTTGGCAGACCCCGGACAGGTCGGCGAATTGCACATGTTCCACTTCACCCAGGCGCACGGCCTCAACTTCGTGCTGCCGGGACGCTCCACACGCGTAGTCTGGGGCGACAGCCTGCACATGGAACGCAAGCTGGCCAACCTTCAGGGGATTTGGCACTGGCTTGAGTCCCGCGCGTTGAACGCGGAACTGATCGACGTGCGTCCACTTTCCAAACCGTACTACCGCTAGGCACTTGCCCTTGCCAGCCATGGCCGACCGCTCCACCATCTGCGCCATCGAAATCGGCAACGCCAAGACCTGTGCCGCCATCGCGGTACACGAACCGCGCGGCGGCTACACGGTCATTGACGGTTGGGGGCAGTCCGAAACGGAAGGCCTGCAACAGGGCTCGGTGACCGACATGCGCGCCGTCGAGGCCAGTCTGTCGGAGGCGTTGGCAACCGCCGAACAAATGAGCGGAACCACCGTGCGCAGTGCCCTGGTGTCCCTGAGCGGCAGCCACCTGACCACGCTTTCGAGCCGGGCTCGGATTCTGGCCAGCCGCAGCGAACCGGTGGGTGAAGCCTTGATGGAAGAGGTGCTGCGGAAGGCGCGGCAGATCAAGGTGCGGCCCGACCATCAGATTGTCCAGGCACTCCCCGGCAGCTGGACAATCGACGACGAGTACCAGGTCCGCGAACCGGAGGGCATGCACGCCGGCCACCTGGGGGTGGAAGCAAGGTTGGTCACGGGCAGTTCCGCCGCCATCAGCAACCAGCTGGCCTGCCTTGCGGCCTTGGACGTGCAGGTGGAAAACCTGGTGCCCTCGGCCTTGGCGAGTGCCCGCGCCGTGTTGACGCGCGAGGAAATGGACATGGGGGTGGTCCTGGTGGACATTGGCGCCGGGACCACCGACTTCGCCGTCTATGCCCGGGGACGCTTCCAGGTGACGGGAGCCCTCAACCTGGGCGGCAACGACCTGACGCGCGAACTGGCCCACAGCCTCCACTGTCCCAGCCGGGTGGCCGAACAGCTCAAGATCACGCACGGTTCAGCCATGGAACTCGCGTCCAGCCTGGCCGGCGAGGTGACCGCGGAGGTGTTCGGCGACCAACGGCACATCAGCGTGTCGACCCGGCACCTGTGCCAGGTCCTGCACCAGCGCATCGGCCAGTTGTGGGATCGTCTGGATCGGCACCTGGTCAAGGCGGAGTGCCGCCGGCTGATCCCGGCCGGACTGGTGTTGACGGGAGGCGGCAGCCTTCTGCCGCGCATCGCCGACAGTTGCCGCGCCCGGTTCCGATTGCCGGTGCGCACCGGCACGGTGCCGCCCTCGATTCCGGTCAGGGATTTGGCCGCGGAAGTGCGCTCGCCCGAATTCGCCACCATTTCCGGCCTCCTCCTGTGGGGCCTGGAGGCACACCGCCCGGCGCAACCCGCAGAAGGCCAGGCCCGGCCCGAACCGACCCGCGGGTGGATCCGGTCTCTGCGTACCGTCGTTGCCGGTTTCCTGCCCGGCTAGCCGAACCATCATGGACACCCACCGTCCCGGGACGCAGCCGCGTGACGGTTTGGAGCAGTTTCGGGAGTCGTTTAGGATTCCCCTGCCGCGGGGGAGCCGCAGCCAAGGTGTGCATGGCATACTGTACCTGCACCGGCATCGGTTTATCCTTGCTTGCATCCCCATACAACTTCAACGGCAAAACCAAGTAACCCCTGAGGTACGGCATGGCCACGACAGCCGATTCCCTTCACGAAACCAACCTGCCCGAACCCCAGTTCCACGAGAACTTCTGCAACATTAAGGTCGTGGGTGTCGGCGGCGGCGGGCAGAATGCCGTCAACCGCATGATTGGCGAGGTCCACGGTGTGGAATTCGTGGTCATCAACACCGATCAGCAGGCGCTCAACCTCTCCAACGCGCCCAAGAGGGTCAAAATCGGGGAGGATTTGACCAGGGGCCTCGGGGCCGGAGCCCAGGCGGACCTGGGCAAGCGGGCCGCGGAGGAGAGCCTGTCCGAGATTCACGAGGTCGTCAAGGACGCCGATCTCATCTTCGTCACGGCCGGCATGGGCGGCGGCACCGGTTCGGGCGCCGCACCGCTGGTCGCGGAAGCCGCCCGCGATGCCGGGGCGCTGGCCGTCGGCGTCGTCACGATGCCGTTCAAGCACGAGGGCATCAAGCGGCGCAGAACGGCCGAAAGCGCGCTGCAGCAGCTGCAGGAGCAGGTGGACGCCCTGATCGTCGTCGAAAACGATCGGCTGACCGAGATTTCCGACAAGAAGGCCTCGGCGGTCGAGTGTTTCCGCATTGCGGACCAGATGCTCATGCAAGGTGTTCTGGGCATCAGCGACATGATCACCGTGCCCGGGGAGATCAACCTCGACTTTGCCGACATCCGCTCCGTGATTCAGCACGGCGGCGGCGCCTTCATGGCCATCGGCATGGCGCAGGGCGAAAACCGGGCGGAGGAAGCAGTCCAGGCGGTGATTCAGAGCACGCTGCTCAACACCACCATTGACGGGGCCACGGCCGTGGTTTACAACGTCAAGTCCAAGGACTCGCCCCAGATGAAGGAACTGGAGGACATCGGCGATGCCATTGCCAACGCGGTGGCCCCCAGCGCCGAAATCTTCTCCGGCTGGGCCATGGATCCGGACATGGACGATCACTTGCAGGTCACGCTGCTGGCGACAGGCATTCCGATCCCCCTCGAACCCGCGACCGCAGTGGACAGCCGGGAACGCCAGTTGCCGTCGCCCCGGCGGACCCAGCCGCTGAATCCCACCAAGTCGGCAGCCGCCAAGACAGCCGGGGACAGCACGGTGGAACGCATCCAGACCGTCCGCCCGTCCCAGCGCACCAGTTCGGGGTTGCCCAGGTTCCTGTCCAACTGACGCGGGTCCCATCCATGGTTGCGGGGTGTTGGCAACGAAATTAGTTGACAACGCCGGCGGCCAAACGCACAATGGTGCCTCCACGGGGCGTAGCGCAGGTGGGTAGCGCGCAGTGTTCGGGACGCTGAGGTCGGAGGTTCAAATCCTCTCGCCCCGACTGTAGACAGCAGTCATTCGAAGCCAGGCCCAAACGGCCTGGCTTTTTCGTGGCGGGATCGGCCGCCGCCCGCAGGTCCGCACGCGGGGCCGTCGGCCCCGCGCCGTATCAGCCCTGCTCGGCGTCCCGCAAATGGGGAAAGAGGATCACTTCCCTGATGTTGGGACGGTCTGCAAGCAGCATCGTCAAGCGGTCGATGCCGACACCGCAGCCACCCGTAGGGGGCATGCCCCAGGTCAGGGCCTCGACGAAGTCGTCATCCACCTGGTGCGCCTCGTCGTCGCCGTGCTCGCGCAGGAACTTCTCGCCCAGGAACCGCTGGTACTGATCCATCGGGTCGTTGATCTCGGTGAAGGCGTTCGACACCTCCATCCCGGCGGCGAAGAGCTCAAAGCGTTCGACCAGCCGCGGCTCCCCCGGCACGCCCTTGGCAAACGGCGAAATGGCCTTGGGGTATTCGTACAGGAACACCGGGTGGGTCACCCGCGGCTCCACGTATCGCGACAGCAGGGAGTCGACCAACTTGCCCCAGTTGGGATCGTTCCCGGTGTCCATGCCCCGGGCGCGCATGGCGTCCCGCAGGTCGGCTTCCGCGGCAAGTTCATGGATGTCCAGGCCCGTGTGCTCGAGGATTGCATCCCTCAGGGTCATTCGTTCAAAGGGTGGAGCAAACGAGACGGTCCTGCCTTGATACGCAACCTCCGTCGTGCCGCACACGTCAACCGCCACCTTGGCCAACATGGCTTCGAGTCGTTCCATGATGCCCCGATAGTCCGACCAGGCCTCGTAGAACTCCAACTGCGTGAACTCGGGATTGTGCTTGAAGCTGACGCCTTCATTGCGGAAGTCGCGGCCGATTTCGTACACCCGGTCCAGACCACCCACAATCAGGCGCTTGAGATACAGCTCAAAGCTGATCCTCAGGTACAGGTCCTGGTGCAGTTGATTGTGGTGGGTCGTGAAGGGCCGCGCCGCCGCGCCGCCGTAGATGGGCTGCAGGACCGGAGTCTCCACCTCGAGATAGCCGAGATCGTCCAGGAAGTCCCGGATGGAACGGACGGTCCGGGCGCGGAGGCGAAAGACCTCCCGCACTTCCGGGTTGGCCAGCAGGTCCACGTAGCGCCGACGGTACCGCGCCTCGGGATCCTGCAAACCGTGCCACTTGTCGGGCAGGGGCTTGAGCGCCTTGCCGGCCACCGTGCAGGCCTGGGCGTCCACCGTCAACTCGCCGGTTCGAGTCAGCACCAGATTCCCGCGGACCGACAGGAAATCACCCAGGTCAACACAGGCCTTCCAGACCTCGCTGTACCAGTCGGCCCCCACCCGGTTGCGGCGCACCATGATCTGAATGGCACCCGTGCCGTCGTCCAGCTGGGCAAACGACATCCGGCCCAGATCGCGCAGCAGCACGATGCGGCCGGCCACGGCAATCTGCGGCGCATCATCATCGCTGCCCGGCTCCAGCGCACGGGCAGCGGCGATCGTGTGGGTGCGTTCGACGCGGGCCGGATAGGGGTCCAGCCCCTGCCCCCTAAGCAACGCCAGCTTGTGCAGGCGCGCCTGCTCCTGGTCGTTGAGACGGGCCGGATCAAAAGGGCCGGGCGGCTCCGCCTCCCCGGTCAAGGCCGCGCCCGCGGCTGTCACGGCTCAACCCTCACGATGTTGAACCGGGTGGTGTGCCCCATGGGCGTTGTGAAGTCGGCGACCTCTCCCGCCCCCTTGCCGAGCAACGCCTGCGCCAACGGGCTTTCGTTGCTGATGCGGCCCTGTGCGGGATCGGCTTCGGTCTTGCCGACGATGCGGAACGACTCCTCGAGCGTACCCCCCGTCTCCTGCACCACCACGGTCACGCCAACCGTCACCTTGCCGGTGGCCGCGTCCATATCCTCAATCAGCACACTGTTGGCCAGGTCCGCCTCGATTTCCTTGACTCGAATCTCAAGCATGGCCTGAGCGCGCTTGGCCTCGTCGTACCCGGCGTTTTCCCGCAGGTCGCCATGGGAGATAGCCTCTTTCAGTTCCTCGGCGATTTCCATGCGGCGGACCCCTTTCAACTCCGCCAGTTCATCTTCGAGCCGGGCCTTGCCGGCGCGCGTCATTGGGATTCGGGGTTTGTCCTGCATGGCCATGGTGTCGCTACCAGTATCGGAATGGTTCAAACTGCCGACGCGGTGCAGCATTCGGCTTGAACAAGGAGACAGCCCCCGCGGCAGGTTTCGACCACACGTTCCGCGCGCCGGAGGGCAAAAGAGCATGATAGCCCACACCATGAACGCATTCAAGCCGATTTCGCAATTGGGGCAGATCCTCCCCCAACCAGGTACGGCCATGGCCCCACGCATTGATCAGCCCTTGTCATGCATCGACCCGACGGAAAGCCGTCCGATGCCGCGTCAACAGGCGCTGAACATCCACGCCAACAGGCGCACAATGGTCTGGCCGGGACCCCTCGGGGCCCCGAATGCAAACGGGGCACCCAAAGGGACGTTGCCGAACCATGGCGTGGGCCAACCCCAGCGGCCCCATGTGCACAGATGCCGTAGTGGATCCCTACAGCCCCTTGCCTGCCCGCAACACACCTTCGCATCCTGCCCCAAGAGCCCGGAAACGACAAGCTGCCAACGGTTCCGGAACCCGTCTACACTCTTATCCGCCTGTCAAAAATCGGCCTGCCATGTGTGATGACCGTGAAGATCTCCTTGCCAACCTGGCGCGGTTCAGCCCTTTCTACGATTGGGACTACCGCAACTTCAGGGCGGACATCCCGCTCCTGAAGCAACTGGCACGGGACACGGGCGGACCGGTCCTTGAAGCAGGATGCGGCACCGGGCGCGTGTTGATGCAACTGGCAACGGATGCCCGTTGCGCCGGGATCGACATTTGTCCCGAAATGCTGGAACTGGCCAGGCACAACCTGGCCACCGTGCCGCCCGCACACCAACCGCTCCTGTTGCAGGCGGACATGGCCGACTTTCGCCTGATGCATCCGGACTTCGGCCTGGCCGTCTGTGCCTCAAACAGCCTGATGCACCTGGACGGTCCGGAGCAACAACAGTCCGCGCTGTCCTGCCTGCGGCGCCACCTTAGAGCAGACGGCCTCCTGGTACTGGACCTTTTCAATCCTCCGGTTGAACAGATTGTTGCGGACGACGGTGCCCTGATCCAGGTGGACGCGTGGCAGGGACCGAACGGCGTCGAAACCACCAAGTGGATGAGCCGCACCGTCGACTGGGTACGCCAGGTCCAAACCACGGACATCCTGCTGTCGCAGCTGAGGCCGGACGGACAGCACCTGGAAACGACCGTGACCTTCAGGCTGCGGTTTCTCTGGCCCCACGAACTGGAGCTGATGCTGGACGCGGCCGGATTTGACATCGTCCACCTGTGGGGTGGCTACCACCGGGAACCGTTGGACGAGGAAGCCGACACCGTGCTCTGCGTGGCGCGCTCCCGCTAACCGGCAGGCCTCCCCGTCAACAGTCGGCCCCCTGTCGGCGGCACCGCATCCGATTGTCCCTTTTCGTCGGGTACGGGTGTTAGACTGTTCCGCCTGATTCTTCTGTGCGCGTCACGGGGCGCGTGCAAACCCGTGGAAGGAGCGGTGGATTGATGAGTGCCGATACGCGCACGTACGAACTGGTATACGTGCTACCTCCCGAGCTGAGGGATCTCGAGCTCGAAAACGCCCACCAGGAAGTGTTGCAGGTCGTCGACCGCAACGACGGCAAAATCGTATTCGAAAATTCCTGGGGCGTACGCAAACTGGCCTATCCGATCGACAAGAAGACGGAAGGCCACTACACCATGCTGCACATCGACCTTGAGCCGTCCAAGGTTGCCGATGTCGAACGCCTGCTCAACCTGAGCGAGAACGTGATGCGCTACCTGATCATCCGGGACCCGGTTGCCTGACATCCGACATCGGATGCAGCCCAGGCGGATGTCAGTCAGACAAACACCCCATACCACAGAGACCCCCACATGAGCGACGAAAGGGAAACCACAGCTACAACCGCCGCCGACGTTGCGGAATCAACAACCGCCGTTCCCCCGGCGGTGGAAGCCGACGACACCCCGGCGCCTGCAGCAGCTGATGCTGCGAACACCGCGGCCTCCGATGCCGCACCTACCCCACCGGTATCGGAAGCGGAACCGGAACCCAAGGCCGAACAGACGACGGAAGCAACCCCTGAAGCCAAATCCGAACCGGCTCCTGCGACGGCCGCCGAGACCAAGGCTGCGGACACCGCGGCCTCCGATGCCGCGACCGCCCCCCCGGCACCGGAAGCCGAGCCGGAACCCAAGGCCGAACAGACGACGGAAGCAACGCCTGAAGCCAAATCCGAACCGGCCCCTGCGACAGCCGCCGAGGCCAAGGCTGCAGCACCCGCGTCCGCCCCTTCAGGCAGCCGGCCGGGAAGGGCACGTCCGGCCCCTCCGTCCGAACCGGATCCAACCACCCTTGATCCGAGAAAGCGCGTGCCGCCCGTGTACAGGGCCAACCAAGGACCCAGCCAATCGCGCTTCCGTCCCCGCCACATCGCGACCGATGTTCCACTGGAGCAAATCCACTACAAGAACATCGAAATCCTGTCGCAGTTCCTGGATCGTCAGGGGCGCATTCTGTCCAGGCGTAAGACCCGCGTGTCCGCCAAGAAGCAGAGACGCCTGAAGACCGCCATCAAGCAGGCACGCCACCTGGCACTGCTGCCGTACACACCGAGCCATATTCGGGGCCGCCGCTAAGCCAGTGGCCGGCCGAGTCCGGCGCCAGATCCATTCCACCGGACCCGAGCACCTCCGCTTGGGCAACCTCCATGGCCAAGAAGAAACGCACAGCCGAAGAAACTCCGCGCCGACAAACCCGAAAGGAAATCCTCCTCGCAACCAGGCAGAGGGAACGCGATCGGAAATTCCTGCTGCTGGGAGGGGTCGCGACCGGCATCGCCCTCCTACTGGTGGTGATCGGCGCGGTATACAGCTTCCTTGTGGTACCGGCCCGGCTGGTGGTGTCGGTCAACGGAACCGACATCACGATCCAGGACTTCCGCAACCGCTACCGATATGAGAGGCAGTTAACCCTGAACCGCTACGAGTCCATGAGGTTCCTGCAACAGCAGTTCGCCGGCCAGGTCAATCTCCTGAACGAGATTCAGGTCCTGCAGACCGCACTGTCGGACGAATTCACCATGGGGGTGCGGGTCAAGTCC
>CAZMKQ010000091.1:0-20597 GCA_964566955.1 uncultured Caldilineaceae bacterium | reverse complement strand
ATTCTGCGTGGCTTCCCCTTTTTTGGTCAACTCCCAATTCCACATTAGGCGTATTCCGGTTCATGTTTCTGCTCCACACCGAGGCCCGCGGATATCTGCCCATCGGCTCGGCGGCCTACCGGCCCCACAGCGCGCGCCAGCTTGCAGATGACTCCCGGATGGACCGATCTTCATTCAACCGTAGGGCGACCCAGCGATGGGACCGGCTTCGGACACTGGTGCGAATGGTGCGCACCGGAGACCGCTCGGCCGGGGTTCCCGCCTACAACGGCAGCCTGTTTGCTGCATCCGGCTTTCCCGGCAGTGAACTGTTGGAGCAGGCTGAGATTGCCGATGTCTATCTGGCCCCAGCGCTCGCCGCTATCGCCTACGAGACTGACAAGCCTGACGCTCCTGGACTGGACTACGCGGGCCTGCAGATCGGCCACCTCGGAGCCATATACGAAGCATTGCTCACCTTGCGGCTGACCCGCGCTCCCGAGGATCTGGCCTACGATGCCAAGCATGACGTGTTCCGCCCTCTCCATGCTGGTGAGGAGCCGGAAGTGACCAAGGCCCAGCTCTACTACCAGGCGGAGGCGGGCGGACGTAAGGCGGGAGGCGTGTTCTACACGCGGCATGAATTCGTTGACCACTTGCTCAACCATTCCCTGTTGCCTGCCCTCGACGACCACCTGCATGGGATCAGGAAGTTGACAGAGCGGGACCCCAACAAGGCAGCGCGCCGTCTGTTCGATTTCTCAGTGGTGGACCCGGCGATGGGCAGCGCCCACTTCCTCACGGCAGCTCTGGACATGATTGCCGACCGTATCGATCTTTTCCTCGCTGAGGTCGGTGGCCTGCCCGGCATAGCCGAGCAGCTCAGTGAGCTAAGCCAGGATAGCGGACAAGTTGCTCAACAGCCGGAAGATAGCGACTTGCTTCGTAGGCTCATACTCAAACGCTGCATCTTCGGCGTTGATCTTTCACCGATGGCGGTGGAGGTGGCAAACGTTACGCTCTGGCTGGCATCCTTTGTCCCCGGTCTGGCTCTCTCTTACCTCGGCAGCAACCTCAAGTGTGGCGATGCTCTCATAGGTGTAGCCGACCCCTCCGTGGTTGGCGCAAGCGATAGCCCTCTATTCACAGGTCAAGCTGTTACCGAGGCCATGAGCCATGCTGCCGATCTCCAACGGAGGCTTGCCGAGAACCCCGACCGAACTCCTGACGAGGTGAAACGCTCGGAGGAAATAGGCGCCGACCTCCGCAGGGCCACTGCTGGGTTGCGTTCCGCCTTCGACCTGTGGGCAGCGGAACCCTTGGGGCTGGACGGCGCTCGGTACACACTTGAGACTAATGCCAATGCCATTATGGAGGGCTCCGAATCCGTGGAGTTTCGTGTGGACATTGATGAGGCGAACAGTGTTGCCAACAGGCATCGTTTCTTTCACTGGCCGCTGGAGTTCCCCAGCATCTTCCACCGGGAGTGGCCCGGCTTCGACGTTGTGGTAGGCAATCCACCTTGGAACGAGATAACCGTGGAAGAGCTTGCCTTCTACGCGCTGCGGGAACCGGGGCTGCGAGGACTCCCGGACTTGGCTGACAGGAGAAGGCGTATTACGGAGCTAGATCAGCAGAACCCCGACTGGCGAGGAGAATTCGAGGCGGAGCAAGCACGACTGGCGAATATTCGCGGGTTCTTCTCAGAGAGCGGTGGCTACCAACTTCAAGGCGTGGGCGATAAGGACCTGTATCAACTCTTCTGCGAGCGGTACAGCCATCTTGTCAGACAGGATGGGCGGCTGGGCGTTGTGTTGCCAAGAACAGCGTTCCTAGCGGAGGGAGCCAAAGGTTTCAGGCAATGGTTGTTCGCCAATAACAGTCTGCGTCGCTTAGACCTACTCCGGAATCGCAGAGGATGGGCCTTCACCATTCACCCCCAGTACACGATTGCTCTGCTGACTGGTCAGCGCAGGACGCCAACTGAGCAAGACGTCTTCCAAGTTACTGGGCCCTCTGCGAACCTCGGCGAATTCCAGAGTGCTGCAAGTGCTGAGGGTGTCAATATCCAAGCGTCTTATCTAGGAAGTGCCTATCTAGTTCCGTTGCTGCCAGGCCAGATGCACGCCGACGTGCTGGCCAAGCTGCGGCGCGGGGTCCAGTTCGACTCTCTACAGAACCCCGAAATCTGTGAAAATTCGAAAGGGCGCGCTGCTGCGTCTCATCTAGCTCCCTATACGGAATTGCATGAGACGCAGCAGCGCGCCCTTTTCTCTCATTCCAAGGGTATCCCTGTATGGAAGGGTCGCTCCTTTGACCAATATGAGCCTCATGGGAATGAGCCTGCCGGATACGCCGTATGGAGTGACGTTCTCTCATTCGTTCAACGGAAACGAAGGCGTTCCCCTGTCTTCAAGCGGATGTTTTCTGCTGACATCCTTGCTAACTCTGATACCCACCCGATGAGACGCTGTCGCATTGCCTTCCGTGACGTGACGCGAAGCACCGACTCCCGCACTGTGCGAGCCTGCTTGGTCCCACCGAAGACGCCATTGACCAACAAGGCTCCGTACTTGATATTCACAGAATGGGGAGCTTTGGCTCAGGCCTATGTCTTGGGAATAATGAACAGCCTCCCTTTTGACTGGATGTCTCGCCGATACATTGAGACGAACTTGAACTACTTCATTCTGAACACGCTCACCTTTCCTACGCCAGACAACGCCCCCTGGGAACGTATCGGCGGGTTGGCGGCACGGCTGTCTTGCATTGACGAGAAGTTCGCCGAGTTCGCCAAGGAGGCTGAGGTTGAGTGCGGACCGTTGACCGGTGCCCAGCGCAGCGACATGCGGGCAGAGATTGACGCGCTGGTAGCCCACGCCTATGGCCTAACCAAAGACGAACTGGGCTTCATTTTCACCGACTTTACCGAGAACGCCGTCAGCCCCGCCTACCGGAAACTGGTGCTGGAGAAGTTTGAGGGGTTGGCATGAGCCAATCCGACGTTCTGGCTAGAACCTACCGCATTAGAGTAGCTGATGGCAGAACGGGCACTGCTTTCGCCCTCGATATAGACGGCCGCCAGTACGTCATTACGGCCAGACATCTTGTAAAGCACTCAATCAACCCGCTCAGTATTGCCTGGATAAAGGGATGGACGCAGATTCCCGCAAGCCTTGTCGGACACTGCAAAGGTGAAACAGACATCTCGGTTCTGTACGCAAATCAGAATCTTCCTAAGATTGTTAATCCTCATGGCGGTAATCTAGGTATAGAGACTGATCTGAAACTTGCCGAGGAAATTCGCTTCTACGGTTTTCCTCATGGATTAAGTACTCCACTTACTAGTGGCCTTCCAGTAGCCTTCGTGAAACGGGGAATCGTCTCAGGTTTCTTTGGTGCACCTCTAGGTAGTGGCATCGAATCCCTTTTCATTGATGGACATAATAACCCCGGTTTCTCCGGGGGACCAGTAGTGACTATACGGAATGGAGAGTACAAGGTGGCGGCGGTCATCGCCAGTTATCGCTATGATTTTCAGAAGGTGTACGGCACCGACTCATCTGGGCAAATCGATGAGAGTAAGGTAGTTGGATACCTTCCGGAGAACACTGGGATCACCCTGGCATACAACATCAAGCCTGCTCTTGACATCATCTCGAAGAACCCCATTGGGTTATCTCTGAAGGAACAAGGCCAATGAGTCAGTCCATATCTAGCAGTTCCTACGAGTTGGTGGACAATGTCGATTACGGCAACCACCAGCAGGCTTTGACATGGCTGGCAGAACACTACATGGGGCCACTGAATGTGGCGACAGGCTTCGTCGGTTTGGAGGGGTTGGACGCACTAGCCAAGGTAGCTACGGGCAGGAGCGAGGGCGGTCGGCTGCTCATCGGAGCGGCACCGTCGTCAGAGGACTTGGTGGGGCCGATAGGGGAGACGGTTGCTGACCACTTCGAGCAATCGGTGTCGGTGCTGCACCGCCAGCGTGACTTCTCAGCGTTTCCAGCCGCTCGGCGAGCCGTCCTTGAGCGGGTCACCAACTTCATCGGATCCGACGATGTTGAGGTCCGGCGGTACGTCCGGCGCTTCCTCCACGGCAAGGCCTACATCATTGGTGAGTTGAGTGACTCTGGATCCCCGATAGGGCCAGGGGCGGCTCTGGTTAGTTCTGCCAACCTAACTCAGGGCGGACTCGTCGCCAATCTCGAACTGGGTATGGTGCACTACCAGCCCAACGTCGTTGGCATGGCACTGGGTTGGTACGAACGGCTTTGGCAAGAAGCCCAAGACTTCCGGGAAGAGCTACTTGAGTTGTTACGACCACCATCTCTGGAGAGCGACCCTCAGACCGTCTTCCTGCGGGCGCTGCTGGAACTCTACGGGGACGACTTGGATGAAGACCCTCCTTTGCCTGAGTTGCACACTCTCACCGCATTCCAGCGTGATGGGCTGATACGCGCCAAGCGTATCCTCGACCGCTACAGCGGCGTCCTCTATGCCGATGGTGTGGGCATGGGCAAGACTGAGATAGGAGTGCAATTCATCCGTGAACACACCCGGAAACTAGGCCAACACGTGCTGATCATCTCGCCAGCCCAGCTCCGCGACCGGCTCTGGAAGCAGCGCCTTGTCGAGGAGAATCTACCAGGGACCGTGGTGTCCTACCAACAGTTGGCCCGAGACCGGCAACTGGTCCGCAACGGCGAACAGCGGGTGCTGCCGGTGAACAAGGATGTGTACCGATTCGTCATAATCGACGAGGCTCATGCCTACCGCAACGTGGACAACACATGGTACGCAGCGTTGGACCGGCTCATGGGCGGTACTCCGAAGAAGCTGCTGCTAATGACCGCTACCCCAGTCAACAACTCCCTGTGGGACCTGCACAACCTATTCTTGCTGTTTGGCCGTCACAACAGCTCATTCAACGGGGAGCCATTGAGGATTCCTAGTCTGCGAAAGTTCTTCGCCGAAGCCGGGGCATCCAAGTCAGAGAACCTGTCAGAGGCCAAGCTATTCCCGTTGATCGATGCCCTGACGGTACGGCGTGATAGGGCGTTCATTAAGGAACGATACCCCAACGAGCGGTTCATCGATGGGACACTAGTGAAATTTCCGGAGCCAGAACTGCACGAATGCCGCTACGACCTAGACAGTGTACATCCTGGAATTGTGCAGGCCATCTACGACGGCATCGATGGGCTGACGATGGCTAGGTATCGCTTGTCGGCCTATAGGCTAGACAAGCAGGGAGAGTCGGCGCCGGAAGAAGCGCTGGCGGGACTGATGCAATCGCAGTTGCTGAAGCGATTCGAGTCGTCCTGGTATGCGGCGATGCAGACGGTCAAGAGGATGCGAAAAGCCAATGAGGTGCTGTTGCACGTCATCGTGGAACAGGGAGCGGTGCCGCCCCCGGAAGTCATCAGGGACCTAGTGGGCGAGATCGGAGAGGACGACACGTTCCTTAGCGCCGACCTAATCGACGAAGCCTTGGCCGACTCAGAGGGCGGAATTTCCGCTGACATCTTCAGGGACGACTTCTTGACCGACTTGGAGAAGGATCGGGATGCCTTGGGATCCATGCTGTCCCAGCTGGAGAGCCTGAGGGCCGTTCCGGATCCAAAGCTGCATACACTCAGGGGGGTGATGGAGGCAACACCATCGCAGAAAGTCGCCGTTTTCACGGCGTTCCAGGACACAGCGGTCTACCTACAAGAGCAGATCGAGAGTCAGCCGGACATCCTTGGAGACCGCAAGTGGACGGTGGTCATTGGCTCTGAGACCAGTGCTGACGTTCGAACCAAGGAGCTTGAGCGGTTCTGCCCGGAGTCCGTAACCGGGGAACCAAGCTACCGGCCGGCCGGAGGTGAGGTAGACGTTATCCTTAGCACCGACATCCTCTCCGAGGGCCAGAACTTGCAGCAAGCCCAGGCGGTGCTCTCCTTCGATATGCCTTGGAACCCGCAACGGGTAGTGCAACGTAATGGTCGCATCATTCGCCTGCGCAGTCCACACGACACCGCATATCTCTACACCTTGCTTCCCAAGCAGGGCGACCTGGATCGGCTGCTGAAGTTGGAGGCCAAGCTTCAGGCCAAGATCATGGCAGCAAACGCTTCAGTGGGTATGGAAACGCCGATACTGGCGGATGTGGAGACGGAATCGCAGGTGTACGCGGACCTGAGCACCTTCCTGGGGCGTCTCTCTGGTGGGGACGCAACTTTGCTGGACGAGCAGACCAGCGGTGGGGAAACCGGCTCGGCTTTCGCGGGTGAGATCTTCCGTTCCCTTCTCCGCCGCGCCGCGGAAGAAGGTGAGGTGAGAAGGCTCCACGGCTTGCCCTGGGGAATAGGTGCCGCTTTCGTGCAACGTTCACCATCACTAATGGAACCTGCGGTGTTCTTCGCCTGCCGCACGCGCTGGGATGAACGCTACTGGCGCATTGTGTCCCAATCGGGAGAAGTCCTGTACAGGGAAGACCTGCCGATGCTACGGATGATAGGCCCGCAGGAACAGCCCGGCTGCCCCATCCCCGATGGGCTTGACTTAGAGCGCTTGTTTGCTGTGGCTGCCGGTGACATCTGCACAGCTCACAACGCTCTGCTCGACCCGGAGGCGAGGTTCGCTGCGCTGCCAGCCAGCCAGCGTTGGGCATTGGACGTGCTACGCTCGGCGGACGCCCCGGCCGGGGAAGAATACGACGAGGCAGACCAGGCCCTTTCGGTGGGCAGGAACAATCTGGTGCGCCGCGAGCTATCGAAGCTGCGTCGGGAGTACGCGGGTGGTGGCATGAGCGTAGCTGACTGTGCCCGACGTATCGTCGAAATCGTAGGAAGGTTCGGCCTACGCCCGGTTGAAGCCCCGCAAGTCCCCAAGCCCATCAATGAGAATGACTTAGGGGTCGTGTGCTACCAGGTGGTATTGCCAGCGTTAGACGGAGTTGCTTAGAGCGTGTGGACATAAGGAAACCGGTCAGGGCTGTCGCATTATGAATTGGGGTATAACCGGGATTGTTGCCCTTACCCCGGAGTTCCCCTCATGACCACCATCCCCTGCGCCACCGTCTTCCTGGTGGACTTCCTTGACGACATCGAAGATCCCCGCGTGGAACGTGCCCGGCTGCATTCGCTGCACGACATCCTGGTTACGACCATCCTGGCGGTGATTTGCGGTGCCGACAGCTGGACGATGTGGAACTCTTCGGTAGCAGCAAGCACGCTTGGCTTTCCACCTTCCTGGACCTGCCGCACGGCATCCTCGCGTAGACGCCACTCTCTGACCTTGGACACGATGTCAGCCTTGGCAATCATGAGAAATGGTGCTCAAAAGAAACATTGGCATTCACCCGCAAATTCCACCTCCTGAGGTACGGCCCCCTAGCAGGCAAACTGGGGTCCAGCAGGCTGATGCCGGAACTTATCCCGTCGCGGCAACACTGCAAGAAGGCAGGTGAACCAACGTTAATCGTCTCAGTCAGGTAACCCAAGCGCTTGAAGGCAGTGCGGTTACCTAATCTTTCAACATAGCCAACGAGCAAATCTTCGTCGAGATACTCACTTTCAAAATATGTTTCGAGAACGTCTGTGACGTGGCGGATGCCTCCGCCCAGAGACGGCTCCGACACAATGTCAGCCACAGTCCGGGAAGGGTCCGAGATGTTCACGCGGGTACGGCCACGCCAGACCGACCTGATTCCGAAGATCCTGTCCGGTTTCGTCCGCTTGACGCGAAACGTGAAATCCTGAACTTCGTCCAGTGTGCTACGCATCCGCCGGGTAGTGATCACAACAGTATCCCTGAAGAGTTGTTCCGTCAGGTTCCAGTGCTCACAGGCTGACCATCCCCCTATATAAGAGGATGTCCCGTACAGCTTGGAGGCCACGACCCATGGATCTTCTACCCACTCTCGTGCATGGATGACCTCAAGCGGAACCGAAGTGTACAGGCCGCGTCTTAGACGCAACAGCCAACCTCGGTCCGCCAAGTAAGCGAGCAATCTGTGGGTTCTGGGGGTACTGAGGACAAGTGCAGAGGCAGCTTCCTGCACCGAAAAAGGGCCAGAGAAGCTTCTGTGTAGTGTTGCCAGAAGGTGGCGATTGCGACCGGAAATCCCCGATGGGGGAGTAAGTTGAGTAATCATTTGAGTGCACCAACCCCCAATTAATGGAAGCTCACGCACCTACAATATCACAATGGGCGTGTTGAGCAACAGGACGATGTACCAGGTTGGGTAACTTCAGGTATCCCTAGCAGCGTGGTGCGGTTGGCTGGAGAGTTGGGGCGGGGAAGGTCCGTGTCCACTAGCAGACAGGCCCGGGACACGGTCCGGCCTAAACCTCACGTTATCCCAAACAGATCGTCACATCGGCCGCACGGGCGGCAGGAGTCACCCGGTAGTTCACTTTGCCGTCAGTTACAGAGCCCTCGATCGTGGTCCGGTAGGGCGCGTGCAGCTTGAAGGAAACGTCCCAGTCGGCGGGCCAGGCCGGGCACAGGAAGATCTTCCGGCCGTCGCATTGCAGCAGCATGGCTTGTAGGGTCGTGTTCAAAACACCTCCGTGGCACTGGTCCGGGTACCAGTCGAAGTTGGGTCCCCAGAAGCCCGGGAAGCGCGACAGGTTCTGTTGGGCCAGTTCCGGGTTCCAGTGGCCGAAGGAATCGTGGTTGCGCGTTCCTGCACGCGTGACGACAGCATCGCGGGCACTCTCCGCCAGGCCCAGATAGGCCAGGAACAGGTCGTTCTGCCGCCAACCGTAATGGCCGAGGAAGCTGCGGTATCGCAGGGCGGCCAGCGCCAACTCCCGATCCTCCTTCTCGAAGGACAGAAGGCGGAAGGGGAACACCGCGTAGAGTTCGCCGTTCTCGATGTTGCGGCGGTCGCTGTAGGAATCCGCCGGTGCCAGCATGCGTACGCCCTCCTCCTCGCGCACAGGGAGTTCCGGGACAGTTCGCAGCAGGTCCTCCCAGGTCGTGCGCCGGTCTGCCGGGGCTGCATCCTCCGGCAGGGTCAGCAGCCGCGCCGCAACGGCCCGGATCCCTGCAATCTCCGGCAATGGATTTGTGCTCTCCCACCAGGTCTCAAGGACCTGTGAGGGATGCATGACCAGTTTGCCGTCTTCGTTGGTGTCGTAGAAGTTGGCGAAGAACTGCAGCGTCAGGTCGGCGAACGGCACAGCCGTCTCCTGCAGGAACTGCCGATCATCCGTGTGTTCACAGTAGTCGAGCATCAGGAAGGCCAGTTCGAGTCCGCCCACCCACTCCCACTTGTGGTAGCCGCTCTCCTGCAACGGGTCGTCCCGCTCCGCAAAGGGCGTCCAGCCATAGGTCTCGGTGAAGACGTCACCCCAGAAGTAGACGCACTCGGAGAAGAAGATGCCGTCGAAGCCGAAGTAGCGGCGCGTGCGGTGGCGCCAAAGCTCCAGCATGTCCTCGGCATACATGCGGAACAGGGGCCGAAGCATCTCGTAGTCGCCGGCGGCACACATGTCGTAGTAGGGCAATCGGGTGTTCTGCCACCAGTAGCCCGGTCCCCAGCGCCGGTAGTCGGCATCGCCCTGCTTGCCGGGGTAGGGGACGGTGAAAAGCGAGCCGTTGAACTTGATGGGATAGCGGCCCCGGCCGGCACAGGCCTGCACATACCGCTGCAGGGCGTAGGAACGACTCACCAGTTCCGCCTCCCGCGCGGCCTCCGGACTGCGGCCCGACACCTCAATCCAGCTTCGATCCCAGAAAGCCTGCCACCACTCCTTGTGGGCGGCGCGGCGCTCGGTTCCGTCGGCTTGCCGCACCGATGCGATCAGTTCCTCCATGGCTGCGCACCATGCCGCGGGCGAAGCGGGATGCAGGGCAAGCACGGGGATTTGGAGTTCCACCCTGTGGTCCCGCCGCGACCGCAGCGCGACATCGCTCTCCCGGACACCTTCGGCAGTGATGATGGCGGCACCGAAGATCCGGTTCAGCAGCGGATCCTCCCGTTCGAATCCCTCCAATCCCTGCAATTCCGCAGTCAGCGCGGGTCCCACCGACTTGGTGTTGTGGTGATGCCAGCCGATCCAGTCCGGGAGATCCTCCAGGATCGTGTCGGGTTCGATGATCGTGGGTTCGCGCTTCTGGTCCGGGCGGTCCCGATCCAGCATCACATCGCTGATCTGCAGTTCCTCCAGTTCCTCGCGTTCCGTTCGCCAAAGCTCAATGTGCGCCGTGGCCGTCACGGGAGTCTCGGCATCGATGCGGACATGGACAACCGGATGGTGTGCATCAACCCACAGCTGGAGGTCCACCTGCGCCGCGTCGCGGTGATCCGGCGAGGGGCCGTACCGCACGTGCCAGGTGCCGGTGGGCAGATCGAGGGTCTGCCGCAGACGGGACGGGTTGGGAGCCGGATCCAGCGCGATGCGCACGCGCCCGAGCTTCAGCAGCCGTCCGTTGTCGTCCCAGGCGTCGGTGCGCGCCAGGTAGAAGAGCAACTCCCCTTGCAGCGAAACCCAGGCGTTGAGGCCGATTTCGCCGTTGCCCAGGGGTACGGACCCTTGGGCATCATGGCTGGGAGAATGCCAGACAACGTTGTGGGCTCGGGGATCGGACATGGCGTGGCGGGTTCCTTGAACGATACGGGTTGTGCCGAAGGCGGCCGGTCGGCAGGCCGGGGAGGGGGTATGGAGATCAGATGCGGCTGGCAGGTGCCGGGTCGGTTGGGACCGGTGGTGCCTCGGTGCCCGGCCCTGGCGGCGGGAACAACTCTCCTGCCCGCCACTGGTCGCGGATGCGGTCCAGTTCCGATAGGATGTACTCCCGGGATTCAACATCGGAGATGCTGGGAGTGCGTTCGATATAGGCCCGGACCTTGCGCAGACGCCGCAATGCCCGGCGTTGCTGCTTCTGGGTCCATCGGTGGTCGGCGGTGGGGTGGGAATCGAGCCAGGCTTCCGGAATTTGCTCCGTCTCCAGGATGGTTTCGATCGCGTGGTGCAGGGCGTTGACGCGCGCCCCCATGACCCGGCCCGCCAGGCGCGTGCCGTGGACCGCGGCCAGCGTGAAGACGACGATGAAGATCAGGAAGCCGAGAACGAAGAGCGCCACGGGTTTCGCCGGCTAGGCGTCCACGCCGGTCAGTTCCAGTTCGCCGGCGAAGTGGCACCGCGCAAAGTGGCCGGGCCGGGCCTCGGTCCAGGCCGGTGTTTCGGTCCGGCACCGGTCCTCGGCATACCGGCAGCGCGGATGGAAATAGCAGCCGGACGGCAGGTCGGCGGGGTTGGCCGCCTCGCCGGGCAGGATCATGTGGTCCTGGCCGATGTCCGGGTCGGGGACCGAGACGGCGGAGAGCAGGGCCTCGGTATAGGGATGAAGCGGATGCAGGTAGAGTTCCTCGGTCTCCGCCGTCTCCACAATCTTGCCCACGTACATGACGGCCACCCGGTCCGAGACGTGCTCCACCACGCTCAGGTCGTGCGCGATGAACAGCATCGTGAGGTCGAACTCCGCCTGCAGGTCCTGGAGCAGGTTCAGGATCTGCGCCTGCACCGATACGTCCAGGGCGGAGACCGGTTCGTCGGCGATCACGATGCGCGGGTTGGTGGCCAGGGCCCGCGCGATGCCGATCCGCTGCCGCTGGCCGCCGGAGAAGGCGTGGGGATACCGGATCAGCGACTCGACGTTGAGGCCCACCAGCTCCACCAGGTCCCGCACGCGGTCCTCAATCTCGGACGGGGAGCCCATGCGGTTGGCGCGCAGCGGCTGGGCGACGATGTCCAGGATGGTCTTGCGGGGATCCAGCGAGGAGTAGGGATCCTGGAAGATCATCTGCATGTGCCGCCGCTGGGCGCGCAGATCCTGCTTGCCCAGCTGCAGCAGATCCGTCATGCGGTCGCCGTCCAGGCGCAGCAGGATACGGCCCTCGGTGGGCTCGATGGCCCGGACAATGCAACGACCCAGCGTCGTCTTGCCGCAGCCGGATTCCCCCACCAGGCCCAGCGTCTCGCCCTGCCGAACCTCCAGGGCCACGTCGTCGACCGCCTTGACATGCCCCACGACGCGACGAAAAAGGCCCTTCTCGATGGGGAAGTACTTCTTGATCCCCTCCACCTGGAGCATCGGTTTCCGGTCAGGTGGATTCATGTAATCGCATCCTGGTCTTCATAGAGGAAGCACCGTACCCGGTGGCCGGGACGGGGTTCGTAGAGCGGTGGAATTGCCGTGTTGCAGACATCCGGTATCACGTCCGGACAGCGGTCGGCGAAGGGACACTGGGTTGGCAGGTCGAGCGGAATGGGCACCGAGCCCTCGATGGCATCCAGCCGCTGCCGCACCTTGCGGCCCACGCGCGGGATCGACTTCAGGAGCAGGCGCGTGTAGGGGTGCAGGGGCTCCTTGAACAGGGAGCGGACATCGGTTTGTTCCACGACCATGCCCAGATACATGACCACCACTTCGTCGGCGATGTCGGAGATCACGGCCAGGTCGTGGGTGATGTAGAGCATCGACATGCCGATCTCGGACTGCATCTGCTGCATCAGGTCCAGGATCTGGGCCTGCACCGTTACGTCCAGGGCCGTCGTCGGTTCGTCGGCGATCAGCAGGGACGGGTTGCAGGAGAGGGCCATTGCGATCATGGCGCGCTGGCGCATGCCGCCCGACAGCTGGTGGGGGTACTCGTCGAAGCGCTGCGGGGCGTTGGAAATCCCGACCTTGCGCAGCATGTCGACCGTGATCTCGTGAGCCTCCTGCCGATCCTGCGTGCGGTGCAGCAGGATCATCTCGCTGATCTGGTCGCCGATCGTGTGCACGGGCGACAGGCTGGCCATCGGTTCCTGGAAGATCATGGAGATCTCGCGTCCCCGGATCGCCCGGATCCCCGGTCCGTCCGGCGGCAGTTCCAGCAGTTCGACCGCCTCGCCTTCGACGGGATTGAAGGTGATGGAGCCGTTCACGGTGCGGCCGGGCGAGGGCACGATGCGCAGGATGGACTGCGTCGTCACGCTCTTGCCGCAGCCGCTCTCCCCGATCACGCCGACCGTGCTGTGGCGCGTGATCGTGAAGGAGACGCCGTTGAGCGCCTTCAGGATCCCTTCGCGCAGGAAGAAGTGGGTCTCGACGTTCCGGAGTTCCAGTGCAATGTCGTTCACGGTCCGCCCCCTCGCCGGTTCATTTGTAGGGGTCCGCGGCATCGCGCAGGCCATCGCCGAGAAAGTTGAAGGCGACGAGTGTGATGACAAGGACCAGACCGGGATAGAGTAGCCAAGGGTAGGAGATCACGACCTGGACCTGCTGGGCTTCCGTGAGCAGCGTGCCCCAGCTGACCAGCGGTGGACGAATGCCCAAATTCAGGAAACTGAGTGCGGTTTCGGCCAGGACCATGCCCGGGATGGCCAGGGTCATGTTCACGATCAGGTAGCTCATGAATCCGGGCAGCATGTGGGTGCGGATGATCTTCATGTCCGTCTCGCCCGCGATGCGGGCCGCCAGCACGTAGTCCTCCTCGCGCAGGCTGATGATCTTCCCCCGCACTACGCGTGCCAGTCCGCTCCAGGCCACCAGTGAAATAATGATCGTAACCAAAAAGTAGACCTGCAATTGGGGCATTTCGCGGGGGATGGCCGCCGCCAGCGCCATCCACAACGGAATTGTTGGTATGACCAACAGGAACTCCACAAGGCGCTGGATGATCGTGTCGGAAACGCCCCCAAAATACCCGGAAAGACCACCAAAGAGGCAGCCAAGGCAGAAACTGATGGCAACACCAACCAAGCCGACCGTGAGCGAGATGCGGGCTCCGTAGAAGATGCGCGAGAAGATGTCACGCCCCAGTTTGTCGGTGCCCAGGAGGAAAACGTAGCCCGGTTCCTCCACGCCCAGCAGGTGGCGGTCCGTCGTGAACAGACCCCAGAACTTCACTTCGTCCCCGCGATTGAGGAAGCGGAGGGGAAAGATCTGTTCCCGGTCCACCGCGAATTCCAGGGCGAACGTCTCCGGATTCCGCTCCTGCGTGTACCCGTAGACGAAGGGACGCAGCGTAAAGCCGTCCTCCGGATGCATGAACCTCAGGAGTTGGGGGGGCGCGTAGATGAAGTCGGAATTGCGCCGGTGCAGGTCGTAGGGTGCGACGAACTCGCAGACCATGGCGCTGACATACATCACCAGCAGGATGCAGCCGCCCACGATGGCCAGCCGGTGGCGCACAAACTTGCGCCACATCAGCTGGGCCTGGGAGGCCATGAAGAAGCGCTCCTGGGCGGTTGTCTCCCGGCGGGACGCCGCCTGGGCCACGGTGGAGGCGGTCATGTCATCGGACCTGTGCCGCGTCAGCGGTCCAGTCGAATTCGGGGATCCACCACCATCAGCAGCAGATCGGAGATGAAGGTGCCGACGATGGTCAGGATGCCCAGGAACATGACCAGCGTGCCCGCCAGGTACATGTCCTCGCTGAGCAGGGCCCGGTAGAGCAGGGGGCCGACGGTCGGCAGGCTGAGCACAATGGCGACGATGGCGCCGCCCGACACCAGGCCCGGCAGCACCCAGCCAATGGTGCTCACCATCGGGTTGATGGCGACCCGCACCGGGTACTTGAAGAGCACCTTGCGCCGGGTCAGGCCCTTGGTGCGGGCCGTGATCACGTACTGCTTGCCCAGTTCGTCCAGCAGCACGCCGCGCATCACGCGGATCAGGCCGGCCGTCGACCCGATCGCGATCACGATGATCGGCACCGGCAGATGCTTGATCATGTCCCACACCTTGAGCCAGCTCCAAGGCTGGTGGGCATACTCCTTGGAGAAGAGGCCGCCCACGCTCATGTCGAACTGGGTGTGGAAGAAGACCATGACCAGCAGGGCCAGCAGGAAGGGCGGCGTCGCCAGTCCCACGAAGCCCACGGCGGTGGCCGCGTAGTCCCCGACCGAATACTGGCGGGTGGCGGAATAGACCCCCACCGCAATGGATAGGACATAGACAAGGACCAGGGAGGCCAGGTTGACCACGAGGGTCAACGCCATGCGGTCCCCGATGATTTCAATGACCGGCCGGTTCCACTGCAGCGAGGTGCCGAAGCGGCCCTGGAATATGCCCGTGAACCAGCGCAGGAACTGGACGTACATCGGTCGGTCCAGGCCGTACTGGCGCTTGAGCGATTCGATTTCGGACTGGTCCACCTTTTCGCCGCTCGCCTCGAGGCGGGTGATGTAGGTGGTCAGGTAGTCGCCGGGGGGCAGCTGGATGATCACGAAGGTGGTCACGCTCAGCAGCAACAGCAGCAGGATCATGTACAGGAAACGCTGCAGCGAGTAGGCGAGCACGGGGTCGGCCCCCTTGGGCATTCAGGGGCCGGGGGCGCGCCGCGCCCCCGGCCGGGTTCAGGGTCCGCGTGGCGGACCTACTTCCAGTAAAACTGCTCGGACAGCTCCATAAGGGAGATGTGGTAGTAGCCGCGCTCCTCCGCGACGGAGATGTTGCCCAGGCCCTGGTTGTAGACGAAGGGCTGGGGCGCGCTGGCCACCGTACCGATGTTCCAGACGTTTTCCCTGTGGTTCTCAAAGATCTCGATACCGAGTCGCACCTGCTCCTCGTCCGTAGTGGCAGTTTGCAGTTCCCAGAAAAGCTCGACCAGCTCGACCGCCTCGGGGATCTGCGGCTCGGTGCCGTCGGCACCTTGGGCGTTGTACCAGGTCCACCAGGATGGGGTCATGAGGAAGCTGCTCACGAAGACGGCATCGGCGGGCGACAGGCCGTTGGCCCACCAGATGGTGCCCACCGTCTCGTTGGCGCCGCGCTTCTGCCAGTAGAACTGGCCGTTGACCTGTTCCACCTTGGCGTCCACGCCGATCTCCACCCAGAACTCGCGGATTAGTTCGCCGCCCGGCGTCGCCGGCGGAGTCACGTCGTAGTAGTCGATGGGCAGGATCAACCGCTCGCCGTCGGGCCGCAGCCGGAACTCGCCGTTCTCGTCCCATTCGAGGCCCATCTCGTCCAGCAGCGCGTTGGCCGCGTCCACGTCGTATTCCGCATAGGCGTCGCGGAACTCGTCCTTGTACCAGGGGCTCCCCGCCACCGGGGCGAAGGCGCTGGGCACGCCGAAGTCGAGGAAGATGGACTTCTTGACCTCATCGCGGTCGACGGCCAGCGACAGGGCCTGCCGGAAGCGCTTGTCACGGATGATCTCGCCCAGCACGGGGTCGGCCGGGTCGAAGTTGAAGGGGAAGATCAGGAGCTGGTCCTGCCAGGCCGGCAGCGCCATCAGGTGGTAGTTGCCGGCATCCTGGTTCTGCGAGAACATGGGGTAGTCGGAGAGGCGGATGAACTGCCCCTGGATGTCGGTCTCGCCCGCAATGATCTTGAGGTTCTCGACCTCGAGGTCCGTCACCAGCGCGCGGGAGATGGTGTCGATGTAGGGCAGCTGGTTGCCGTCCGGATCGACCTTGTAGAAGTAGGCGTTGCGCGACATGATGAACTCGCCCTGCTGGGGTTCGCTTTCCCAGACGTAGGGCTGCAGCACCGGGGTGTTGCGGAAGTCGGGCGTGCGCCGCGAGTAGGAACCGCCCGTGATGTTGGTCTGGATGCCGGCGAACCAGCGGCCCCAGTCCTCCGCTTCCACGTACTCGTCCTTCTCCATCAGCGGCATCAGGTCCGCGATGTCGGTGTAGCCCGTGTGGTATTCCTTGAAGTAGTGGGCGGGGCGCAGATGCGAGGACCAGGCCCAGTTCACCATCTGGGGCAGGTAGAAGCCGTTGGGCTCCGCGAAGGTGAAGCGCACGGACCGCTCGTCGATCACCTCGAAGACCGTTGGCTGGCCTCGATAGTTGAGCCAGGAGGGCGCGTTCGGTGTGACGTCCGTATTGAGGAGGACATCCTCGATGTAGAAGCGAATGTCCTCGGACGTGACCGCCTCGCCGTCGGACCACTTCAGTCCGTCCCGCAGCGTGAACTCGAAGACCGTGCTGTCGTCGTTCTTGCTCCAGGCTTCGTAGACCCCGGGCGTGATCTCGCCGCCCATCCACTTGTAGCGGGCCACGCCCACGGCGGGGCGCAACTGCACCAGGTTGGTCTCGTTGAGGTGGCGAATATAGTGGTCGTAGTCGATCGTGTACTCGACCCAGTGCAGGTTGCCGCCGTAGGTGCCGATCTCCTCAAGAGGAATCTGCACGACCGGGTTGTTCGGCAGGCGTTCCTCCACGGGGGGCAGTTCGCCGGCAGCCACCATCTCGGCCAGCATCGGGGCTTCGTTGAACTCGGTCAGCGTAACGCCGTATTCAGCTTCGTAGTCCGCCAGATTGAAGTCGCGGCCCGAGTGGGGATCATCAACGAATTGGCCCATGGCCATGGCATCGTCCGCGGCCGCCGGGGCTTCCGCCGCCGGGGCGGCGTCTGCCTCCTCCTCGGAGGCGGCATCCGGCCCGCCGCCGCAGGCGGCCAGGACCAGGCACAACGCCAACATTGCCAACAGCAATCGCAGTTGTGGCCATCGTGTAACAGGAGACATGGACGTCACCTCGTCGGTATGTCTTGTTCAAGGGGAATGGATCGTAGCACGGGGAGGGAACGTCCCGACATGGGCAGATTCGGAGCCTGGACCGGGCTTCCGGCATCCTGTGCCGCGTTTGCGGACGGAGGGCAACACGGGGGCATAATCGGTTTCGGCAGACCTGCAGCGCGGCATGGGACCGCAAGGAGCACTACATGGGCAACGGAACCGCCGAACGGGTGCGCGTGGGGGTGATTGGCTGCGGCCAAATCGGGAAGCAGCACATCGCGCACCATGCCGGCAACGACAACGTGGAGCTGGTGGCCCTGGCCGACATTGCCGAGGGCGAACTGGAACGGGTGGCTGACCAGTACGGGGTGCCGTACCGGTACACCTCCTTCCGGGACCTGCTGGCCCGCGACGACATTGCCGCGGTGGACGTTTGCCTGCACAACAATTTCCACATGCCGGCCACCGTGGCGGCACTCGAGGCCGGCAAGCACGTCTTCTGCGAGAAGCCGATGGCCGGCAGTTGGACGGACGCCAACACCATGCGTACGGCCGCCCGCGACCTGGGTCTTGAACTGGGCATTCAGAACCGGCTCTACTTCACGGCGGAGACCAAGGCCGCCCGCCGGCTTCTGGACGAGGGACAGCTGGGTACCGTCTACCATGGCCGGTCCACCGGCTTCCGACGCATGGGCCGGCCCTACGTGGACGGCTACGGATCGCCCACCTTCGTGCAGAAGCGCAACTCCGGCGGGGGCGCGCTCTACGACATGGGGGTCTACCACATCTGCCGGCTGCTGTACCTCATGGACAATCCGGATCCGCTGCGCATCGCCGGCCAGACCTACCAGAAGCTGCCCATGGACGAGCGGCGACGGCAGGAAAGCGGCTACGACGTCGAGGAACTGGCCGTGGGTATGGTCCGCTTTGCCGAGGGTGCCACCCTGGAGATCACGGAGGCCTGGGCCATGCACCTGGATGGGCTGGAGGGCGCCTACCTGTTGGGCGACCGGGGCGGCGTGCGGCTCGAACCCTTCGGCTGGTACCACAGCCACGGCGACCTGGCCGTGGACAGCATGCCGGATCTTCAGATCGAGGCCTTCCGGCAGCGGTTTGTGCACCAGGTCGGGGATGTGTACGCCGATCCCCAGTCCCACTGGATCGCCGGCCTGCAGGGCCGCGTGGACCTGTTGCCGACCGCGGACATCGCGCTCAACTGCATGCTGATTTCCGAGGGGATCTACCTGTCCTCCCGCCTGGAACGCGAGGTGACGGCGGAGGAGGTCAAGGCCGCGTCCGTGTCGACCGCGGTTTCGATCTGAATGCTGGTACCGGTTTCAGTGGGCGTTCTTGGAACCTGAAGCTGGCCCTGTCCCATGGGAATTCGAAGACCATGCCCAGATTGGTCTGCCAGACTGCGACGTGTAGACGGACACATTGCTGCGATCCGTGTAAGACGTCACCATAGCGGCATATTTTCCGTGTGGCTTGATATCCTATAAGATACAATAGGTCATGGTCGAAATTCGGCAGACAGAGGTCTATGCTCCGATGGTGCAGGAGACTTAGGGACAGACAGGCGAGGGTCCGCATCGACCGCATCGATGTACGAATCCGGCGGCTGTCCTTAGGCAATCCTGGAGACGTGAGATCGGTGGGCAAAGGAGTTTCGGAGACACGGATAAGCCCCCGGTTTTCTGCAACTTGATGTAGGTATACTGCAACCAATGAACAGGAACGGACCCTTCCGCATCTCGCAATTCGGGGCCCGCGTGGGCCGCACCGCCACCCAGCTGCGGAAGCTGGACCGGAGCGGCGTGTTTCCCGCCCACCGCACGATCACGGGCCAGCGGTACTACACGGAGGCCGATGTCGCGCGGTTCCCGGGGACCGGCGACGCAGCCCCGCAGGGGCTGGCCGTCGTCTACTGCCGCGTGTCCGGCCGCGGCCGGCAGGCGGATCTGCGCCGCCAGGTGGCGGCCATGGAAAGCCACGGCCTGGGGGCCGGCGTGGCCGTGGACGAATGGCTGACGGAGATCGGCGGCGGCCTCGACTTCCAGCGCCCGGTGTTCCTGGCCCTGATGGCGCGCATTGAGCACCGGGACATCGCCCACCTGCTCATCGCCCACAGGGACCGGCTCACCCGCTTCGGCTTCGACTGGTGCGAGCACTTTGCCCAACGGCACGGCGGCACCCTCACGGTGGTCAACCAGGCAAGCCTGTCCCCGCAGGCGGAGATGGTGGAGGACCTGATGGCCATCGTGCAGGCGTTCTCCGGCCGCCTGCACGGATTGCGTGCGTACCAGCGCACAATCCGGGAAGCCGCCGGCGATGGCCGGTAACCCCAAGGTCACGCGCATCCTGCACAGCCAGGGGTTGCACAAGGCCAAGTTCGATCGGTTGACGCGGATCGCCGCCTTGTGCGGACGCGTCCGTGCCGATGCCTGGCAACGCTGCAGCGGCCTGTCCACGGCGCCACAGTCCGCGTACGCGATCCGCAACGCCTGGATGGCGGAGGGCTATGCCTGGCACGGGCTGCCGGCCCGATTGGGCAAAGCCGCGTTGTCCGATGCCCTGGGCGACATCGCGGCCGCGCGGGACGCGGCCAAGGTGCCGGTCAAGAAGGCCATCCGGCACAGGACCCGGGGCAACCCCGAAGAGCGGCAGCGCCTCTACTCGCTGTTGAAACGCAACCGCTGGGATGAGGATGCCTTCCTGCACCGCCAAATGCGCAAGCAGTGGCAGGGCGGCACCTCACGCGTGACCAACCAGATCGTGGCCGACACCGGTTCCTACACCGCCAAGGTCTGGCATGGTCGGGCCTGGGTCCATCTGCAGGGCCTGGAACGCGGCCGGCGCATTGCCATCCCGCTGCGGGGCACGCATCTGCCCACCGGGACCCTGCGGCTCATTCTGCAGGACGACGGCCAGGTGGCGATCCACTACGCCATCGACGAGACCGCCGTATGCAGCACGAAGCCCTGCGGGGATGGCGAACTTGGTGTGGACAAGGGTTACACCGAAGCCTATGCCGACAGCGCAGGCGAACGGCACGGCGAAGGCCTGGGCGACCTGCTGGCCGCGGAGAGCGATGCCCGCAAGGTCAAGGGCCAACGGCGCAACCAACTCCGGGGGGTCGAGCAGCAGCACCGCGAGG
>CAZMKQ010000090.1:0-20615 GCA_964566955.1 uncultured Caldilineaceae bacterium | reverse complement strand
GGCGGTACTGCGAGTGCCTGTTCCGGCACTATGAAGCTTCGTTGCACTACTAGACTCAAGACCTGCCGAATCCGCCCAGGCAACCTCTCCCTCTTGCCCATACCTCCAGCACCATGAGCCCCGATTCTCCAGTCCAACTCGAAATCAGACCCGGCCCCGAATCCGCGATGAGCATCACCGATCCCTTCGGTGCCGGGCGGTGGGTGGAAAGGATCTGGATTATGCGGGACCGCATCCTGGACCCGGCCGACGAGTGGCAAAACACGCCGCACTTGCCGTGGGAAACCGAAGATCCGGAATCCGATTCGGTGCGATTCGAGGCCGTCGGCCTCGACAGCCCTTGGAACCGCTCCCGGTCCAGGGAGGGATTCGTGAGCGGCATCCTGAGGCAGTTCATCGGTTCCCGGGAGTCCGCCTTCGGATACACGTTCGCCGCGTCCGCCTGGCAGTACCTGGGTGAACGAACCAGGGCCTGCGCCATGCTGCGCCGGGCCCTGACCATGGACCCCGGCTATGTGCCGGCCTATGTGGTCCGTGCCGTGGTCGGCTTCACGGAAGACGCCCCTCGGGCACGCATCGCCGACGTCAATCGGGCCTTGGAACTGGATCCGGAATACGTGCCGGCGCTGATCGCGCGCGTCATGTTCGGCCCCAACGACGACGATATCCAATCACCCCTGGATGCCCTGGACAAGGCACTTCAACTCAACCCCAACTATGCGGACACATTCGTGATCGCCAGTGGCGCCATGGAGGGGTTCGGGGATGAGGAAGTCGCCCTGGACTACCTGAACCGGGCACTCGAAATCGATCCCGCCAGCATTGAGGCCTATCGGTCTCGAGCCGATTGGTGGGTCGGACGGATGGAGTGGCAGAAAGCCACAGACGACCTGCATGCACTGCTGCAACTGGCTCCAGGCGACGTGTCGGCACGATTGGCCAAAATCGCCGCCCACTTGTTTCTCGAACAGGGTGACGAAGCAGACTCCGAGGCCAGCCATCTCGTGGATGCCCATCCCGACAGTCCCGGATTTCTGCTGACGCGCGCGGACATCAGGATGTCGGATGAACGGTATGATGACGCGGTCGAGGATCTGAACGCCGTCATCCGCATGGACCCCGAAGCTGCGGAGGGCTACTTCCGACGGGGGCAACTTTGGTATGGAATCGAGGATTATGCCCGCGCCCTCGACGACTTCGCCCGCGCCCTGGCGATCAAACCGGACTACCTGACGGCGCTGATCCACCGCGGCCTGGCCCTCCTTAAGGTCGAACGGTTCGCCGAAGCCCTGGTGTGCGCGAATGCCGCCTTGGCGATCGACGGCAAGGACCTGGACGGTTTGTACATACGGGGCCGCAGTCACGTCGAAATGGGGCAGTACAAACGCGCGATGCCGGATCTGAACCGGGTCCTGCGGGAGGATCCGCACGATGTGGAAGCAAGATGCTACAGGGGCCTGGCCCGAGAGAAGACCGGCAATCGGAAAGGTGCCCGCAAGGACTACGCCCGCGCCTACCGCAAAGCCGTTGAGTACGGCAACGAGCATGGGGCTGCGCTTGCAGTCAGGCTGTTCCCGGACCTGAAACAGCACCGGGCACGACGATGATCGGACGGTGCCGACGGCCTCGTGCAGTGGCGGCAAGCCGCCCACTCGGACCATGGTGCACTATCAGCCTTGCATCCAGGCTCCGTTGAAAACGGGGAGCCGGTCGGCAGGCTGTGCCGGATGCGCGCCGCCTCGGGGCAGCCAACGGCAAGTTGACGACAACCGTACTGCCAAACGATGCTCGACACCCCACCTTTGCAACATTCCACACCCATGACAAACCGTGCTCCGCTCCAACACCTGAGCAACCTGTTCCGTCCATCCGACGCCGCATCCTCCGGTTCCGCGGTCCAACTCGAAGTCAGACCCGGCCCCGAGGCCGAGTTGAGCATCCTCGATCCCTTCCATGCCGGGAGGTGGGTCGAAAGGCTCTGGATCCTGCGGGACCGGATCCGCGATGGGGTGGACGGGTGGCAAAACCCACGGCACCTGCCGTGGGAGTCGGCAGACCCGAAATCCGGTCCGGTGCGATTCGAAGCCGTCGGCCTCGACAGTCGCCGGAACCGTTCCTGCTCCAACAAGGAGTTCGTAGGCGAAATCCTGAAGCAGTTCACCCGTTCCCAGGCATCCGCGTTCGGCTGCACGTTCGCCGCCTCGACATGGATGTACCTGGAGGAGCCGTCCAAGGTTCGCGAGTGGCTGCGTCGCGCCCTGGACCTGGACCCCGGTTACGTGCCCGCCTATGTGGTCCGGGCCATGGTCAGCTACACGGAGACCGGTCCCGGTGACGGCATGGCCGATGTCAACAAGGCCTTGGCCCTGAAACCCGACTATGTGCCTGCACTGGTGGCGAATGCCATACAGGGCCTCCACGAGGACAACGAGGACAGCACCGAACCGTTCGAGGTCTCCATTGACCAGGCCTTGGACATCAATCCCCGGTACGTGGACGGCTTGGTGCTGCGCAGTGGGGCCATGATGCGCTCCGGTTTTGATCCTTTCGCCCTGGACCTCTTGCAGGTGGCACTTGACATTGACCCTGCCCACGCCGAGGCCTATCGTTTGCGGGCCGAGATCCGGTCCGCCCGGTTCCAGTGGCAGGAAGCCCTTGACGACCTGACGAAAGCCCTGCACCTGGCTCCAAGCCATATGGACGCGCGGCTCAACAAAGTCACTTGTCATTGGATGCTCAACCAGCATGACGAAGCGGAAGCCGAAGCAAGCCGCGGTATCAACCAAGATCCCGGCCAGGCTCCGTTGTTGCTGTTGCGCGCGAGCGTCAGAGCCGACCTCGCAAGATACGACGATGCCGCCGCGGACTTCGATGCGGCCATCCGAATTGACCCGGACAGCCCTGCGGCCTATGTGCAACGGGGGACGCTTCGACATCAAGTCGAGGATTTTGACCGGGCGCTCGAGGACTACGACCGTACCCTGGCACTGGAGCCGAATTTCGACCTGGCACACGCCGGGCGCGGCCTTGCCCTACTCGAGCTCGAACGGTTCCCCGAAGCCCTGGACAGCGCCAAGGCGATCTTGGCCATCGACAACGAGGATCCGTATGGCTGGTACATACGGGGCCGCGTCCACATTGCCATGGGCCGATACAAACGCGCGATACTGGATCTGAACCGGGTCCTGTCGCAGGACCCGGACCATGTGGAAGCCAGATGCTACCGGGGGCTGGCCAAGGAGAAGGCCGGCAATCGGAAAGGAGCCCGCAAGGACTATGCCCGGGCCTACCGCACAGCCATGGAATTCGGCAGCCGGCAAGGAGCCGACCTTGTCATCAAGCTGTTTCCGGACCTGCACCAGCACAAGGAAGGGCAATGAGCGTATGCTGTCAACACCCTCTTGACGCGACAGCAAGCCCACCCCTCGGGACCACGGTGCGCAACGGGCCTTGCATCCAGGCACCATGCATCGGGATCACATGCTCCCAGGACCGTTCCTCTGCAAGGCCAACAATCAGCGTCAACGGACATCTTCCTCAAACGCGTTGAACATGCTCCTTACTCGCATCTCCGGGAACCGTTCGTAGATCGCGTTGACGAGGGATGCAAACGATTGTCGGTGGACCCATGCCGACAGAGTTTTGACGTAGTCACCAAGCCGAGGATCCAACTCGCCGCGGACCTTCTCCCCGGCTTCAACCCCTTGGGGAGTGAGGCAAAACTCCCGCACCCTGAAGCCCCCTTCCTCAATCGCAACCAGTCCGTCGGCTTCGAGTACCTCCAAGGTCGCATACACGCGCTTGTCGAACGGTCCATAGTGCCAAGGGATGAAGTCGAAGCCGGTACCGTCAATCTTGTCGCCAATCGTCTCCTCTATTAGGAATGCCAGCTTCTGAACCTGTACCGGCGTATGGGCATCCTGCCCTGCCGGTGCCATCATCAGCAGTAACACATCTCGACGGTCCATGGCTCACCCCACTACTCTGTGCTGCACACTCCCATACCCGGGATACGGCACCGTCGCGGTTCTACCCCACTGAAGATTCGATGAGTACCGCACACCATCACACGACTGTCGTTCAGTGGTACCAAAAGATACCAGGTAGTCAAGTCGACGAATAGGCGGCGAATGATTAATTGCAGCAAATTTGAATGTTTCTTCAAAGAGTTTATTCAGGACACCCCCAACAGACTCAGCCGTGGAACCCGAATGGCTGCAAGGGCCAAGGTACCCGGATGTCAGCTTGGTAGGTCGGTCTTTCGCTTGAGGGCCAGCAGGGCCTCCAGTTGATGATCCCGTTCGCCGGCCCACACCTGCACCGGACAGTCCCCGTAGGCCGCCAGCACCTGGTCCACGATCATCCGGCGCACGTTGTTGTTTAGTTCTGGCTCACCCAGTTCGGCCCAGCGCGCGGGATGCGTGTCGCCCAAGTGCTCAAGATAGGCCGCAATGCCGCCCACACCTCCTCCCAGGTGGTACGTCAGCCACGGCCCCTGCAAGGCCCAGCGCAGGCCGGGGCCATGGGTCAGCACATCATCCAACTCGGCAGCCGTGGCAACGCCTTCCGCCAACAGATGCACGGCTTCCCGAAACAGAGCCGATGTCAGGCGGTTGGCCACATGCCCGGTCACCTCCTTGCGGACACGCACCGGGAACTTGCCGACCGCACGATAGAAGGCCATGGTCCAGTCAACCGCGGCATCGTCGGTCTGGTGTCCAGCCACCACCTCCACCAGCGGCAGCAGGTGGGGAGGGTTAAAAGGATGCCCGACCAGCACGCGTTCGGGATGCCGACATCCGGCCTGAATATCCGAGGCCTTGAGCGAGGTTGTGCTGGAGGCAATCACCGTCCATGACGGGAGAGACGCCTCCAATTCCTGCAGAATCGCCTGTTTGGCATCCAGCGACTCAGTTGCGTTCTCCTGGACGAACCCGACACCCTCCGGCAACGCGCGCAGCGACTTCGCAACCGTCACGTCTCCGGCCGCCTCCGCGCCGGGCATGTCGCTCTGCCGCAGTTGTCCCAGCTTGATCGCCACTGCTTCCTGCATGACCGCCGGTTCCCGGCCGGAGTCGACCAGGCACACAGGCAGTCCCCGGTGGCTGAACCAGGCGCCCCAGCCCGAGCCGATGGTGCCGACACCCAACACCAGGACCGGAAACGCGCCGGCGGGACCCGGCCGGCCGGTCATGGACACTTGGCAGGAGCAGGGACTTGGCTACCGGGGCGGCATCCGGGCAAACGGGGGACACGCATCGTCCGGTTCCGCATGCCGGGACGAGAGGAAGCCGCTTCCGGTGGACGGCGCAGGAACCGACGGGGACGATGCCCCGTCACGAAACCGAACGCCAGGGCACGTCGATGGTCTGGTCGTCCTCTTCCTCGGACGGCGGCGACTGGGTGTATCCGTGGGCTGCCGCCTCCACCGCGTCGTCCGGAGCGAAATGGATCATCAGCTTCGGAAACACGAACAGGACCACGAACAAGTCGTCGAAGGGCAGGCCCGGCAGCAAATCCACCGGGGAGAAGTAATATACGACCGCCAGCAGGGGCAGAAGCAGCTTGACCCAGGGCGACACCGCCGGATTCTGCATGAGTCTCCAAGCGATGCCGATATTGCGTAAGATTCCAGGCAGGAAGTTCAGGGGAATGCGTGACATAACCGTGTGCCCAATAACTGAAACCGGCTGAACTCCTTTCTCCAACCAAGACCGTACGCACATGCCCACCACGGCGCAGATGCTCCGGGAGCATACACCGAAACTGATCGAGATTATCGCAGAATTGCGAAGTACCGATCTGGACCCCGGCATCCCGGTCGGCCAAGCCGCCCCCATTCTCGCCGATTCCATCACCAGCCCGGCATCGGTCGCCAATGTGCTGGAGGAGCTGGCGGAGGAATACCCCGGCACTATCGCGGCCCTGCAACAGCTAAAGGGAGCCAACGGTGAAATCCTGGAATACCAGTTTGTGCGCAACCACGGCCCCCTCCAGATTCCGGGGGATGCCAACCTGACGGAAAGCGAGGCCTGGCTGCACCCGTCCTCGGTCAGCGAGGTACTCTACTTCCACGCCCTGATCGGCCGCTACTTCAGCGGTTCCGGGCGCGAGGCCGCCTCCAAGATCTACATCCCGACCGACATCCTGCCGCTGATCCCCGAACCGGAAGGCGATGAAGACGAAAAGGGCCTGGACATTGAACCGGCCCGTCCCCCGGCCACCGAACAGATCCTCGACACCACGGACTACCTGCTGTCGGACCTCCTCTCCTACCTGGCCGTCCTCTACCAGAACGCCTGGCGCCTGCGGGACGGTGCGCCGCGGCCCGAGGACACCGAACAGCTCAAGGAGCGCCTGCTGGTCATGCCGGACACGGATCTCCTGGCCGTGCGCCTGGAATTCCTCTGCCACCTGGCCGCCGAGATGGGACTGGTCGAGGACGGGCGCACCGAAGTCGGCCAGGCCATCCGCACCCTGCACGGCAACAACGTCCACCGGTTTCTGATGCTCGATCGAGCCGCGCAGCGCCGGGCCCTGTGGGACGCGTGGTTTCGGTCCGACACCTGGAGCGACCTCCGGCACGTGCCCATCCTCGACTGCCGCAACCTGGAACGGTGGGGCGCCCCCGCCCATGCCACCGGCACGCGCGGCAACTTTGGACAGGCCCTGGCCACCCTGCCCCTGACCCAGTGGTTCCGGCTACCGGACGTGGTGGAGGCCGTCCACCGGTTCAACCCGGACTTTCAGCGCACCACCGGCGACTACGACAGCTGGTACGTCTGGCACAGAGAGAAAGAGGCCTTCGTGGGCGGCTTCGACAATTGGCGCCTGGTGGAGGGCGAACTGGCCCGGTTCCTGTTGGAAGGCCCCCTGCTATGGCTGGATGCCGTCCGTCTGGCGGACAATCGCGGCGGACCGCCCATCCTGACGTTGACCCGCGAGGGTGCCGTCTGGCTCGGCCGGGACCTGGAACTGCTGCCGGTGTCGGCCCGTCCCCGGGCAACCGTCCATCCGGACTTCCGCGTGGAGGTGCCGGTGGCCATGGATCTGCACGCCCGGTTCCGGGTCGAGCGCTTCGCCAACTGGGTGCGTACGGACCAGGTCTATCGGTACCAAATCAACCAGCGCAGCCTGGACCGCGCCTTTGGCGCCGGCTTGACCGCAACGCAGATTGTGGAGGCCCTCAGGGGCATGACCAACGACCTGCCCGGAACCATCGCCAACGGCATCCGCCGCTACGAGGAGCGCAAAGGCCGTTGATCGCCACGGAACTGTTGTGCTATCCTGACACCATGAACACCCGTCGCGCGCCCTTGCCCGAATCGAGGAGGAGGTCAGGCTTCTAGCACCCGGACTCTGTCTGGACGGACCTGACGCGCATTACTCCAATGGCAGTCAAGCTCTCCGGGCGGAGAGCTTTTTTTGTGCCCAATGGAAGTGAACCAATGATCAAAGTGGGAATTGCCGGCGCCACCGGCTACACGGGCCTGGAACTGGTCCGGCTGCTGGACCGGCATCCAAATACCGAAGTCGCCTGGCTGACCAGCGAGAACAGTGCCGGACGCCTCTACAGCGATGTCGTGCACGGCCCCTGGCCCATTGAACTGATTCCGCTGGCCGACGCCCTTGGGCGGACGGACGAGGTGGATGTCGTGTTCCTGGCCCTGCCCCACGCCCAGTCCGTGGAGCCGGTCCGGGCCTTCCACGCTGCCGGTGCGACCGTGGTCGACCTGAGCGCCGACTACCGCCTGACCGATACGGACGTCTACGCGCACTGGTACGGCATCGAACACGCCGCGCCGGATCTGGTCGACAAGGCCGTCTACGGCCTGTGCGAGGCCTATCGGGAACAAATCAAGGGCGCGACCCTGATCGCCAATCCCGGTTGCTACCCGACCTCCGTGAACCTGGCGCTTCTGCCCCTGGCCCGCGCCGGCTGGCTGCCGCCGCGCGTGATCGTGGACAGCATGAGCGGGGTCAGCGGTGCCGGCCGCACCCCCAAGCTGCCCTACCATTACGTGGAAGCCAACGAGAACCTAACCCCCTACAATGTGGGCCGGCGCCACCGCCATCTGGCGGAGATGGAACAGGTGCTGAGCGAGGCCACAGGCCGGTTTCCGCCCAGCCACATTACATTCGTGCCCCATCTGACACCCCTCAGCCAAGGCATTCTCAGTACGATCCACGTGTCGCTGGAGTCGGGTTGCACGGAAGCCGCGGTGCGCGCGCAAATGGAAGCCTGCTGGGGCGACGAACCCTTTGTGCAGCTGCTGCCGCCCGGTGCGTTCGCCTCCGTGCGGCACACCAGCCACACCAACCGCTGCGCCATCAGCGTGACGGCCGTCGAACCCGACGATCCGGACTGCACCGACCTCGTCATCGTCTCCAGCATCGACAATCTGATCAAGGGGGCCAGCGGACAGGCGGTGCAGAACATGAACATTGCCCTGGATCTCCCCGAAACCGCCGGCCTGCTGTAGGCCCCGCAGATCCTTCCAACCCGACAACGCAAGGCAGCCATGTCACAGGATCAGGACCAGGTCCGCCCCGTCGTCCTCAAAATCGGCGGAGGCGAACTGGACAGCCCGGAGTTCATGACCGAACTGGCCGACACGGTCGCCGCCCTGCAGGAGGCCGGCGAAGCGATCGTGGTGGTGCACGGCGGCGGCAAGACCATCGCCGAATGGCAGACCGCCGTCGGCCTGCAGCCCGAGTTCATTGACGGGTTGCGGGTCACAACGGAGGAAAGCCTGGCCGTGGCCGAGATGGTCCTGAGCGGAACCCTGAACAAGCGGCTGGTCCGAACGCTGGGGAACCGCGGCCTGGCGGCGGTCGGCATCAGCGGCGTGGACAGCGCCACCGTCCAGGTAACGCCGCTCCGGAGCCCCAAGGGGGATCTGGGCCGCGTGGGCGACGTGACCGGCGTGGACCTGTCCCTGATCTCCCTGCTGCTGGGGGATGGCCGCATCCCGGTCATCAGTCCCATCTCGGTGTGCCCGGAGGACGGTCTCCACTACAACGTGAACGCCGATCATGTCGCCATGGCGGTGGCCGCCGCGCTGCCGGCCAACCGGCTGGTCTTCCTCACGAACGTGCCGGGCGTGCAAATCGCCGGGCGGCCCGTCCGCGCCATGACGGCCGAACAGGCCCGGACCTGGATTGAGGAGGGACACATCCGGGACGGCATGGTCGTCAAGGTGCAGAGCGCCCTGGAGGCAATCGGGCACGGGGTGCTCCAGGCCGTCATCACGGACCTGGCGGGTATCCGATCGGGCACGGGCACAGGAGTGCTGCATGCAGACAACGTCCAACGGTAACTCAACCATGAACAACGTCCTGGCCGGCCGCCGCGCGGTCGTCACCGGAGCCAGCCGAGGCATCGGACGGGCCATTGCCGAAGGCTTCGCGGCCGCAGGGGCGGCCGTGGGCTGCCTAGCCCGCAACGAGGCGCACCTGGCCGAGGTGGAAGACGCCATCCGAGCCGGCGGCGGCACCGCGTGCCGGCAAGTCTGCGATGTCTCCGCAGTGACACAGGTCGACAACGCCATGGCATCCCTGGCGGAGCGGCTCGGCGGCCTGGACATCCTGGTCGTCAATGCGGGCATCGAACTGGAGAAGGCCACCGTGGCCGACAGCGATCCGGCCAAGTGGGCCGCGGTCCTGAACACGAACCTGATCGGCGCCTACCACTGCCTGCGGGCGGCAACGCCCTTCCTGCGCGCCTCCGGCGACGGACGCGTCATCGTGGTCGGCTCCGGCATGGGCCACAAGGGGGCCGCCGGTTCCGCGGCCTACTGCGTCTCCAAGGCCGGCCTGTGGATGCTGACCCGGGTCTTTGCCCAGGAGGTGGTGGACCAGGGCATCGCCGTCAACGAACTCATACCGGGGCCGGTGGACACGGACATGACCCGCTGGTCCGCCACCCAGGGGGCGCGGCCGGCCAACTGGGCCACGGAGTGGTTCAAGCAGCCGGAGGAGGTGGTGCCTCTGGCCCTCTTCATGGCCGGCCAGCCCCCCGGCGGCCCGACCGCGCAAAGCTACAGCCTGATGCGGCGCGACAACTGACTTCGTCAAACCTTTCGATCCACATCGTTCCGACCACAAGGGGGAAACCGTCTTGAACACACAGCAGATCATTGACCTGGAACAGCAGTACGTGCTGGGCGTCTACGGCCGCCCGCCCATGGTCTTCGCCTCCGGCGAGGGCGCCACACTGACCGACGCCGACGGCAAGAGCTACCTGGACTGCGTCTCCGGCATCGCCGTCAATGCCCTCGGCTACGGCGATCCGGACATGAAGGCCGCCATCATGGAGGTCGTGGAGAGCGGGGTCTACCACGTGAGCAACCTGTACCACACGGCGCCGCATGCCCGGCTGGCACAGAAGCTGTGCGAACACAGCTTTGCCGACAAGGTCCACTACTGCCTGACCGGTGCGGATGCCAACGAAGGCGCCTTCAAGTTTGCCCGGCGCTACGCCTACGACAAGGACTACGAGGAGAAGTACTGCATCCTGGCCTTCTCCGATGCCTTCCACGGGCGGCTGTTCGGCAGTCTGGCGGCCACGCCGCGGGCCAAGTACCAGGATCCCTTCAAGCCGCTGATGCCCGGCGTCCGCTTCGCCCTCTACAACGACCTGGACAGCGCCCGCGAGCTGGTGGACGAACGCGTGTGCGCCATCATCGTGGAACCGATTCAGGGCGAGGGCGGCGTCAACGTGGCCACGCCCGAGTTCCTCAAGGGCCTGCGGGAGCTGGCCGACGAGTACGATGCCATGCTGATCTTCGACGAGGTCCAGTGCGGCATGGGCCGCACGGGCTCGCTGTGGGGCTACCAGTCGATTGTGGGCGACGAGGTGGCCCCCGACATCATGACCCTGGCCAAGTCGCTGGCGGGCGGCCTGCCCATCGGCGCCATCTGCATGAACCAGAAGGTGGCCGACATGATCCATCCCGGCGACCACGCCTCCACCTTCGCCGGCAGCCCGTTGACCACCAACGTGGCCTGCACCGTCCTGGACCGCATTGCCCAGCCCGAATTCCTGGCTTCGGTCCGGACCAAGGGCGATCACCTGCGCGATCTGCTGGCCGAACTGAATTCGCCCCACATCACCGAGATTCGGGGCCGGGGCCTGATTACCGGCGTGGAGATGGACATCGACGTGACCCCCGTCGTGGATCAGGGCTATGAGCAGGGCCTGCTGACCGTGTCCGCGGGCACCAACATCCTGCGCTACGTGCCTCCCTTCATCATCACGGAGGAGGAACTGGAACGGGCGGCCAAGATCACGGGCGACATTCTGAAAGGCCTTTAGCGGCGCGGCCCGCGACAGCATGTACCGGTTGGAGAAGGCGCGGGTTGAGGATGCCCCGCGCCTTCAGGCCCTCGTGGCACCGCACGCGGCACAGGATGTCATGTTGCCGCGTACCGTCGAGTCGATCGTCCAAACCTTGCCGGACTGGGTCGTGGCCGCGGCCGAGACCCCGGTCCGAGCGGGCCGGCAGGTAGTGGGAGGCGTTTGCCTAACCGTCCTGGCGCCGGAACTGGCCGAGGTCCGTTCGTTGGTGGTGGACCCCGACTGGCAGGGCAAGGGGATTGGGCGCCGGCTGGTTGCCCGGGTTGTCGACATGGCCCGTGCGCGCGGCTACCAGCAACTGTGCGCCCTGACGCTGGTCCCGGAGTTCTTCCTGGGCATGGGTTTCCGGCCGGTGGAGGTGGCGGACATCAGCCCCAAGGTCTGGGTGGACTGCCAGCATTGTCCGAAATACGAATGCTGCGACGAGTACGCCCTGGTGATGGACCTGGTGCCCAATCCGGTCCTGCCGAACTACCGGCGAACAGACCTCCCCCTCCCCAAGAAGTCGCCAAACTGGGTGCCGCTGGACCTGGTGTCGTAGCCTCGTCTGCCGCGGCGCGACAGCCGGCACGCGGGGTTCAAAACCGCATGGCGCCGCGGCACTTGGCTTTCTGCCGGCGGGGTGCAACCCACTCGCCGCAGCCAGACCCAATCCGGATTCCGGCGCATGGGCGACACGGGTAAGATTCCCGATGCCGTCAACCAACCATTGGCCTCCCCGTCCGGCGGACGGGCGGCCGGGAGAACACCATGCAGTCCGAATGGCTCAAGCACCAATTGACCGACCAGGAACGGAAAGCGTTCGACCGCGATGGCTACTTCCTGGTCGAGAATGCCATTTCGGAGGAAACGGTGGCCCGTGCCAACGCCGCCGTGGACCGCCTGATTGCAGCTTACCGCGACCAGGAGGGGCTGGAAGAGAACGCCCGCATCAACTACCTCGACTTCATCGGGCGCGACAGGGAGTTCATGGACCTGCTGGACTGTCCCACCACCTTCCCCAAGGTGTGGAACATCCTGGGCTGGAACATCCAGCTCTACCACTCCCACCTGATCTGGACCCCGCCCCTGCAGCCGGGCGAGCCGGACCCCGGCTACAACTGGCACAAGGACAGCGGCCGGCTCAACCAGGAGCTGGAGACGGATCCCCAGCCCCGCATCTCACTGAAGGTCGCCTACTTCCTCACGGACACCTCCGTGCCGGGACGGGCCAACCTGTATGTGGTGCCCGGCAGCCATCTGACCAACAAGCTGGAGGACATTGTGGACGGGCAGCCGCGCGGGGGCATGCCGGTGCTGGCCAAGCCGGGCACGGCCGTGTTCTTCGACCGTCGGATCTTCCACGCCTCCAGTCCCAACACCTCCGACGTGACGCGCAAGGTGCTCTTCTACGGCTACAGCTACCGGTGGCTCCGGCCCCGGGACGACATGCGGATCGAGGAGTGGCTGGACGATGCCGATCCCATCCAGAAACAGCTGTTGGGCATCAGCCTGTCGGGCGGGCACGGATACTCCTCACCGCAGGAGGAGGATGTGCCCCTGCGCGCCTGGATGCGCGAGCAGCTGGGGAGCGCGTCCGTGCCCGCCTGAAGACAGGGTGGAATCAGTCGCGGCCTTCCAAACCGGCCTTGGCGGCCTTCAGGTAGTGGATTTCGCCGCTGAGGATGTGATCCAGCGTCTCGCTTACGGACCAATCCTCCTCGCCGGTGGTCTTGTCGAGATCCGCGTCGTCCAGGCCAACCAGTTCGCCCAGGAGTTCGCCCCATGAGCGCTCGGCATCCGCCAGCTTGCGTTGAACCTCGGAATGGACCAGGCCGGTGCCGCGGCGCGTGTTGGCGATCTGGTTGGTGTGTTCGCGCATGTGGTCGCCGTAACGCCACATGAGATGGGCCATGGTCTTCCAGTAGTTCTCCGGGAAGTCGATGGAGTTAATGTCGTCCTGCTGGTTCTGCAGGAGTTCGACCACCTCGTCCCGGGCGGCCCGAATCTCGGCCAGTTTGCTTTCGAGTCTCTCGCGTGCCATGTGAACTGTTTGTCCTTCGACATGAATGCAACGGGACAAAGTCTAGCCCAAGCACCTGCCGCGGAGCCGTCCGTGCCCGAAATGGAAGTCGGGATTTTGGCGGCGCGGCGCGGCGGTTTCTACAATGACTCCCGGCTCCGTGCGGGCCAGGCAGCAAATATGCAACGCGATGAACTGAATTCACTCCTCGCCGAAATCCGCGGCGTGCGGGACCGGACCATGGCGGAACTGTCCGACGTTCCGGAGTCCGACTTCGCCATGCCGGTGGACCTGCCCCGATGGGACGAGGTGCGACGCGTCCTGCTGCGCTTCGGGGAACACATGCGGGAACACGCCAACCAGATCGAGAAGGCGCGCGAGGATTTGCAGCGAAGCCGCACCATGTCCCAGCACATGCTGGCCGAGGCCGAACGGGCCTGGGGCCAGGTGCTCGCGGCCACAACGGGCCTGGAGGACGACGACCTGGATGCGTCGCCCGAACCGGGATCCTGGTCCGTGCGCACGGTGCTCGCCCACATGCTCGAATCCGAGCAGCGGAACCTGGACGCGGTCCGCCGGGCACGGGCGGACGCGTCGGACCGGGACTGACATCGGGAAGGCAGGCAACGTGCAGATTCTGGTCACCGGCGGCGCCGGGTTCATCGGCAGCCATCTGGTGGACGCCCTGGTCGACACCGGCCACGACGTCCTCCTGATTGACAACCTGCACACCGGCAGTCAGGCCAATGTGAACACCAAGGCCATGTTCTACCGCATGGACCTGACGGACCACGCGGCCATGGGACAGGTGTTCACGCGCAACGAAATCGAGGCCGTCTTCCACCTGGCTGCCCGCGTCAACGTGCGCGAAAGCATGCAGGATCCCGTGGGCTATGCCGCGGTCAACGTCTCGGCCAGCCTGGCGCTCATGGAGCTGTCGCGGGCCGCCGGCGTCGAACAGTTCGTCTTCATCAGTTCCGGCGGCGCCGTGTACGGCGAAGGCCTTCAGGCCGACGGCAGCCACAAGGCCTTCACCGAAGAGGATCCGATCAACCCGAAGGACAACTACGCCGCCAACAAGTTGGCCATCGAACAGCATCTGGCCCTGTACCGGGAGGCCTACGACTTTCCCAGCGCCATCCTGCGCTTCGCCAACATCTACGGACCGCGCCAAAACCCCAAGGGTGAGGCCGGCGTGGTGGCCATCTTCACAGAGGCCATGCTCAAGAATCAGGAGAGCCGAATTCACGGGGACGGCACGCAGGCCCGGGACTTCCTCTATGTGTCCGATGCCGTCGACTCCTGCCTTTCCGCCCTGAAGCACCGCGCCCGGGGCGTCTTCAACGTGGGTTCGGGGCAGCCCACCACGGTCAACGAGATCTTCCAGAAGCTGGCATCGCTGACCCACTACCACCGGGCTCCGGTCAACATTGAACGGCCGGTGGGGGAAGTGGACCTGGCCTACCTCAATACGTCCCTGGCCCGTTCCAGCTGGGGATGGTCCAACCGCGTGGACCTGCAGCAGGGCCTAACCAACGTGGTCAAGCACGTGCAGGCGGAACTTCAGAAGTAGCGGCCGGCATCCAGCCGCCCTCCCGGCCCGCGTCAGACCGTCTGCAGCAGGCTCTGGGCCTCCACCATGCGGGCGAAGCCACCGCCCTGCGCCACCAACTGATCGAAGGTCCCGGACTCGAGAATCCGGCCGTCCTCCATGTACAGCACCTTGTGGGCATTGCGGATCGTCGAAAGCCGGTGCGCGATGACCAGGGTGGTGCGTCCCTCCATCAGGGTCTGCAACGCTTCCTGGATGGCCAGTTCCGTGAGCACGTCCACGTTGGAGGTGGCTTCGTCCAGGACCAGGATGGGAGCGTTCTTGAGCAGGGCGCGGGCAATGGCGATGCGCTGCCTTTGCCCGCCCGACAGGCGCACGCCGCGTTCTCCAATCACCGTTTCCAAACCGTTGGGCATTTCCTCGATGAACTCGGTCGCGTGGGCCATCCGGATGGCTTCATGCAGATCCGCCTCCGAGGCATCCGGCCGCCCCAGAAGCAGGTTGTCGCGGATGGTGCCGTGGAACAGGAACACCTCCTGCAGGACGAACGACACATGGCGCCGCAGGGGTTCCAGTCGCCACTCCCGCACATTGGTACCGGCCACCAGCACCTCCCCGCCGTCCACGTCGTACAGGCGCGGGATGAGCCGCGACACCGTGGTCTTGCCGGCGCCGGTCGGCCCCACCAGCGCCACGGTCTGACCGGGCTGCACGGAAAAGGACACGTCCGACAGGGCGTTGATGTCGGAACGGTAGGCAAACCCAACGTCCCTGAACTCCACGGTCCAGGGCAGGTCCGGGTTGTCGGATGAAGGATCGCGGCCGTCGATGGGACTCTGGATTTCGGCCTGGATCTGCCACGTTTCCTGAATGCGCTCGAGGCTGACGTAGGCCCGGGACAGGGTATCGCCCATGTCCGCAATCTTCATGAACGGCATGTAGATGAACGAGATGTAGGACACGAACAGCACGAAGTCCGCCACGGACAGGGTTCCCTGCAGGGCGCGGGCACCGCCCGACCACGCCACCAGGATGAACCCCAGTCCGCCCGCAATCTCGACCACGCTGCCGGGGATCATCGACACCCCCATGGCACTGACGGATGCATCCCGGAACCGACTGCTCCGTTCATGTACCCGCCGGTACTGGATCGCCTCGAGGTTGAACAGCTTGATCTCCGTAATGCCGCTCAGGTTGTCCTGCACCTGAGCGACCAACTCCGCAAGGCCGGAGCGCACCTGCCGCCAAAAGAGCCGAATTTGCCTGGACTTGCGATACACGATGAAGGATGCGATCGGCAACGGCAACAGGGCCAGCAGGGTGACCCACGGGTCAATGGCCAGGAGAATGGCCGTCATGGCCAGCGGCCCGACCACGGCCAGGGTGAGTTCGGGGATGCCGTGGGCCACAAAGTCCTCGACCGCCTCCACGTCGCTGATGGAGCGGGCGATCAGCGCTCCGGTGCGTTGGCGATTCAGGTACCTGTGGCTGAGGGTTTGCAGGTGTTCGTAGGTCCTCGCCAGCAGGTCGTGCAGAACCTGATAGGCCACAACATGGGACAGATAGCCGTACAGGTACCGGCCCAGCCCTCGCAGCAGGTACATTCCGACCAGAATTAGGACGATGGGCAGCAACTGGTCCACGGTCCCGGTTCCAGCCTCGATGAACTGGATCACGCGTCGGATCAGAAGCGGTCCGACGATCGTGGACACGGTGAACATCCCACCGGCGAAGACGCACAGCAGGATGTACACGAGCCGTCGTCCCTGAATCAGGGTCAACATGAACCGGAACGCGGACTGCGGCACGGTTGTCCCGGAACCGCCTTCCCCTATCGGCCGGTCCGACGACAGACTTTCAGTTGCTGCACTCACGCTGGTTTCAATGACTCCTCTGTTCACTCGCGGGGCGGCGCGGTTAGACCGAGCACGCGATAACGCCAGCCAGTGGTACAACGGGACATGGCGATGTCAACTGGTGGCTCCGCTCTGATTGTCCGGCTCGGACCCGTTGTGTTCTGCATTGTAGGCAACTGTCGATCCCCGCACGGAGGAACAGGGAGGTTTCGGCGACCAACCGACGCTACTTGTTGGCAGTGGGAACGCAGTGCAGAGCCCGGGTCTTGTAGCTAAGAAACAATCTGCCCTAAAGAGAGTCTGTTTTGGGAACATTATAGTATAATCTCAATAACTTCAGTTTGTTGTGTGGTTCGGAGTCCCCATGCGTGTTCTGTCCAAGTCAGCATTGAGGGCCTGCTGGGACCAGCATCCTGAGTGGCAAACCGTCTTGTCGACCTGGTACATGGAGGTGAAGGCACATGAATGGAGTAAACCGTCCGACGTAACCCAAGCGTACCCAAAGGCCAGCGCCATCAACGACAACCGAGTTGTGTTCCGGATCACCAACGAGATTCGCCTGGTTGCCTGGATCAACTACCGACATGCCCGCGTTTACATCAAGTGGGTTGGCCACCACAAGGACTACGACCGGATTGATGCCGCGACCATAGGGAGGTGAATGGGTTTTGGGATCGTTTGACCCGAACTGACCAATCAAGGAGAAAACAAAATGAGCACCATGAAGGCCATCCGGAGTCCCAGCGACCTGGAAGCCGCTCTGGCGAGGATCGAGGAGATCTTCGATGCTGAAGAAGGCACACCGGAGGACGACGAACTGTCAGCCCTGTTCGTCCTTGTCGAAGCTTACGAGGACGAAACCGTGTCCATTCCTCCGCCAGACCCGATCTCTGCCATCAAGTTCCGGATGGACCAGGCAGAACTGACACAGAGGGACCTGATCCCAATCTTGGGATCACGAGCCAAAGTCTCCGAGGTTCTTTCGGGGAAACGCGATATCACCATGAAAATGGCGCGCGCCCTCCACAGCGACCTCGGGATCCCTGCGGAGTCGCTGTTGCAGGACCCCGCCATCCTTAGCGACGCTCGCTCGGGCAACATCGAGTGGTCGAAGTTTCCGCTGCGCGAGATGGCCAAGCGGAAATGGATTCAGAAGCTGGAACCGCTCAAGGATCACGCCGAGGAACTGCTCGCACCTCTCGTGCACCGAGCAGGAGGTCTCGATTTCGCTGGACAGGCACTGTTCAGACGAAAGTTTCATCACGGCCAAAACACAAATACCGAGCCTTATGCGTTGGCAGCTTGGTGCCTGGCTGTGGTTGCAAATGCGATGGAACGGGAACCCCGTACCCAGTACCAGCCCGACACAGTTACCCCGGAATTTCTGCGACGCGTAGCGGAACTGAGCCAGCACATCGACGGTCCGGTGCAAGCACAACGGTTCCTACGCACACACGGAATCGGAATGGAGATTGTGCGGCATCTGCCGAGGACCTACCTGGACGGTGCAGCTATCCGGATGCCCGATGGTTCGCCCGTAGTTGGTCTCACCCTAAGGTACGACCGCATCGACAGTTTCTGGTTTACTCTGCTTCATGAGTTGGCCCATGTCGGCCTGCACTTGGATGCCCTGCCCGAGTCAGCCGTGTACGCGGACGACCATACCCTGGAAGCCGCCAACAGCTCCAAGTCCACTGAGGAACACGACGCGGACAATTGGGCACGCGATGCGCTGATTCCACCGGCCATTGCTCAGGACATCGACTATGAAACCGCCTCGGTAAACGACGTACTGAAGTTGAGTAGCCTGGCACACGTGCACCCGGCCGTGATTGCCGGCCGCGTGCGCCACGAAACCGGGAACTACCGACGGCTGTCCCAATTGGTCGGTGGAGGCGAGGTACGCTCACTGTTCGACAAAGGTGAAGGGATCAGTGCCAAGTAAGCCGCGGGGTATCCCCCAAGTCCAAGCAACTGGGCACCGTGTCGTAAGGACAGGGCCATGACGCACGTTTCAGTGTCTCCCAAGATGCTTCGCTGGGCCTGTGAACGTGCCGGCCACAAACGTGGAGCACTTTGCGGTGCGCATTCCACAACTCCCGGCCTGGCTCCGGCCGCCCATGAAACAACTGGAGAAACTCGCCAAACTTGCACATACGTCACTTGGCTACCAGTTCCTGCCCACCCCTCCTGATGAACGTCTTCCGGTCCCGACTATCGCATCGTAGCGGAGACTGCGCAAGGCAGGCCGAGTTCCGACTTGCTCGACACGCTCTACACAATGCAGCACCGTCAGGGGTGGCTGCGGGAAGCCCTCGTCGAGAACGGCGCGGAACCATGGGCCTTTGTGGCAAGCACCCGTCTTGCCGATGATCCGGATGCTGTGGGTCGTGAGATGCGACGGGTGTCCGGCCTTGATGGTGAATAGGCCGCGAGAGTCCACACTTGGCAGGATGCCGTGAGCGAGTTGCGCCGCATGATCGAGCAGTTCGGTGCGCTTGTCAACCAATGTGTATAAGCCCCTCAAAATGGCGACAAGGATGGGACCCCGGACAGGACCATCCACACTGAAGGAGTGCGGATGCGTACCCGAGCTACCCTTTGCGCAACTTGGCGGGTATGCGGGTATGTTCCGGACACTCTACTCTTGGGTTCCCGGATCGCAGTTGACACCGCACACGGTATGGAGGCGGTGAAGTGAGCTTTGTTTCATTCGATGCCAGCGTCCACGTGTCCTGGATAGAATGGTCAAAACAATCGGTTGGAGTAGCGTATGCGTGAAATTGGATCCACTGAAGCCAAGACCCGACTGCCCGAGCTCCTGTGTGCGGTAGAGCATGGAGAAACCGTAGCCATCACCCGCCACGGCAAGCGGGTAGCACATCTGGTGCCTGCCTGTACAGAGGACCGCGCTGGGCGTGCCAGGGCAGTAGAGAGGTTCCGGCAACGCCGCGCCGGCTGGAAGCCCGTGGACTTCTCCACCAAGGAGATCCTCGCCGCGCGCCATGAGGGTCATCGTTTGTGAGCGGACTGGTGGTCGATTCCTCGGTGGTAATGGCATGGCTCGTCGACGACGAGGACGAGCCGCGTGTGGACCGGGTGCTGGACTGCCTCGTGGAAGAAGGGGCTCTGGTTGAATAGGTGTGTAGACACGAGACAGGCAGCATTCTCCTCGACACCACGCGAGGCATGCGAGAGGGCATCACTCCGGTCAAGGCTGCAAACTCCGGGTTTGCATCACCACTCTGGTAGGCGTGATGTTGGTCCACTGGCAGGCATGCGGAATCGGCAAGAGGCGATGAATCGAAGTTGTGACACCTCTACCGAAGACCAATCTGGATGTTGCCGCCATCCGGATATCCAATGCACAGGTGGCATCGGCAACGAGCGCGGGCAAACCCACCTAGTCCGGCCTGCCGGACCACAGCATGGTTATACAGGTACCGGACCTACTGGTTAGGGACTATTTCAGTTCCGTTGATAGGATCCGAGCCTTGGAACGGACGAGGGGTTTCATGCTTGGTTTTGTATCGCCAACCAGCAGGAAGGATTCCCCTTCGTAGACTTCACTCCAGCCCCTATCCGTCTGGAAATTCCACTCGTCAATCTCCTGCTGGTGGCGTATCAGGTAGGCGTTACAGAGGACGTAGTCAGTCTCCTCCGGCAGCCGACTCCAGTAGGTACTAAAGCGGTCGTGCACGGCTATACCCGCGTGCTCCGTCCAGACATCGCCGCGGCTCCCAAGCGATAGTAGGTGCAATTCCCGCCGCAGATCAGGACAGCCAGAGTGCCTAGGGCCTGTTCACACTATGGGGTAGAATAGGGGATCGGTCGGGAAGAAGCCGG
>CAZMKQ010000089.1:1969-20869 GCA_964566955.1 uncultured Caldilineaceae bacterium | reverse complement strand
CCTGTACTGTCGTCAACACATCAAGTACTAACAGTATAATGGGTTGGTATTAGAGCAGGAAAGGCAGGCCCTAACGGTTCCCAGGCCGCGAGCCGGCCTGGGACAAGACTGACACAAAGCCTTCCGCCATGGGCAGTCCGGCTGGCTCGTACCACTGCCCACGCGGAGTTTACAAGGCGGCTTCAGGTCCCACGGAACCAATCTGCAACACCGGATACTGCGAATTGAGCAGTGTGAGATCCCCGGTCTCCCTGATGCGTCCCCAAATCAGGGACAGCAGGCGGTCCGCTTCCGCTTGGACACCATTTCCGTCGACCAGCAGGTTCCGCTCCTCGTGCGGATCATCGGCCAGGTTGTACATCTCGTCGTGGGCGAAGCCGTTGAAGACATACTTCCAGTCACCGTCCCACAGGATCCGCTGGGTCAATTGGAAGCGGGTGCCTTCGTACTCCGCATACCCGCACCGATCGTCCGTCAACTGTTCACTGTCGGCCCGGCAGAGATCCGCAAACGAAGAGCTGTCCGGGATTTCCGGGCTGTCCAGCCCCAGCAAATCCAGGAGCGTGGGATGCAGATCCTGCAGTCCTACCAAGGCATCGGATTCCCGCCCGGACTTGATGCCCGGCCCAGCCAGTACCATCGGCACCCGGTAAATCTCCTCACCGGCACTGTAGTTCTTGCAATAGAGGCCGTGGGCGCCCAGGGCCTCGCCGTGATCGGAGGTCAGGACCACAATGGTGTTGTCCACCTGTCCCGCCGCCTCCAGCTGATCCAGTAGTTGCCCGAAAAGCTTGTCGATCTCCGTGACGGAGGCGTAGTAGCAGACCGCCGCGTTCCGATGGTCCTCCTCGCTCCAGTCGCGCCAAGGCGCACGAGCCCGCGCGTAGATTTCCGGGCGGCCGCCCAAGTCGTCCCGCAACGTGGGCGAGACCGGCACATCCACGCCGTGGTACTGGTCAAAGGCTGCCCGTCCGGTGAAAAATGGGTCGTGCGGCTCCAGGACGCTTACGAAACAGGCCCAGGGGTCCTGCCCCGTCGTCGCATCGGCCAGGTACGAAGCCGCATTGGACACATGGATGCCAAGCCCCCTCTCTTCGGGCGGAACTTCGGTCACGCCACAGAATCGGTGGGGGGCGTATCCGGGTCTGGGTGTCAGCCAGCCCTCGTGTTGCCAACGGCCCTCGGACATCCCTTGACGGGCCTTGCCCACTGCCTCAACCACCTCGGGCGAGGCCGCCGTGGCCGAGGTCTCCCAGCCGAAACGCCCCGGTTCCTCCGTGTGCTCGACATGCCACTTGCCGAAGTAGCCGGTGCGGTAGCCAGCCTGTCTCAACTCCTCAGCCCAGTGCCGCGCGGGGCGCAGGACGGCCCGATCCGGCCTGACCGTATGGGTCACGGTCCACACGTTGTGGTTGTGCGGCAACAGGCCCGTCATCAGGCTGGCGCGGGCCGGCGAACAAATCGCGTTGGGCGTGTGGGCCCGCGTGAAGCGGACACCCCGCGCCTGCAGGGCCGCAAAGTTGGGGGTCAGGCAGGGATTGCCGTCATCGAGCACGGCCGCCTGCATCTGATCCGCCATCAGGAACAGGAGGTTTGGCTGGCTGGGCCGACTGGATGCCATGTGGATTCAGTCCGTGGGTCCAATATGGCCGGTCAAGGGGCGGACGCTCAGATCAGTTGGACGAGGACCGGGGACAACTGCACCAGGGTCGTGACAATGAACACGACGATGGTGGCAATGACGACACGCACCACCGAACGCACCACGCGCTGCTTCGACACGCTGGTTCGCAGATAGTGTTCGGTCCACAGGGTTGCCACCAGCCAGGCCAAACCCAAAAACACGAACCCGAAACGCTGGATGGCGGAAATGGTGAACCGGTGCACGCCGAGTACATCCAGCATGCCGGCCATGGCCTGGGGCGAGATCAGCAGGGTCCACACCCACGCTGCGGCGGCCAGGAGCCAGACCAGGTACACCAGAAAATACTTGTCAACCCGGTTGGCCGATGTGTAGTCAATCAGGCGTCTGAAGTTGCTGCCCAACACTGCATCCCCTTGCAAGTCGACGGTACGGCCTTCATAAAAAGCCCGACATTGTGACACAAACACGACCGTTCCATGGGGACTTCGGGCCCGGTCTCAGGCAATCGCATTCGGTCGGATCGGGACTTCGGTCAGACACTCCCCAAGGCAGCTGCCCTGTATGCACTTGGCCACGATGACCCTTTGACGGAGGTTTCGCGGAACCGCAGGTTGAGAGCAGGGCGTTGCCAACCACAATCGACTTTTTTCTGACCTACGGATCCTTTCAATTCGCGCCCATGTTCGCGGCGGGCGTGGTCGGCACTTTGCCCATTGCGGTGTGCGCACTTCTGGTGCGACGCTACTATCTTGCGGGCACGACCGCCGGCGCGCTGAAGGGCTAACGACCACTTGGGGCCAGGGTTGTCCAATCAGGGAGTACGGTGGTCAAAACAGGGACATAAAATCAAGATTGTGCAGGTTGGGAATGTCCTGGATGGCCGTAACCACTCAGGACCCCTGACCGCCCGGTTGCCAGAAGCCGAGAACCTATCCCTGAATGCCAGCCAGCTCAATCTCGTCCGCCAGATGGCAGGCAACATGATGCCCGTCGGCCATCTCGCGCAGAGGCGGAGTTTCCTCGGCACAGCGATCCACCGCGTAGCGGCAGCGCGGATGGAAGTGGCAGCCGGACGGCGGCTGAGACGGATCGGGCACATCCCCCTCCAGCACGATCCGCTGGCTGCGAATGCGGGGATCCGGCTTGGGCACCGAGGACAACAGGGCTTCGGTATAGGGATGCTGGGGGGTCAGGAACAGGGAACGGGTATCGGCCAGCTCCACCAGCTTGCCCACGTACATGACCGCCACCCGGTTGCAGACATAGCGGATGACGCTCAGGTCGTGGGAGATGAACAGGTAGGTCAGCTGCATCTCGTTCTGCAGATCCTGCAGCAGGTTCAGGGTCTGGGAACGCACCGAGACATCAAGGGCCGAGACCGCCTCGTCCGCCACCACCAGGCGCGGATTGAGGGCCAGGGCGCGGGCAATGCCGATCCGCTGGCGCTCGCCGCCGGAGAAGGCGTGGGGATAGCGCCGCATGTACTCCGGGCGCAGCCCCACCAAGCCCAGCAGTTCGGCCACCCTTTCCTCCAGGGCGGAACCGCGCAGGCCGGAGTTGACCTTCAGGCACTCGCCCACGATCTCGATCACGGGCAGCCGGGGATTGAGGGAGGCGAAGGGATCCTGGAAGATCATCCGGATCTCCTGCCGCCACGGCAGCAGGCCCCCGGTGTCGAGCCGGGCCAAATCGACCGGTTCCCCTTCCCGCGGGTGGTACCACAGTTCGCCGGCCGTGGGTTCCACAACACGCAGGATGCAACGGCCCGTGGTGGTCTTGCCGCAGCCACTCTCCCCTACCAGGCCCAGGGTCTCGCCGGTCTGGATGTCGAACGAAACGTCGTCAACGGCCCGGACCACTCCCCTGTGCCCCCGCAGGAAGCCGCCGCGCACGGGATAGAACATCGACAGGTTGCGCACGGAGAGCAGCGTGCCGTTGGTCCCGCTCATGACAGCGTTACCTCCTCGTAGTGGAGGCAGCGCACGGATCCGCCCGCCCCCAAACTGAAGGCCGGGGGGTTCTCGGCCTCACAGCGCCCCTCGATGACCTCGTCGCAACGGGGACCGAAGGGACAGCCAACAGGGCGGTGGAAGGGATCCGGCACCATACCCCGGATGGAATCCAGGCGAATATCCTGGTCGAAGTCGAGATTGGGAATGGACCGCAACAGGGCCTTGGTGTAGGGATGGGCCGGGGCATGGAAGATGCGGTCCACATCCCCGTACTCGGCAACCTGGCCCAGATACATGACCACCACGTCGTCCGCCATCTCGGCCACCACCCCCAGGTCATGGGTAATCAGCATCACCCCCATGCCGAAGTCCGCCTGCAGCTCCTGCAACAGGGACATGATCTGGGCCTGGGTCGTGACATCCAGGGCCGTGGTCGGTTCGTCGGCAATCAGCAGGGCCGGGCTGCAGACCAGCGCCATGGCAATCATGACCCGCTGGCGCATGCCGCCGGACAGTTCGAAGGTGTAGGCGTCGTAGTTCTGCGCCGGACGCGCGATGCCGACCCGTTCCAGCATCTCGATGCCCTGCCGCCGGGCCGTGTCCTCGTCCACCCCCAGATGCAGCTGGATCACCTCGGAGATCTGGTTGCCGACCGTGTGAATGGGACTGAGAGAGGTGTTGGGTTCCTGGAACACCATGCCGATGTGGCGGCCGCGGATGGCCCGCAGGGCCCGGCCGGAGGAGCGCAGGCTTGCCAGATCGGTTACGGTCACATCCCCGTCCGCGTCGTGTTGATGGAACCGAATCTGCCCCTGGACAATGCGGCCGGGCCGGTCCACCAGCTGCAGGATGGACTGTGCGGACACGCTCTTGCCGCAACCGCTCTCGCCCACCACGCACAGGGTGCGGTTGCGATAGACGTCGAAGTCCACGCCGGCCACGGCCTTGACCGTGCCCTCGTCCAGCGGAAAGTGGACATGCAGATCACGGACCTCCAGCAGCAGGTCGTCCGCGGACGGTGGCTGGCGCTCAGCGGGCATAGGGATCCGCCGCGTCGCGCAGGCCGTCGCCCACGAAGTTAAGGGCCAGAATGGCAATGAAGACCGCGCCGCCGGTGGCGAACAACCAAGGGGCCGTTGCCACCGTGCGGATGTTCTGAGCCTCCTGCAACAGCACGCCCCAGCTCACAATCGGGGGACGCAGGCCCAGTCCCAGGAAGCTGAGCGACGTTTCCGCCAGGATCATGTTGGGAATGGCCAGCGTCAGGGCCGCAATGATGTGGCTGAGGAACGAGGGCACCATGTGGTGCAGAATGATTCGCATCTGGCCCACGCCGTCGAGGTGGGCGGCGATTACAAAGTCCTCGGTGCGCAGGGCCAGGAAGCGGCCCCGGACCACGCGGGCCAGTTCGGTCCAGCCGATGAAGGAGAGGATGACGGTGATGCCGAAGTAGATGCGCAGGGGCGGCCAGTCCGTGGGCAGGGCCGCCGCCAGCCCCATCCACAGCGGGATGGTCGGCACCGAGCGGATGAATTCGATGACCCGCTGGATGATGTTGTCCACCTGCCCGCCCAGGAAGCCGGAGATGCCGCCCAGCAGAATGCCCAGAATCAGGCTGAGGGCCACACCCACCAGGCCAATCGACATGGAGATGCGCGTCCCGTAGATCATGCGCGTGAGCATATCGCGGCCCAGCTTGTCCGCCCCGAAGAGGAACATGGGCGCCTCCGGATCCTTGGGACCGACCAGGTGGCGGTCCGTCTCGAGGAAACCAAAGAGCGTGATCGGCTCGCCGGAGACGAAGAATCCGATTTCGTGAACCACTTCCTCGTCGGGGACGAACACCCGCCGCAGGGCCTCCTGCTCAATCTCCACCTTGTAGCCGTACACCCAGGGCTGGAAGCGCAGCCCGTTCTCCGTCTCCAGGAACAGGTGCAGGCGCTGGGGCGGCGCGTAGGTGTAGTCTGCCTGGAACTCGTCCGGGGTGAAGGGGGCCAGGAACTCGGCCAGCAGCGCGACCAGGTAGATCAGGAGCACGATCACCAGCGAGGTCATGGCCAGCCGGTGCTTGCGGAAACGCCACCACATCAACTGCCACTGGGTGGCGACATTGATGGCCTCCTGGCGATCCGGCGCCATTGTGCGGGCGGTCATGGCAGATGGGATCCGGAGAGTTCAGTCGTCGAAACGGATGCGCGGATCCAACCAGGCCAACAGCAGGTCGGACAGCAGGGTGCCCAGCACCGTGATGACGCCGAGCAGCAGGATGAAGCTGCCGGCCAGATACATGTCCTGGGCGATCAGGGCCCGCAGCAGAAGGGGGCCCGAGGTGGGCAGGCTGAGCACCACCGAGACGATGGCGGAACCCGAGATTAGGATCGGCAGGGTCAGGCCAATCGTGGACACAAAGGGATTGAGGGCCACGCGCACCGGATACTTGAGCAGCAGGCGGAGTTCCGACAGACCCTTGGCGCGGGCGGTCTTGACGTAGGGCTTGCGCAGCTCGTCCAGCAGGTTGGCCCGCATGATGCGGATCAGGCCGGCGGTGCCGGCCGTGCCCAGAATGACCATCGGCACCCAGAGATGGCCCAGCATGTCCTGGACCCGCGCCCAGGTCCAGGGCGCCTCCACGAAGTCCGGGGAGAAGAGGCCGCCCACGCTCTGGTTGAAATACTTGAAGGCCACGTACATGAGCACCAGCGCCAGCAGGAAGTTGGGGATGGCCAGCCCCACGAAACCGAGGCCCGTAAAGAAGTAGTCGCCCCAGGAGTACTGGCGCACGGCGGCGTAGATGCCCACGGGGAAGGCCACGGCCCATGTGAACAGCAGCGTGGCGAGGGACAGGGTGACGGTCAGGCCGAGCCGCGACCAGATCAGATCGCCCACCGGCACGTCCCATTCGAACGAGGTGCCGAAGTCGCCGCGCAGCAGGATGTTGCCCATCCACTTCAGGTACTGCACGTGCATGGGCCGGTCCAGCCCGTACCGGGCCTTGAGGCCGGCAATCACATCCTCCTCGACCAGGTCGCCGGCGGCGCTCAACTGCGCGATGACCGTGGTCAGGTAGTCGCCGGGCGGCAACTGGATGATGATGAACGCAATGATGGAGATTCCGAACAGGGTCGGAATCATCAGCAGAAGGCGTCGCAGGATGTAGCGCAGCATGGCTCAGGGGCCGGGAGCCGGCGGAGCCTCCCCGTCAGTTGCAGGGATCGGGGACTGCGGGGGCCGTTCGCCCGCAGTCCCCGGCGGTGTATGTCCGCTTACTGTTCGATGTAGTACTGCTCGGGATTGGTCTGGGCCGGGGCCGCCGAGACGTGCCACTGCCAGACGGTGTCCGGAACATTCTTGAAATTGTTCTTGACGATACCGTAGCCCTTGTAGTACTTGGTCAGGCCGAAAATCCAGAACTGCTCGGCGGCGATGTCCAGGATCTCGTTCATGATGCGGTCCTGCTCGGCCGGTTCAACCGTGACGGCCAGTTCGTCGTAGAGAGCCTGCTGGCGCTGGGCGGCTTCCGGCGGTTCCACGCCCCGACTGCCGTCGGACCGCCACCAGTCGGCCCAGGCAACGCCGAACAGCGACTCCGTGCTGTAGGCGAAGTAGGAGCGGGGATCCATGACCAAGGCAATGCCGTCGGCACCGGTCCAGACCGACATGTCGTAGTCGTAGGCCGCCTTGCGCTCGTAGAAGAGCGAGCGCTCCAGCTGCACCACGTTGGCCTCGATGCCCACGTCGGCCCAGTAGCCGGCCACCAGGTTCATAATCTCGGCCCAGGGCTCAAAGGCGGCAATGACGTTGATGTCAAAGCTGATCTCCTCGCCGTCGGGACCCAGGCGCACGCCGTCCGGCCCCATGGCATAGCCCAGGCCGTCCAGCAGGGCATTGGCCTGGTCCGGGTCGAACTCGGTGTACTGGTAGGCCAACTGCTCGTTGTACCAGGGGGATTCAGCCAGTGGCGCAGGCTGACGCGGTTCACCGTCGCCGACATAAATCACGTCGATGATGGCTTGACGGTCAAAGGCCACGGACAAGGCAATGCGGAAGTCCTTCTCCAGGAAGATGGAGCGCAGGTTCTCGTCGGGATGGGCCAGGTTCAAACCCATCGAGACGGGGGTTTCCCAGGCGTACTCCACGGTGAAGAAGTCGTAGTCTCCGGCCTCCTTGCCGTCGAAGAACTGGGCCTTGTTGCCGGGCGTGGCGATGTGCCGGTCCTGCATGTCCACTTCGCCGTTGAGGGCCTTGAGGACCTGCACCTCGACGCTTTCCACGATCGGATAGACCAGCCGGTCGATGTAGGGCAGCTGGTTGCCTTCCGGGTCGACCTTCCAGTAGTAGGGATTGCGCTCGGCCACCATCTGCGTCGCAGACGAGGCGGGCTGGGTCAGGTGCCAGCCGAACACCACGGGCAGGTCGACGTTGTTGAGAATGTTGCGCCGGTTGCCCCAAAGGGCCACCCAGTTGGCCAATTGCATGTCGTCCACAATGGCCTGGACGGCTTCGGCGTCGTCGAAGTCCGGATGGAACTGCGACAGGTAGTGGGCGGGGGCGAAGGTGCGCTGGCTGCCCAGCTGCGACAGGAAGAGGCCGTGCGGCGCCCCGAAGGAGAACTTGACCGTGTAGTCGTCAACCTTGGTGACTTCGCCCAAGGTGCCGCCCGGGCGCATCCACAGCGGCTTCACCGGGCTGACCTCGTCGTTGACGATGTGGGCTTCGTACCAGAACAGGACATCGTCGGCCGTGAAGGGCTCCCCGTCGGACCAGCGCATGCCTTCGCGCAGACCGAAGGTGAACTCCGTACCCTCGTCGTTGACCGCGACGGACTCCGCCACGTTCGGAATGGTGCCGGTCAAATCCGGATTCCAGCGCATGGTCGGCTCGTAGGCCATGGTGCGCGTCACCCACGGTGAATCCGCTTGGCCCAGCAGACCGGAACGCCAGGTTCCACCATACTGGCCAATCGATTCGGTCACCGGAACCACCATCGGATTCTTGGGCAGCCGTTCATCCAGGGGCGGCAGCTCGCCGGCCGCGACCATGGCCGCCAGCGCAGGGGCTTCCTTGCTGTCCTCCATCGCCATGGCCTCGTCGGTGTCGGCGGGCATGGCTTCCGGTTCTGCCGGCGCGCCACCGCAGGCCGCCAGGATCAACATCATCAACAACACAGCCGTTAACGCCAGCCACAGCCGGACACGGATCTTCATGAAGCACCTCCTGGTGCTGTCTGTAAGCCCCCACCCAATGGACTGGAATCATCCGGTGCGATATGTCAGGTAGAAAGCCGGGACGGGACCACCGCTGCCCACAACCGACAACGGGACGTGGGCGGCAAGGGAAGCGGACCAATCTCCGCCGGCCGGGGCCGGGATGAATATGGGGATCAGGCAGGATCCATTATCACCCAACGGCAAGCCCGCCGCAACAGGCCGTCAAGGTGCGGTTCGATCCCCGTCCACGGAAACGAGCCGGACTGCGAACAACCGCCTGCCGGGGCCGGCAGGCGGTCCAGGGCGGAGGCCCTGGACCAGGCAGATTCAGCACAGGAGTATGGTGTCGCGGGGTTCCCGCCTTCCCATCAACGCAAGCGACTGGACCGTGCCCCTCACCCACCGCATACGAAGTGACATCCAACATGACACAGGCTCTTTCCCTGGACGGCGACTGGCAGGTCATTTTCGACGACGACAACAAGGGACGCCCATTGCACTGGGAGCAGGCGGGGTCCTTTCTTGCCCACCCTGAACCGGAAACCGTGAGCGTGCCCGCCTGCCTGGAGGAGTTTCGGCAGGACTACGAGGGCGTGGCCTGGTACGGTCGCGTCGTGTCGGTTCCGGAGGACTGGACGGGCAAGACCGTCCGCATCCGGTTCGACGCGGTCAACTATCGAGCCGAGGTCTGGATCAACGGTGAGGCGGCCGGTGCCCACGAGGGCGGATACGTTGGATTCGACCTGGAGATCGGCGATCTGCTTCGGCCCGGCGAGGACAACTTCATCGCGGTGCGCGTGATCACCCCCCTGATCACGCGGGATGTCGTGATTGACGGCCTGGGCCGGGACGACATGCCGCACTGGCGCGGCGCCATCGCCGGCGGCATCTGGCAGTCGGTATCCCTGCTGGCCACGGACTGCATCTACCTGGACGACCTGTTCGTACGCGGCCGGATTGACACCGGCGAGGCGGCCGTCGACCTGGTCCTGCACAACGCCTCCGAGGCCACCCAACAGGTGGACCTGACCTGGACGATTGGTTCCGCGGACGGACAAGAACCGGAGACAACGCTCTGTCAAACCCTCGGTGTACGTCCCGGGACCGTACCGGCCGCCTGTTCGCTGACCGTGCCCAACCATCGTCTGTGGAGTCCGGAGGAACCCAACCTGTACCGGCTTCGGGTCACGGTGTGCCTGAAGGGCGCCGTGTCGGACACCCGGACGGTTCGGTTCGGGTTCCGCGAGTTCACGGTCAGGGGCAAGCATTTCCACCTCAATGGCCGCAAGCTCATCCTCAAGTACACCTTCAACGAGGCCTTCTATCCGCACTCGCTGGCCTACCCGCGCGACCTGGACCTGTTGCGGCGGGAATTTGAACTGATCAAGGAAGGCAACATCAATTTGGTCAGGCCTTGGCGCAAGCCGCAACCCAGTTGCGTCTACGACCTGGCCGATGAGATGGGGGTCCTCTTCTTCGGCGCCCTGCCCGTCGAGTGCATGGACAACTGGCCGCAAATCACCCCCTATACCCGTACCCGCATCGAAAACGAAGTCACGGAGATGGTTCGCCGCGACCGCAACCACCCCTCCATCGTGGTCTGGGAGATGTTCAACGAAATCCTGCGCCATGGCCTCAAGCGCCTGCGCCACACCACCTCGCTCAAGGCCCGGGAGTTGGATGAGACCCGGCTGATCCTGGCGGAGTCCGGCGGCTTTGCCGGCGTGTGCAGCCTTTACCTGCCCGGCGCCTTCGAACCCACGCTCATCAACGATGTACACGACTATCCAGGCATGCCCCTGGACCAGGAGGGTTACGACAACCTGTTGTTCCTGGGCAAGAGTGCGGAGCAAATGGAGGCCCTGGGCCAGTCTCCGCGTCGGAACCACCGGCGCAGCCACATCGAACCGGGCCTCCTCACCAACGTGTCGGAACTGGGGTACGGCAGCATTCCCGATCTCGAGGACAACATGGAGCACTACCTCCGGGAGGGCAATCCCCTGACACCGGACTACCGCATCCATCGGCGTCTGCTGGACAGCTATCGGCAGGTATTCGCCGACACGGACCTGGCTTCCGTCTTTCCGACCCTGAAGGACTTCACCGATGCCTGTCAGCACATCCACTACGTCGGCAACAAGCTGATGGCGGAGGCCTGCCGCACCAATCCGGACATTGCCGGCATCGGCATTCATTCACTCAACGACGGCGACTGGATCGTGGGTGCCGGCCTGATTGACAACTTCCGCCAGCCGAAGGCCGCCTTCCATGCCATCAAGGAGGTGTTCGCGGATCGCTACATCGCCCTACGGCCCGGGACCTACGCGTTGTACGCCGGGGAGAACCTGGACTTGGGGATCAAGGGAGTCAACGACGCAGATCCCCTATCCGGCCGGTTGACCGTGACGCTCCAGACACCCGGCGGCGATCGGGAACTGTTCAACCAATTGATCGAACTGCCCCACGGCGTCGCGGATTTGGAGGATCTGCGAATTCCGATCGGGGATTGGGAAGGGCCCTGCTCCGCCAGTTTGGAGTTTCAAGGCAACCAGGGCTTGTCCCTGCACAACCACATTGATTTCCACGTTCTCGACCGGGAGCCTTCGACCCTGGCCGGGCACGCGGTTTTGGTGGTCGACTGCGACCAAACCCTCACGCGATACCTGCAGTCGGCCGGGCCTGCGGTGCACGACTTTCCCGGGGAATCGGACACGCAGGCGCCGGTGCTCATCAACCTAAACGGCTGGGACGGACGGACGTTGCCCCATCTGGATCGCCTGACCGCATGGGTTGAGGCCGGAGGTACCGCGGTCGTGCTTGATGCCCCGCCGCTCGACTGCCTGCAGAACATCGGACGCGGCCGCATGTGGCATGAGCTCGAGGCCGGACGGGCACTGCCGTTCGCAACCACCTATTTCGAGGCCAAGGGACTATGGATGCCCTGCAGCCACGTGGTCAGGGACCACCCGGTCTACGACGGCCTCCCGGTCAATTGCCTGATGGGTCAGGTATACCGCAATGTCGTTGCGCGCCGGTCCCTGGCCCTGCCCGAAACGAACTGGATCGCCGGTACCGTCACCTACGACTGGTACGCCGGTTTGAAGCACAAACAGAACTACCTGGGCGTGAGCGGAGCCCACCACGGTGCCGACCTCGCCCACCTGCCCCATGGCAGCGGCAGGTTTGTGCTCAGCACTCATCGCCTGACGGCCAATCTGGGCCAGGATCCGGTAGCCGACCGCATTCTGGCCAATCTTGTGCGCTGGCTGGGCCGAGACACACGCCAATCGCCACATTCGCCCGCTCGACGCATCCGGGATGGAAGGACATGAGTGCCAATCGGGACGACCGTCTCTTTGACATCTGCGCCTCCTTCAAGCGACTTGCGGGGGACGCACCCCTGCTGTTCCGTCCCCCGCCCGAGTGGGCCGCGGCCGCCCATGCCATCGTCGTGGACGATACCGTCCACTACCTGTGGGGCCGGCGCAAGGAAGGCAACTACTGGGTCCTCATGCACAGTACGGCACCGGCCCGCAATCCGGCGGCCGTGACCCACGATCCGCGCAACCCGGTGCTGCGGCCCTCGTTCACTGGCTTCGACAACTACACCGTGGAATATCCCTTCCCCCTTCGGAATCCGGCGGACGGCCGCTACTACGCCTACTACCTGGGCCGCCGGCGGCGGGTGCCCAAACAGACGGGACTGTTGGTAAGCGACGGCGATTTCGGGCACTGGACCCGAGTGGTCGCGGAACCGGTCATCGCGGTGGACGCGCCCCATGAACGCGACGGCTCCTCCCACCCTTCCGCCGCCGTGCACGAAGATCTAATCCACATTGTGTACACCGGCGAAGCCGACGAACCGCCGGTCCTGTGCCATGCCACGACACCCATTGACGATCCGGCCGCCGCAACCAAGAATCCGGCCAACCCGGTCTTTCGCGGCTCCGGCCATGGCTGGGACTGCCGGGGCGTACGGGAAGCGGAACTGTTCCGGGGAGAGGAGTTCTTCCATATTCTGTACGGGGGATTTGACGGACATGACTGGCGCATTGGCCATGTCCGCACGCGGGACTTCCGCACATTCGAGCCAAACCCGGCCAATCCCGTCTTCGTCCCCTCAACCGACCGGGAGGCCTGGGACTGCGACGGGATCCTGACCCCGCAGGTATTCACTAGCGATGGCTGTCACTACCTGCTCTACGCCGGCTTGAAGGAGGGTGAGTGGCAGTCCGGCCTCGCCCGTGCAACGGTCGGCTGGGACTGAAGCGGCGAATTCGGGACCAGGTCCCACATAACCGGACCAAATTGTCGGAGCCACACCTGGGGTACCGACGGCGCGTTCATGCCGGACGGCCACCACCACTCCAGGGAGGACAGGGCGCGCCGCCCGCACGGCATGGGCAAACCCAATTCCGTTGGCTCGGAGTACCCAACGGCAATCGACCGAATCGACTCCGCGTACAGTGCTGCTTCACGCCGAAAGACCAGCCGTCAGACAGTGACACGGAAGTCCCGGCAACCCATCCGGGATTGAGCCTTGGCCAGATTGAACGGTCAGGAAGCCGGATCCTTCTCCGAGTCCACCCATCTGCCGTGCAGAATCTCGAAGGAGCCGAAAAGTGTCAGGCCCGAGACGACCACACGCCGCGCCTTGGGGCCGTCGCCATGGTTCTGGCCTTCGACCGACCCCAACAAGGTCAGCCCCGACCAGCTGACATCCCAGGTCTCGGGCACCCGCAGCACCGTGGAACCGAAGACCGTGAAGATTTCAAGCAGGACCTCATCCTTCTGCATCACCGATTGGGTCAGATCAATCTCGGCGGAGCCAAAGACGGTAACCGCGTTGCCGCCGTCAAACGACCGCGTCCGCTCCTTGTGTTCAGTGGATCCGAAAATCGTGAAGAATTTCATACTCAGTCCCGTTGCTGGGAAGCGGGACACCATGGCCCGTCCCGTTTTGCCTGTCCCGGCCCCCGTCACCTGGCGAGCGGCCGAGACTCTCATCCCCATTAACGCAACGCGCCGCCCTTGAGTTGCAAATCCCACGGCGCGGTGGCCGGATTTTCGGGCATCCCCACAGGGTTCCCAACCAATCTGCCTGTTAGAATTCGCGGATCGGCCCGGAGACCGCCTTTCTCCGCCTTAGCAAACCGGCAGGACACAAGCAATGGCACGCATGGACATTCCCTCTCCACCCAGGGGCACTCGCAGGGCCGGCACCTTTCTGCTGGTGCTGATCGTAGTCGGACTTGTGGTCTGGCTTCTGGGGTCGCGCTTCTACTACGTACTGGCCCGGGTGGAGGAACAGGAAGTCGGCATCAAGTTTCGCGGCGGCCGCATCGTTGATGTGGTGGGGCCCGGCGTCTACTCCGATATTGGCCTATTTGTCGAATTGAAGCGGGTCTCATCGGCGGCTGTACCGTTTCTGGTTGCCGATCCCGAAATCATCACCATCGACAAGCAACGCATCGGCCTGGCCGCGGCCGGCGACATTTTCCGGCCACGCATCGAAAACCAACTCCTGCTGCGGACTCTTTGGGCCCAGTACAACACGCTCTATCTCAACGACGAGGCGGCCCGAGCCCACATCGAACAGCGTGCCCAACAGGCTATGAAGGTCTGCGTGGGCGATCGCACCTTCGATGATGCGGTCATCGGCACCGCACGCGACGACCTGCGGGCCTGCATCGATACGGAACTCAACAAGCTGGCGCAGAACGTCGGCTTGGTCGTCGAGAACGTGGCCGTGCCGGAAGTGTCCATTGCACCGGAAGCCCAGGCGCGCCTCGACGAAATTGTCCAGAGCCGCCTACAGACGGAGAAGGCCGCCCAGGACGAGCTGCGAGCCAAGGCCCAGGCGGCGGCCGAACAGGCTCTGCAGGAAGGCCAGATTCGGGTCGAACAGAGCCGACTTCAGGAAGAGACCCGGCAGAAGGTCCTCCTGGCACAGCTGGACGAGGAACGGCTGGCCGCCCAGCAGAAGGTCATCCAGGCCGAACGGGCCAATGAACTGGCCCGGGTCGAGGCCAATCGCGCCGTGATCGAGGCTCAGAAGTCCAACGACCTGCTGGAGGCCCAACTGGATCTGGAAGTCCAGACCGTCCGGGCCCTGGCCGCCACCGAACAGGCGCAGGCGACGACCGCGGTCGAAGCGGCGCTGGGCCTGCTCTACACCGCCAACCCGGGACTGCTTAACTTCCACATCGCCCGCGAGAACGCGAAAGCCCTGGCCAACACGGAAAAGCTGCTGATCACACCGGAAGGCACCACACCGACCCTGGTGATCCCCGGCGAGCAGATCCAGCCCGTGGCGGACGTCACCCCACCGCAATAGAGCCGTCGTCCATGGCCCGGTTCCCGGACCGGACGATGCAAAGGGGGCGGATCTTGGAGATCCGCCCCCTTTTTTGTGCCGAAACGCATACCGCAGACCTGTGCCACAATGCTACCGGTGCCGAACGCGGCACACACCTTCCCGCAACTGAATCGAGAGGCTTGTCGCCATGGCACGTTTGAGGGCAGCGGTTATCGGCCTTGGCCGCATGGGCAACACGTTCGATGACGAGATCCGCTACGAGGTGGCCCGGGGCGGGGTCTTCTTTCTCCCCTACTGTCACGGCCCCAGCTTTGCGGCCTCCCACCAAACCGACCTGGTCGCCGGAGCCGATCCCCACGAGGGACAGCGTGCGGAGTTCGGATCGCGGTTCGGGTTGGCCGACAGCCAGCTGTATGCCGACCACCGCGACATGCTGGCCGCCGAACGCATCGACATCGTCAGTGTCTGCACCTCGGCCCGTTACCGGGCACAAATCGTCCAGGATTGTGCCGAGGCCGGCGTCAAGGCCATCTGGGCGGAGAAGCCCATCGCCTTCACGCTGGAGGAGGCGGACGCCATGGTGCAGAGTTGTGCCGACCACGGCGTGGTGATGGCGGTGAACTGTTCCCGGCGCTGGCACCCGCTCTTCCACGAAGCCCACAAAATGATGCAGGCCGGCGATCTGGGCGAGATGCTGCAGGTGACCGGCTACGGGACCTGTCCGCTCTCGTCCAACGGCAGCCACCTGATCGACACCATGTGCTTCCTGGCGGACAGCAAGGTAGACTGGCTGTTCGGCGAACTCAACGAAACGGATGCGGCCACCGCCGACGAAGACCTGCAGGGCAATGCCTACCTGGCCTTTGCCAACGGCCTGCGCGGCTACATGCGGGGCATGAACTGCGGCGCGGCCAGCTGGGACTTCGAGGCCATCGGCACCGAGGGTCGAATCCGCTCCTCCGCCCACGGACTGGACTTTGAACTGTACCGCCTGGTGCCCGGCGGGATCCGCGGGGCGGGCCTGCCGGTCAAGTACCCCTATCCGTGGCCGGTCTCCATCGAAGGCATGGGCGAAATCATCATTTCCGACCTGATTCACTGCATCGAGACCGGCGACAGCCCGCGCTGTTCGGGCGATGATGCGCGCCATGCCCTGGAGGTTGCGTTCGGCATCCATGCCTCCCACCGCTCCGGCGGCCAGCGGATCAATCTGCCCCTGGACGAACGCAGCCAGCGCATTCTGGCCTCGGAATCGGTGCATGACCACACCCCGGCCCGCCTCCGGCGCGAGGCCATGTTTCAACAAGCCAGCCGCTGACTCGTCCAACCCGTCCCTGCCGTGCATCCCGGTGCAGGCCCTTGGGGATGGGGCCGAGCCCAGATATCCGCCTCAGAGTCCAATCTCCGTTGATTGTCCCTGCTCCGTTTTGATTTCCCGACAGCCAGGAACCCACCATGCACATCACAGCTGCCCGGACAGCACCCATTCCGGACTGGGCCCTGCGTCAGCGCCACCTGATCTCCGTCATGAACGAGACCGCACGCATGTACCAGGCGCGCTACACGCGCGCCGACGGCACCTTCGTCTGGCGCGATCGATGGCCGGGCATGGACGGCTCGGACGACGGATACGAGAGCTATCACAACTGGCCCCTGTTCTACGCCTTGGGCGGGGCGGCGGATCTGCATGAGCGGAGCCGCATGCTGTGGGATGCCGTGACCCGGCAGTTCACGGCCTACGGCCAAATCCACCGCGAGTTCGACGGCTACTACGACTGGATGCACCACGGGGAGTCGTCCATCTACTTCTACTACTTCGGCCTCGCAGATCCGCAGCGACAGCCGGACCGGGCCCGGGCCCTGCGCTTCGCCCACATGTACACGGGCGAGGACCCGGAGGCCCGGAACTGGGATCCCGAACTCCGGCAGATGCGCTCCCCCATCAACGGCAGCCGCGGCCCGCGGTACGAGAACTCGGTCGAGGACTGGGAAACCCATCGCTGGGTCCTGTCCGCCTATCCCCTGCCGTACGAGGACCTGGATGTGCCGAGCCGGCAGGAGGCCTGGCACGGCGACGAGATGGTGGAGAAGGCGGACTGGTGCGACGACGAGGCCTTTGCGATCATCCTGGATGCCCTGAACCGGCGCATGATGCGCGGCGACGTACCGCTCAACCTGACCGCCACCAGCCTGGTGACCCATGCCTATGCGCTGACCGGGGACGACAAATACCGGACTTGGGTCCTGGACTACCTGGAATCCTGGGCGAACCGCATTCGGCGCAACAACGGGATCTGTCCGGACAATGTCGGTCCCTCCGGTGCCGTCGGCGAGTGCATGGACGGCAAGTGGTGGGGCGGCTACTACGGCTGGTCGTGGCCGCACGGTTTCCCCACGATCATCGAACCCCTGACCGTGGCGGCCATGAATGCGGTCCTGCTGACCGGCGACATGGGCTACCTGGACATCCCGCGCGGCCAGTTGGACTTCGTGCAGTCGCAGGGTCGGGAGGACAACGGCCGGTGGCTGGTGCCCCACCGCCGCACCGATTCGGGCTGGCAGTCGTTTCGGCCGTTTCGGCCCCAGCACCTGCTCCAGCTCTACTTCATGTCCTTTGCCGAGGAGGATCTGGCCCGCCTCGAGCGCGTGCCGGAGATGAGCAGCGAATGGAGCCGGCTGGCACCGGGCCGCGGCAAGGGCGATGATCAGCATGCCGGCCCCTGGTTCCTCTACCTGCAAGGGAAGCTCCCGGACTACCCGTCATTGATTCTGGAAAACCAGTACAGCGAGGTCCTGCGCCGCATGGATCTGATCCGCAGCGACGACGGGGATCCGGAGACCTGGGATGTCCACCACTGGCAGAACCGCAATCCGGTCCACACCGAAAACCTGCTGCAGCTAACCTGCGGGGGGCCGCAGATCGTGTACCACGGAGGTCTTCTGCACACCCGGCTCAGGTACTACGACGCGACGGAACGACGGCCGGGACTGCCCCAGGATACGGCGGCTCTGGTGACTGCGATGGATGCCGATACGGTGTCCGTCAGCCTCGTGAACATCCACCCCGGGGAAAGTCGCTCCCTGCTCATCCAAGGCGGCGCGTTCGGAGAACACCGCATCACGGCCATGCAGGCGGACGGCAACCGGGAGGACCTGCAGGAAGCCGGTTCAGGTCGCTGGACGAGCGTGGACCTGCCGGCCGGCCGCTCGGTGGACCTGACCGTACATCTCGACCGGTATGCCTTCCGGCCCTCCTACGCGCAGCCGTTCTGACACTCCCTGTTCATATTGGGAGAGGTGGCCGAAGTACTTGAACACAAGTTCAACTGGCCCGAGGATCGCTCATCGATGGCTCTTGAAGCTCTACAGCAGACCGCCACCATAATCGAGCCCTGCCGGCATCTGACCGTGATCAAGCCCGACCATGCCGACAACCGAATCCTGGCGTGTGCGGTGCAGGCTTCCGCCGACTACTTGGTCACCGGTGATCGGCGGCATCTGTTGCCCCTTGAGGAGCATCGTGGCACAAGGCTCCTCAATGCCCCACAGTTCCTAACCGCGTTGGCAGGACATGCATAAGCCATCTGTTTGCTGACGATGCCTGTGGCATCCTACGGGGCATGACAAGATCCACCGCCTTGCCAACCGGAACCTGTGGCTTCGTGGTCTTGGCCGCCGGTGGCGGAAGTCGCTTCGGGGGGGCCAAGCAGGTCGCGGTTCTTGGTGGCCGCGCCATGGTGGAACACGCCATCGCCATCGCCGCGCAGGCCAGACGGC
>CAZMKQ010000089.1:0-1959 GCA_964566955.1 uncultured Caldilineaceae bacterium | reverse complement strand
TTGTCGTGGTGACAGGTGCTCATCAGGCCGAGGTGGAACGGGCCGTAGTTCCCCACCTCGGGAACTACGGCGGCTTGAGCATCTGCCACAACCCGGATTGGTCGCGTGGCATGTCCACCAGCCTGCAGGCGGGAATCGATCATCTTGAAAGAACCGCATCGGATGTGGAAGCTGCATTGTTCATGTTGAGCGACCAACCCCTGGTTTCCCCCAATCTCCTATACAGCCTGCAACAACAGTGGCATCAAGGTTGGACGATGTCGGCACCGGTGCACGAAGGAAAACTGCTGGGGGCTCCCGCTCTTTTTGGGCGAGTCTGGTGGCCCAGCATCAGGAGCTTGCAGGGAGATCAGGGAGCGCGGGGCATCCTTGAGACACACAGGAGCGAAGTAGGCGGAGTGGAAACGGATCCCGGACGACTTGCCGATATCGATACCCGTCAGGATCTCCGTCGCCACGCAGGTACATTCACTCCAACAGACTGTGTGCCCTGATGACGACGGCCGGTCGTCGCCACCGCGGCATCACCGCCCCGACATGGCTTTGCCCGCCCGCATGTGACCGCGTGAACAAACAGGTTGGAGGCACTGCACCATGCAGGAAGCATTACCAACAATGGGAAAATTGTTGATTGGCTTGGGTGTCGTACTGATTCTCGCCGGTGGCCTGCTGTTGATACTGCCGCGCATTCCCATCGAAAACATCCCGGGCAACCTGCGTTGGAACCGTCCGGGTATGAGTGTGCACATTCCTCTGGGCACCATGGTGGCCGTTAGCATTGTGCTGACGGTAATCCTGAACGCAGTTCTATATTTGTTCAGGCGCTGGGGTTGACGACTTTCCCCAGGCTCGATCGGAACCCGCCTGTCCCGGGCTGGCGGGCGGGAGACAGCCTTCCGGCAGGACAACTCACAACTGCCGTCTCAAAAAGCAAGTCGTGCGAAATGCTTGTCCGGTCCGAGGCCGGCACGGCAAGGCGGAACGAAGTTCCCTGTACACTTATTAATTCCGGTCTGCAAGCCCACACCCGGCACAGGACACAATCCAAGGAGGCGGTGCCATGGCGCAATTCATCAATCTGGAAGACGGTGCCGTTTTTCACATGGGGCAGGGCTATTCGCGGCGTCTGATCAGCCCCGACAGCGGGGGCCGCAACATCACGCTGAACTATTCCGTGTTCCAGGGCGGACAGGAGTTTCCCCAGCACTTCCACGAAGTGTCGGCCGACATTTTCATCGTGCTGGACGGCAGCGTGTCCGTGCGCCAGGGCGAACGCTACACCCCCATCGTGAAAGGCGACTTCGCCTATATTCCCCCCGGCGAGGTCCACGGCACGGTCAACCACACCGACGGCGAGGCCACGCTGATCAGCTTTCAGTCACCACCCGATCCCGAACTGTATTCGGGCGACCGGGATCCGGCCAAGACGGGCGTGATGCCGCAGCCCGCGGCGGACGCGGAATCCACCGTGCACATCGAGTCCATGTGGGATGCGGAAGCCGTCGCCGTGCAGGGGGCGCAGGCCCGCGTGGCGGCCAGTCCCGCGCGCGGCATGGCCGAGATGACGTTGACTTGCCTGGAACTTGCTCCAGGCGGATGCCTGGAGCGTGAGGAGCAGGGGGGCGGTGAAACGGTGATCTTCATCTGGGAAGGCACGGCCCTGATTACCAGCGGCGGCGAGTCGGGCCAGATGGCTCACGGCGGCGCCGTGTTGCTGGAGACGGACGAAGCCTATGCCGTCGAGAACGTCGGCACCGACGTGCTCAAGCTAATTCGATGCCGGGCCAGTGCCTAGCACTGCAACGAGAAGACTGATCGCCCGGCAGACCTTCCGGCACATCTAGACGACCCGCGTGCCTGCCACACAGGGGACGTCGTCCCGGCCCCGCGCACGCCGTTCAGGACACCCGTTGTGGGGCCGGCGATCCGTGGTCCTGTCGATGGTCGCCGCGCGACGGC
>CAZMKQ010000088.1:0-21175 GCA_964566955.1 uncultured Caldilineaceae bacterium | reverse complement strand
GGCTCCACCACCCGCTACGACATCCTGGGCAAGAACGCGGCCACGGCCACCTGGTGGCAGATCCGGTTCAGCAGCACCGTCACCGGCTGGGTCTTCGCCACCTATGTCCAGACCCACGGTGACGTCAGCGGCGTGCCCGTGCGCTGAACCCGGACACACACGGCGGGGAACGGAACTGTCCCCCGCCGCCTGCTTCCACAGCATCCGCGCATGTCTGCATGGACGCCGGAACGCCGACGGCAACAGGGAGACAAGACGACCGGCTCAGGCTCCGGATATCCCCGTTTTGTCTCTGGACATGAACTTGGCATACACCGTGTCCTTCTTCAAGTCCAAGCATGTCTGCGAGATGAGGTTGTACGCGGAAGCATGACGACCAGGCCGCGGCCGGCAGTTGACCGAAACCATCGGCAACGTCACGCCCTGCGGCCTGCAGTACCAGGCACATGTTGCAGGTACCCACGGCGGCACACCACCTCCTGGCTTGGCCACACTGGAACTGATGCTGCTACCACCAACAACTACATCTGTAGAGCTAAGAAGTCGGAGCTGATAGTCAGCAAACCAAAGGACGGTTTGCCTTGAGCGATGCGGCTGGCCCACGCCTGCGGGGTGTGGTGACACAACACCATCCAACGTTGAAGTGGAGATCAATGCAGCGAGGATGTGCCGCCAGGTGGACGTGCACGAAGTGATCGCCAAGGTCAATGGACCCCAACCATGGTGGCGGATGTTTCCCACATCATGACGAGGCGGTAGCCCTTGTCAATTCGGATCCTCTATCTCCCCGTCCAACCTGCATCCGCCATCGCTCATATGAGGCGAAACACTGTTGATGCCCGTTGGAACCGGCTGTGCCTGTTTCAACCTGCCCAGAAATAATCCACAAAGCGCTCGAGGCCCCGATCTTCGACAGTCCAAATGGCGGTTGCCGGCACCCAGCCGCTGTAGGCACAAGATGGATCGTCAGCCGTCAGCACTCCGTGGAGCCAGGCGTCTGCACCTTCACCATGGCGCGCTGTAACGCGCAATCCACCGCCCCAGGGGACGTAGCCAATCACCCTTCCCTGCCGGCTGGGCCGATCGTAGAGCGGCTGGCCCTGCAGCATGCCGGGGCGGGGAGCCGTGCCGGCTACGATTTGCCGAATTGCCTCCCGATCCGTTTGGCCTTGCAGTTCCCGCAGGCCGGCGCGGGGGGCCTCCTGAATGTGGATCCGGACTTCCCGGGCTTCGTCAGGCGACAGCCAGGCGGCGGTACCAGCCCCGGTGCGGATTTGCCACCGCCAGGCGTACCCACATTCCCGGCCCCCATGCCTCCCATTCAGAATGTCGTGATGGATGCCGTTGGGATCGGACGGGAAACTCAATTGGGCGGTATGCCGCGCGGTCACGATCGCGAGGCTGTCAATTCCGTGTTCCCGGACCTCGCTCCACACAGGGTCTGGAAGCAGGTCAAGGTTCCAACGTGTTGACCAGGGCGGCAGCTGCACGCTCTGCAGGCGGGGAGCATGGACCAGGAAATCCGCGGGCACCGTCGTCAAACGGTTGTAGAACTCTTCACCGTGGCCGTAGGCTTCGCCAAAGTGGTTGTCGCTAAGGTACAGATGGATGAGGCGGGGAGCATGGAACAGGAACCCAGGCGGCAGTTCGTCCAGGTCCAGAACAAAGGCTTGCAGACGCTCCAGACGGGGGGCGTGGGCCAGGAAACCGGGCGGGAAGGTCCGCAATCCATTGGCATTCAGGCGCAGGTGGGTGAGGTTGGGGACATGGACCAGGAAACTGGATGGCAGGCTCGGTTCCAAGGACAAAGTCAGATGGGTCACAGAGGGGAGGGACGGCAGAGGCACATCCCCTGACCAGTATCCGTCCAGGTAGACGAGCCGGGGAACATGGGCCGCGAAATTGGGCGATTGCGGCGTGTCTCCTACCAAATGGGTGAGTCGGGGCACCGGAGCCAGGAAGTCGGGTGGTAGTGAGCCCGACTGGAACAATCCCAGGTGGGTGAGTCGGGGCACTGGGACCAGGAAATCCGCCGACAACGACTGCGGCCACACGCACAGGTCCAGAAAGGTAAGTTGGGGCACCGGGACCAGGAAGTCCGCCGGGAAATCCGCCGGTACTGATGTGCTTGAGGAGTCACACCGCAGGCTCAGGTGGGTAAGTTGGGGCACCGGGACCAGGAAATCCGCCGGCAGGGACAGAAGATTTCTCCCATAGGACCGCAGGTGCAGCCGGGTAAGCCGGGGGGTGTGGGTGAGGAGGTCGGGCGGCAGACCGCGCAAGGCCCAGCCCTCCAGCTCCAGGTGGGTGAGGCGGGGCACCGGAGCCAGAAAACCGGGAGGCAGCGTGTCCGGCAGCGTGTCCGGCTCCGGGCGGTGAACACTGTCCGGCACCAGGATCAGATGGGTCAGCCGGGGGGTATGGGCGAGGAGGTCGGGCGGCAACGCGGTTGGCTCCGCGCCGCGCAGCTCCAAGTGGGTCAGCCGGGATACCGGGGCCAGGAAATCGGGTGGCAACGTCATCGGCATGAACCAGTGCGAATCGCTGCTTTCCTTCCTATGGAGGTTCAGATGGGTGAGGGCGGGAACATGGACCAGGAAGTTGGACGGCAGGGCCGTCTCGGTCCAGTTCCCGATGTCCAGATGGGTGAGGGCGGAGACATGGGCCAGGAAGTCGGGCGTGGCACGCCCGACATGTTTCAGGGCCAAATGGGTGAGCCGGGGTACCGGGACCAGAAAATCGGGCGGCAGCTCCGTCGCACTCGTGTCGGGCAGCTTCAGGTGGGCAAGTCGAGGCACCGGAGCCAGGAAGTCGGACGGCAGCGCGGTTGGATTCACGCTGTGCAGTTCCAGATGGGTGAGCCGGGGCACCGGATCCAGGAAGTCGGTCGGTAGCACGATGCGCCCCGAACCATCCGCCTGAAGGAGGCCGGAAGTATCGGGCACGATCAGGATCAGCTCGGTCAGCCGGGGTACCGGGGCCAGGAAATCGGACGGCAGCGACGTCAACCAGGCGGTGTCCAGCTCCAGGCGGGTCAGCCGGGAAACCGGAGCCAGGAAATCGGACGGCAGTTCCTGGCCCTCAAAGCGCAGCGCCAGGGATTCCAGCCCGGTCAGCCCTGCCAGATCCCGGGCGGATGTCACGTGCACGGGCGCGTCCAGCCCCAAGGTACGGTAGCCGTCCCTGGGCTCGAACGGCACCATGTCAAAACCCCACAGGGCCTGGAATTCAAACCCATACGGCGGTTGTTTCTTCGTCAACTGCCCCACCAAACCCCAGGCGGCCACCTCGGTTTCCGATGGGCTCTTCCCCAGGGTGCGGAGCGCAGCCAGCTGGGTACCCGTCACCGTCTCGCACGCCGGCCGCTCTCCCCCGACCGGCGTCATGGCATCCAGCAACGCCCCGCGCATGTCAGCACTGCGGGAACAGACCTGCGGATCGTCACTGCCCGGGTCCGGGAGTGGCGCGCCGGTCGCCGCCGTCGCCAGCCCGACGCCCCACCCCAGCAGGCACAGGCCGAGGCTCAATCCGCGCCGTAACCATGTAACCATGCGGACCGCGTCCGGATCATCCTCGAGCGTTTAGCCACCCCACGATGACATCGAGCCCCCGATCGTCAACGGTCCAGATGGCGGTCGCCGGCAGCCAGCCACCGTCGGCACAAAGTGCATCGAAAGCCGTCGGCACTCCGTGGAGCCAGGCATTGGGGCCCTCGCCATGGCGCGCCGTGACGCGCAACTCGGTACCCCAGGGGACATAGCCGATTACCCGTCCCTGCCGGCTGGGCCGGGAGTAGAGCGGTTGGCCCTGCAGCATGCCGAAACGGGGAGCCGTACCGGCCACGATTTGCAAAATTGCCTCCCGATCCGTTTGGCCTTGCAGCTCCCGCAGGCCGGCGCGGGGGGCCTCCTGGATGTGGAGCCGGGCCTCCCGGGTTTCGTCAGGCGACACCAAGGCGACGGTATCGGCCCCGGTACGGATCTGCCACTGCTGGTCGTATCCACATTCCAGGCCTGTATTCAGAATGTCGTAGCGGACGCCGTTGGGGTCGGACGGGAAACTCAATTGGGCGGTATGCCGCGCGGTCACGATTACATGGCTTTCGATCCCGTGATCCCGGACCTGGTTCCACACCGGGTCCGGAAGCCGGACCCGGCGCTCGCGCATCAGTTTGTAGGGCAACCGCAAGCTCTTCAGGCTGGGGGCGTGGGCCAGGAAATCCGCGGGCAATGTCTTGAACGTGTCGACAGGAGTCTCGTTGGGTACCGACACAGTGAAATGGGTGAGCCTGGGAACATGGGCCAGGAAACCGGACGGCAGTTCTTCCAGGCTCCAGACCACGGCTTCGAAACGCTGCAACCTAGGGGCATGGGCCAGAAAACCGGGTGGGAACGCCTGTAAATCGACAGAGTGTAGACGGAGATGGGTGAGTTGGGGAACATGGGCCAAAAAGCCGTCCGACAGCGTGCCATACAGACCCAATCTCAGGTGGGTCACAGAGGGGAGGGACGATAGCGGAGCATCCCCCCAGCTCATGTCCAGAAAAGCAAGCCGGGGAACGTCGGCCGCGAAATCGGACTTCGGCGTATCTCCGACCAGGTGGGTGAGATGGGGTACCGGGGCCAGGAGATTCGGTGGCAGCAATCCTGATGTGTCCAATCGCAGGTGGGTGAGATGGGGCACCGGCACCAGGAATTCCGCCGGCAACGAGTCTCGCGTACACAGATTCAGAAAAGTGAGTTGGGGCACTGGCACCAGGAAATCCATCGGTAAGGGTGTGGGGGTGGCGCTGCATAGCAGGGTCAGGTGAGTGAGTTGGGGCACTGGCACCAGGAAATCTGCTGGGTAGTGTTTGATCAACCGATCGGTCGTCAGGTGCAGCCAAGTCAATCGGGGAGTGTGATCGAGAAAGTCGGGGGGCAGGACGCGCAAGGTCTGGCTCTCCAGCTCCAGGTGGGTCAGGCTGGGGACCAGAGCCAGGAAACCAGGCGACAGTGTGTCTGGAAAATTCTCCGGCTCCGGATGCACTGTTCCCAAATGATCGTCTGCTACCAGGATCAGGTGGGTCAACCGGGGCATCGGAGCCAGAAAGCCGGGGGGCAGTGCGGTTGGCTCCACACCACGTATCTCCAGGCGCGCAAGCTGGGGGGTGTGGTCGAGGAAGCCGGACGGCAACCTGTTCTGCTCAACCGAACCCAAGCCACCGCTTGACTGGTACAGGCGCAGATGGACGAGGGCGGGAACCGGGGCCAGGAAGTCGGGGGGCAGCACCACTCCGTGAGCGAGACTGATGTTCAAGTGCGTCAGCCGGGACACGGGGACCAGGAAGTCCGCCGGCGGAGGTTTTTGCGACCGAGCCGCAAAATACAGGTGGGTCAACCGGGGTACCGGGGCCAGGAAGTCGGGAGGCAGCACCATTCCGTGAGCGAGACTGATGTTCAAGTGCGTCAGCCGGGACACGGGGACCAGGAAGTCCGCCGGCGGAGGTTTTTGCGACCGAGCCGCAAAATACAGGTGGGTCAACCGGGGTACCGGGGCCAGGAAGTTGGACTCTTCTCCCCAATACGGAAAACGCAACACGGCGAGATTGGGGACATGGGCCAAAAAACCGGACGGCAAAGGTCTCGCAACTGTGCGGCCCAGCTCCAAGTGGGTGAGGCCCGGAACATGAGCTAGGAATGCGGGCGGCAGCAACACCACTGTCACGCCGCGCAACTCCAGCCGGGTCAGCCGGGACACCGGGGCCAGGAAATCGGATGGCAGTTCCGCCGAAGGGACCGTGTCCGTCTCCAGGATGGCTGTCGGACCTCCGTTGTGCAACTCGAGATGGGTCAGCCGGGGCACTGGGGCCAAGAAGTTGGAGGGCAACAGCGTCGCATTCACACCAAGCAGTTCCAGGTGGGTCAGCCGGGGCACCGAGGCCAGGAAATCGGACGGCAACATCAAATCAGCCCTGGACAGTTTCAGGGTTAGATGGGTCAGCTGGGGCACCGGGGCCAGAAAACCGGACGGCAGCCCGGTCAGATGACCGGTGTCCAGTTCCAGATGGGTCAGCTGGGGTACCGGAGCCAAGAAATCGGACGGCAGTTCCTGGCCCTCAAAGCGCAGCGCCAGGGACTCCAGTCCGGTCAGCCCAGCCAGATCCCGAGCGGACTGCACGCGCACAGGCGCGGACAACCCCAGGGTGTCGTATCCACCATCAGGTGTGAACCGATGAGTTATATACATACCGAACTGCCGTGGACGAGTCAACCCCCTCACCACATTCCAGGCGGCCACGTAGGCTGCCGGCGGCTCCGCACCCAGTTCGCGGATCCCGGCCAGCTGCGCCCCCGTCACTTCCTCGCACGACGGCATTTCCCCCCCGGCCGGGGTCAGGGCATCCAGCAACGCTCCGCGCATGTCGGTGCTGCGGACACAGACCTGCGGGTCGTCACCGCCCAGGTCCGGGAGCGGCGCGCCGGTCGCCGCCGTTGCCAGCCCGATGCCCCACCCCAGCAGGCACAACAGGCCGAGGCTCAGCCCGCGCCGTAACCACGCAACCCGCGTGTGTCCCAAGTGCCGACCCATGAAATTCCTCTTCCTCCCGTAGCCGACATTGCGGGCCATCCTGCCACAACGGCGGTGCTCACGCGACTCTCACGCGGGCGTGACGCGGCGGACATGGCGCGGACGGTCAGCACGAAACCCGTTGGTACGGAGACTATACCCGGTACGGCCCGCAACCAATATCAACGAGATTGAAACAGTGTCGTGTCTTAAGTGCACCAACTTCCACCGAATCCCTGTGCTAGGATCGAGCGTTTATGAATATCGACTCCCCGGTGACGGCGGTTGCCATGAGCGGCGGCCTGGACAGTTCCATGGCGGCCGCCCTGCTAGTTGAACAAGGTGTCGACTGCATCGGCATCATGATGCGGCTATGGTCCGAACAGGGGCCGGGGGTCGCCTCCACGAACAAGTGTTGTTCGGCGGACAGTGTGGATGTGGCGCGGGCCGTGGCCGAGCGCCTCGGCATGCCCTTCTATCTGATCAATGCAGAGGAACCATTCCGCAAGGCGGTCGTGGAGCCATACATTGATGGATTCGATCTGGGCCGGACGCCCAATCCCTGCCTCAACTGCAACCGGCGCATTCGGTTCGACTGGCTGCTCAGATATGCGCTGGGACTGGGGGCCGAACGTCTGGCCACGGGCCATCACGCCCGGAGTCGTCGGGAGGCGAACGGTTCCTTCAGCCTGTTGCGTGCCGCAGATCCGATGAAGGATCAAAGCTACGTCCTCAGTGTGCTAAATCAACAGCAACTCGCTCGCAGCCTGTTCCCGGTGGGCACCTACACCAAGCCGGAACTCAGGGACATGGCACGCCAACGCAGTCTCCCCGTGGCGGACAAGCAGGAGTCCATGGATCTCTGCTTCGTAGCCGACGACGACTACCGCCGTTTCCTGGATGACTGGAGCCCATCCCCGGCCCAGGCCGGACCCATCGTCACCATGGAAGGTGACGCGGTCGGCACGCATCAAGGCCTGCACCGCTACACCATCGGCCAGCGACGGGGCCTCGATATCCCCGTCCATTCCCGCGAACCCCGATATGTCATCGGCAAGCTGCCGGAAGAGAACGCCTTGGTTGTCGGCAGCCGATCGGACTTGGCCGTGCTGGAATTCCCGGTCGACAATGTGAACTGGATACAGAAGCCGTCTCCTGCCGCCCCCAACCTGTCCTGTCAGATCCGGTACCGCGGCAGCGACATTCCCTGTACGCTGGCGGAGACCGGCGACAACGGCGTGAAAGTGCACCTGCGGGAACCCCAGTACGGAGTCGCACCGGGACAGGCCGCCGTCTTCTATCGGGGAGACGAGTGCCTGGGCGGGGGTCTGATTGCATCCCCATGACATCCGAATGGTGGCTGAATCCAGCCCTCATGCTCGGCACTGTCATAGCCGTCGGCTACGGTGCCTTGTTCCACCTCTGGCAGGGCCGATCGTGGCAGGATCTAATCACCTCGGTGGTTGCCGCCCTGATCGGCTTCGGGCTGGGCCAGCTGATTGGCATCCTGTTCAACTCGGACTGGTTCCGCATCGGCCAAGTCCGGGTAATTGAGGCGACGATATTCGCGATGCTCGCCCTGCTGCTGAGCCGACGCAAGCCGGAACCGGCCGGCTGACGGCAGAGATACCATGGAACAGGTCCTGGATACCATCCGCGACATCACTTTCGTGCTGATCGCGTTGGAAACCTTCGCGGTGCTGGGACTTCTGATTCTGCTGATCCGGCACCTCCTGCGACTCGTCCGCATCCTGCGGACCGGCGTTGCGCCGATCCTTGAGGATGCGCAGCAGGCGGCACGCACCACACGCGCCACGGCGGAATTCGTGGGGGAACATGTGGTGAAGCCGACCGCCGAGGCCCGCGGCAAGCTCAGTGGCCTCAGGCGGGCGATGCAGGTCCTGTTTGGGGATTTGCTGCCTCCACACTGACGCCGGACCGCCCCTCTTCGGCCCCCTGCGGGGACACATCCATGGAACACGGCACATTCCGCGTTTGGACCGGTTCCGAACCCGACTTCCCGCGCCAGGCGGAACAGGTCCGTAGTTGGCTGGGAGCCCCCGACAATCCCGCCTTGTTGCCACCCCAGTTCGTCGCGGCGGCACTGACCGGCATCGGGGGCATACTCGTCACCCAATCGCATGCCCCCGACGCGTTGGTGGATGCCGCATTTACACTCCCGACGCGCGACCCGTCCGTGCTCCTGACGGTCCGACATGCCGCAAACCAGCCTGATGCAATCCGGCTGACCCTGGTCAACCGCGACCGGCCCGGGGTACTGGACGGCACCCCCGTGGACCTGCCCGCCGACTGGAAGGCCCCGGAACCCGTCTTCGCCTCCGATTCGATCGCCATCGGCGAACCGGGATCCGGACACGCGGAACAAGCCAGGAATTTGCAAGGACGGATCTGGCAATCCCCGCCCGACAACCTCTATCCAACCTGGTTGTACGCCCCCGTCTGTCCCGCCTCGATGTCCCTCGTTGCACTCCACGGGGACCGAGTGGTGGGGTTTCTGCTGGGATTCCATTCCCAGCCGGATCGGGACGGAACCACGGTGCTTGAATCCCAGGTGATGGGCGTGGATCCCGACTACCGGAACCGGGGCATCGCCGTTCACCTTAAGTGCCAGCAGGCAATCAAGGCCGGAACACTGGGCATCGATGCCATCCGCTGGACCGCGGACCCGTTGCAGGCGGGTAGTGCCCTGCTCAACTTCGGCCGGCTGGGCGCATTCAGCCGCAGATTCCTGCCCGACTACCTGCCGTTCCGCAACGAACTCAACCGCCTGCCGGCCTCCCGCCTACGCATCGAGTGGACGTTGGCCGGAGAGGCCTCGCGGAATGCGCTGAGTCAACGCCGAACCCGCCAGAAGGAAACCGTGATACCGGGGAAGACATGCCCGATAGCCAATGACGGCCCGACAGACCTGTACATTCCGCCCGGCAGTCCCTTGATGGCAATCGAGATTCCGCGCGACTGGACCGCTCTGCAACAGGCGGATCTGATGGCGGCGCGCGCCTGGCGGACCAACCTCGACGGTCTATTGCTGCGCTGCCTGGGTGACAGCCCCGACAGATACCGAATCACGAACGCCGTAATACACGGGGAGCGCGCCTACCTGCTGGCCGAGCAAGCCACGGATGAGATGAAGGGTGGTACGTGAGCCACCACATCTTCATCCGTTGCCTAAAGTGACCATCCTCAATGGCAGGCTGCTGCGTCCCGTGCCACCCGGTTCAGGCCAAGACAAGGACTCGCGCTGGGTCAATGTCCACGAGGATGCACTCGACGAGGACCGGATTGCAGGATGGATGCGGCCGGCGGCCGCGCCAGCCGGGTGGCGCGGGTTCGGCACGCTGTGAAGTTGGTCTTCTCATCGGCCACATGACCGAATCGAGACCCAACCCCTATTCCGGCATCGGCACCCAGGTGTAGACATCCTCCTGTGGCTCGTAGCCCAGATACTTCCGGGTGTCCGCCAGCGACCACTTCATGCCGGTGTTGAGCGACATCCCGTTGACGCAGATGTAGGGGCCGGGCCAGCCATGGGACTTGGCCAGGACGGCGCGCTCGAACAGGGAGACGAAGTCCCGGTCCGCCAGCCACATCTCCTTGTACCAGCGGTCCGTCCGTTCGTACTCCTCCCGCAAGGCCTCGGGCACATCGCGGCGGGGCTCCGCCGTGCCCGACGGAGTAAGGGTTTCCGGATGGTTGCTCCCGTGATTGCACCATCCAATCCGAATGCAGACAAACTCCGTGTTCCCCCGGCCCTGGTCGGACAGGGCCAGCCCTCGATACAACCGTTCGCCGGCCCACTTGCCGGCCGCATAGGCCGGAGAGTCGTAACCATCCTCCCCCAGCCGTACCGTCGTGCCCACGCCATACGGCGAGGACGGCAGCAGTTCGCCCGGCCCCACCGTGGAGGACAGGGGCTCATCCTTGTACTGGCCCATCGTGTGGTTCGTGGTGGCAAACACCAATCGCCGGCAGGCGGGCGAGGCCACAGCGGCCAGGCCGATGTTGACGTTCATGTCCATCGAGACAGCGGCATCGTCCCAGGAGGCGGCCGGATTGGGTACCTGTGCGGCCAGGTGCACCACCTCGGTGCAGTCCGCCACCGCCTGCTGCCAACGGGCATCGTTCCAGTCCCTGAGATCGGCCTCTAGGTAGTCAAGTTCCGCCAGTTCGTGGTCCTGGTCCCGAACCTTGATCTCGAGTTCAGCGCGGGTCTCCGCCACCTGTCCGGCCTTCGCCGGCATCACATCGATGCCCGTAATCCGATCCACCAGCGGCTGCAACAGGAGATGGCGGATCAACTTCTGGCCCAGATTGCCCTGCGCGCCCGTCACCAGCACGTGCCTACCCATGTCCAATTCCCCCTCTTTCAGCCGTGGAAGGCAGCCACCTTTTCGAACAGGTCCCGGAAGATTGCATTGCGGTCCACCATGGTGGCCTCGCGCATGGGTGGGCCCTCCGGCTGTGGAATCCAGTCCAGCGTTGCGGTGTCCAGATCGGGCGTCGCGGCCAAGCGACTGCGCGTCCAGTCCGGATTGATGACGTAGGCGGTTGCGGCCAGGTCCCAAACCTCCTTGGCCCAGGCATAGTGGTTGTCGCTGTAGGCGGCGAACCGGTCCGTCAGGAAGGTGCCGACCGGTCCCAGGGGTGCCAGATGCCGCTCCAGTTCCGGAACGGTGGTGAGCAGGTGGGAAGCCACTCCCCAGCACGGAAACAGGGTCAGCGAGGGACTGAGTTGGAGCAGCAACCGCGAGGCGATCGGATCCTGCATGAGATTGAACTCGCGGGCGTTGGTCCAGTGCGGCGGCTGCCCGCCCAGCCACACAACACGCATTCGATCGCCAATGTCCAGATTTCGTTCACGCGCGGCCAGCAGTACCGAGGATACATTGGTGGGGGCCCCGATTGCCACCACATACAGCGGTTCGTCACCGTCCGCGAGCAAGGACACCATGTGCTCGACGGCCGGACTCTGCACGATGTCCCGGGGAGAGTCCATGAACCGATCGGAGCCCCTGAACACCATGCCTTCCGGTTCCTGCCCCAACAGCCCGAACAGGCGCAGGATCTCCTCGTGACTCTTCTCCATGCCGTCGCCGGCGCTGGATGAACGATTGTTCAGGAACGGTGCGGCGTAGACCGCCTGCAGGTCCACCGCGGCGGGGGACAGCATCACGTGGACCAGGGCAAACTGGTCGTCTATTTCGTTGTAGGTGTCGGTGTCCAACACCATGCGGACGCGGCCCGCGGGTGGCGGCGGTTCCGCCGATCGGACTTCAGCCATGTCAATCGGAGGCTCCTGCAGGTGGAAAAGCGAAGCGGCCTGGCTGCCTACACCGGGGACCGAAGCCCGAGACCTGACCCGAAACCGGTCCCGCCAACCCGCTTCATGAAGTTCAAAGCTGTTGCATGAACTCGAAAATCATCTCGTTGCTGCCCGGCAGGGCTTCGTGTCCGAAGTCCGGGAAGAACTCGACGGACTTCGGCGACGTGATCTTGTTGTAGGCGGCAAACTGCGTGGACGGCGGACAGATCTGATCCATCAGCCCGGTGATCATCATCACCTCGCCCCGGATGCGCGGAGCCAGGTGCTGCACATCGATATAGCCGAGCCGGGCAAAGGCCGCATCCTCGCGCTTGTGCTGCGGATCATACTTGCGGAACCAGTCGCGCAGTTCCTGATAGGCATTGACCGTCAGATCCATCTCCCAGGTACGCTTGTAGTCCGTCAGGAACGGGAACACCGGGGCCGCCCGTTTCACCCGGGGTTCCAGGGCGGCCGCGGCAATGGACAAACCGCCGCCCTGACTGCCGCCGGTGACCCCCACCCGGTCCGGATCCACATCGTCCATCGCCATGACCAGGCCGGCCAGTTGGGCCGCATCCAGGAAGATGGAACGGTATGCCAGGTGTTCGGGCCCCTCATCACTGAGGCCGCGCACAATGTGCCCCCTCAACGTTGTGCCCTTGGTACCGCCCGGATCCTCGGACAAGCCTCCTTGGCCCCGACAGTCCAGGGCCGCGACGGTGAAGCCGGCTGCGACCCAGCCCAGCTTTTCCAGCCAGCCCCCCGAATCCCCGGAGTAGCCGTGGTACATGACAATGCCCGGATGGCCGGGGGCGGGATTGGTTGGCTCCAGGAGCTTGGCGTGCACCCGCGCCCCGTTGATGCCCGTGAACCAGAAGTGGGAGCAGGCTGCGAAATCCGTCTGGAAGGCCGCCGGAATGCGCTCTGGATTCGGGTCCATGGCGCGCATCCGGGCCACGCCCTCGTCCCAATAGTGGTCGAAGTCGTCCGGCCTTGGGTTGCGGCCTTCGTAGGTGTACAGATCGTCCAGGGACAGGTCGAATGTCAAGGGCATGGCATGTGTTTTTCCAAGGTGGGTAATTCAGTTGCAGGGATACTCCAGGGAGTCAGGCGTCTTCCCAGTCTTCGTCCGAATCCTCGTCATCTTCCTCCATTTCGGCCAGGGCCTTGGACAGGTCCGCCATGATGTCCTCGTGGCGCATCTGGGACCAGTTGCCCCACAGGGACCTGGTCAGTCGTTCCGGGTCGCGGCGCAGGCCGTAACGGGCCCAGTACTGGCAAACCCGCTCGACATCCCGCTCCAGCAGGCTGTAGGCCTGCTTGTTGCCGGTCACGGGCACCACCTGCGGAAAGTCGATGACCACGACCCGATCGTCCCAGAACAGCAGGTTGTGGGCGGACAGGTCGCCGTGGATGAAGCCGTTGGCCAGCATCAATTCGACATTGTGCATGACCTGGTCGAACGACGACTTCACCTCGGACGGGTCCAGGCGGACTTCGTTCAAGGTCGGTGCGGCCACCTGGGCATCCCCGATGAACTCCATCAGGATGGCATTGTCGGCGGCATCGAACGGCTCCGGCACGTCGGCCCCGACCTCCCGGAGAATGGTGAGGGCGTGGCGTTCGTACAGCAGCCAGGACGTCTGCTGCGCCTGCTTGCCGTAGTCCGACCGCTTCAGCATGGCCCGCAGCAGCCGCTTGTCCTGCCGGCTGCTGACGTTGGTGCCCAGCGCCAGCGTGTCGCGGCCCTCGCGATACACCATGTCGTTGCGCATGGTGCGGTGGCTGCGCGGCCGATAAGTCTTGGCCGCAAACAGGTCCAGCGAGCCGTCCGGCGCAGTCAGGCTGCAGCGGTAGACGTCGGCGTCCTTGCCGCCCTTGACCTTGCTCAGGATGTCGTCCACCAATCCGTTCTCAAAGAAGGGCCGCAGGGCCCCCATCAGCCAGCGCCGTTCGACCTGGCCCGGCCGGTAGGTGGTTTCAAAATCGCCGGTGATGCTGCGGCGTATTTCCTCCTCGATCTTGTAGCGCCAGTTTTCCCGGTAGGGAACCTTGTTCTCGAACTTGGCCTTGGGCGGCCTGCGAATCAGCTTCTGGTCGTGCTGAAAGTCGGGATCGTGCTCCTCGGCGTAAACCTCCCATTCCTCTTCTTCGTAGTCGTTCCAGTTGTCTTGGTATTGTGCAGACATGCGTTGGTCAGCGGCTCCGGATTGGCCTCAGGGTATCTAAAGTGCCCGCGCAGGCCGAAGGTTCGGCTTCCCCGCGACAGCGGGGACAGGATTCACGGGAACCCCGGGGTCCGTGCTGGATTGTGGGTTGGGGGTGACGAGTGACAGCAACGGGCCGGAGGTCGCTGTTTTCGCCGCGGTTCGATTAGCCGTAGGCGGCGGGTCGGCGGGAAGGTCCGGAACTGTCGATGACCAGCACAGACACCGTTCTCGTCAAGGTGTCCTGTCCTATCATTGTCAACCTCCCTGTATGCGCAACGCCGGCTGAACAAGAGGGGCTGCAGCCGCCACAGCAAGGATAGTATACGACGGGACTCGTGTACTTGACTAGACAGGGGACTGTTGGGGCTTGGTGCGCGTCCGCCATGGAAGCACCGGACAGGTACAATCCGGACCGCGGAACCGAATGTCCGCCATCACCTGAAGTGCCATGAACCGATTGCCTCCCCTGCACCCCAGCGATGCAACGTTTCCGTACATCAGAAGAGTGTCCGGTTTCTATGTGGATAAGACTCCCCTGCTGCGGAAGTTGCTGGACACGTCTGAAGACTCGTGGGGCGGCACGCCGTTGCTGAACCGTCGGCATCAGTTTCTGGCCCGACCGCGGAGGTTTGGCAAGAGCCTGCTCATCAGCACACTCGAAACCTGGTTCCAGGGCCTGCCGCCCGAAACCCATCACCCCACCGGCGAACCCGACGGTCACATGGCTATGCCGGCAGGCTGGACCTCCCCCGCTTGGCTGTGGGCAGGCCTCGATGCCGAAGACTGGCACGGCCACCACGGCTGGCACCCCGTCATCCGCCTGGACATGTCGCGCGCGGTGTCGCCCGACCCGTCCGGTTCCCGCCTCATGCTGCAGGAGTACCTGAACGAAGTGGTGGAACTTTGGCGCCAGCGCGTACTTCCGGACAAACCGCCTTGGCCGTCGCCGCCGAAACCCGACGAATCGCCCACCGCCACGTTGCGGAAATTGATTGGAGGACTTTCCGGCCTCCATCGGAAGAAACGGCCCGTGGTGCTGGTGGACGAATACGACGCGCCCATCACGGAACACGTCGGCACGGACCGGAATCCCAAACCGGCGGTGGATGAACTGCGAATGTTCTACCGGGGCCTCAAGGACGATGAGGGCCGCCTCTACGGCGTGTTCATCACCGGCATCACCCGCTTCGGCAAGCAACACCTGTTTTCCGCCCTCAACAACGTGACCGACATCTCCGAGATGCCCGCCTACGGGGATCTCTGCGGCTTCACCGAAGACGAGGTGGACTACCATTTCGCTCCCTACCGGGACAAACTGGTGGATATGGAACCGCGCCTGCGGGACCGCGACATCCAAGCCGACTGGCGGGCACTCTACAACGGCTACCGCTTCTCGCCCCTGCCCGAGGCCCCCCGCGTTTACAACCCCTTTACCCTGACTAGCGGTCTGGACCGCGTTCTGCAGGAAGCAGGCCTGCGCCGCCTGGCCGCGGACGGTCAATGGCCCTCCGCCTGGAGTGAATCGGGACATCCCAAACTGACCGCGCAACTGGCCCGGGATACCGGTCGGGAACTGCCCGAGGCCGTGGCAGCGGGCGGCCAGCCGCCCGCACCCGACAACAGCCTCAGCGAACTGACCCACCCCGACTATGCTCGCCTGATGCTGGAAACGGGCTACTACACCTGGCACGGCGGCGCGGACGGCACCCACGCCCACCTGAACTTCCCCAACCGCGAAGTCGCCGAATCCTGGCTCTGCGACATCCTGAACATGGGCGCCCCCGAACAGGTCCGCCACACGCTCCACCCTCTGCTCCACGACCTGCGCACCTGCCTGGAACAGGAGGATGTGCCGGGGTTTGCAAAGCGCCTGGAAACCTTTGCCTTCGGACTGGCCCGCGAAAACCTGCAGAGCGAAGCCAGTTTCCGCACTCTGCTCCAATCCCTGCTGGAACTCGGCGGCCTCGACTCCCGGGCCGAAAAATCCACCGCCGGCGGCCGCTCCGACCTGGAAACCCGCGTCGGCAACAAGGTCTACGTGATCGAGGCCAAGTTCAACCGTCCCGCCACTGCCGCCCGCAACCAAATCCGGGACCGGCAGTACGGACGCGAACACCTCGGGCGCGGCCTGGAAGTGATCGCCGTCGGTCTCGCGTTCCGCCACGATCTGAACACCGGCCCGCGCATTGAATACAGCCAAGACAATCTCGCGGACCTGCTCGCAGAGGAAAGGAATGGGGACACCCTACGCATGCAAACCAAGGCGGAATCCGAAAACGACGCCAAGGCTTCGGAGACCGTGCCATGACTGGTGAGCCAGTCATGCCCGTACTTATTCACTGCGAAGCGCGACGCCCGGGTACGTGCCACTCCATCCTGATCTGCAACCGGGGACAGGCACGGAAGCCGGCCCGTCCCTCGCAGACCTGCAGCATCTGTGGATTCCACGCCAACGCGGACTACAACGCAGCAGTCAACAACCAGCCGCGCCATGCACGCGCCTGTTCGACCCGGGAAACAGGGACTGCTGCACGACGAGGGGTATTCTCGTGGAAAACCCCAACAACCCATGAACACGGCATGCCGGCTGTCCAGTCAGGTGTATGAGTCCCTCCCTACCGATCGATAACGACGATGGACAATTCAGACCACGCAAACCGGTTTCACCGCTTCACCAGCCGAGGGGCCGTGGCCGCCTGGGAGAGCGGCATCTTTCGCAGGTGGCCCTATCGCTATACGATGATCGATACGGTTTCCACCATCCTGTCCACCCACCGGCCGGAAGGCCCGTTGCACGTGGTGGAAATCGCCACCGGTCCCGGCCTGATGGCCCTGCATCTGCTGCGCGACATTCCCCACCTCACCTACACCGGGCTGGACTATTCGGTGCCGCTGAGCGACTTCGCCCGTCGGCGGCTGAGCCGATTCGGGCGGCGCGCCGAGGTGTGGCACGAGAACGCCAACGAGGACGGCTGGACCCGACGCCTGCAGCCCCCTGTCCAGGCCTTTGTGTCGCTGCAGGCGATGCACGACCTGGGGAACCAGGACAATGTTGTCCGGATCTATGCCAAGGCGTTTGAGCTTCTCGACAACGACGGCATCTTCGTCAACGCGGACTTCGTCACGGCACCCGGCAAGCCCAACGCGAACGATCCGGGCCGGTTGCCGGTGGCCCGTCACTTCGAAGTCCTGCGCTCTCTGGGCTATGCCTGGACCGACTGCATCGCCCGCCAAGGGGACATGGCCTGCCTGGTGGCCGGCAAGCGCTAACCTCAGGGGGCCTCCACGCCCACTCCCGCCGCAGCCTCCACAAGGTCGCGCCAGGTCACGTCGTCCACGGGAATGCCGTGTGCGCGCCGTTCGGCGGCCGTGCGCGCTTCGGGCTCGCCCGGCAACATGACTTCGTCGAACCCCGGGGCCGGCCGCACGGACTTGAAGAACGCCACGTAGTCGCCGGCATCGCCAAAGAAGGCGCCGAGTGCCCGGAAAGTTTCGATGCGCAACAGGATGAAGAACGCGCCGTTGTTCATGGGACCCTCGACCTTCTGAGGAACACCGCTGCCTGTCAGTAGCCCGGCCATCACATCGTTGAGCAGGCTCAGGCCGGATCCCTTGTGTCCGCCGAACGGCAGGAGCATGCCTCCGTCGTAGAGGTCTTGCGGATTGACCGACGGATTGCCGTCCTTGTCCAACATGGAGCCAGGCGGCAGATCCGTCCCCTTGTTGTGGGCAATCTTGACCTTGCCCTCGGCCACCACACTGGTCGCGAAGTCGATCACAATGGGATCCCTGCCCTCCAGCGGGACGGCCGCGGCCAGGGGATTGGTGCTCATGAGCCGTTCACTGCCGCCAAACGGCGATACGATGCCGCGTCGGCCACCGCCGTTGCAGAAGGCCAAACCAATGAAACCGGCGTCGGCCGCCATCGTGACCCATTCCCCAAGGCGGCCAACGTGGCCGCTGTTGGTGATGCCACCGGCAGAAATGCCACAGGCCTCGGCCTTTTCAATGGCTTTCTTGATTGTGAGGTAGGCGGACCACTGCCCGAAGTTCCGCTTGGCATCCATGATGAAGGCGGAGGGTGATTCCTCCAGCGGCTCCGGATCCGAGGCGGGATCCAGCCTCCCGTTCTCGATCTGATCCAGATAGAGGTTCACTCTCACGACACCATGGGAATCGTGGCCCAGCAGGTTGGCCAGCACTAGGGACTCGCTGACCTTGTGCGCAATCGCGGTGCGCACGCCTACGGCTTCGAACATGTCCTGGACAAAGCTCTGGAGAATGTCGGACGAAATGGTATGCATGATCAAGCAGCCCCGGGTGGTTTTGGTTGTGCGAACTGAACAACAAGGGGAATGAACGGCGGTTTCCCGCGCGACCAGCGCCAGCTTGGCTCCGTGTCGGCGTGGATGCCGTCAACGCCGAGGGAATCTTACGATCAGCGACTGTGAAACCTGCGATCACTTGCGGACTGGACCGCGAAGACCCATTGCACGCGGGAGATTGGTAGTTGGGAAGCGCAGGCCGACAGACACCAAAGAAAGCCGCGAGGCACGGGTTTGCTCGGCACTGCAACCCAATCCGTGGATCTGATTCGAACAGCGACAAGACATCCCCTATCCATGCACGGTATCCGTTGGGAAGCAGTGTGGGCTCTAACCGTTGCAGGATTTTGGAGCCCAACATTTGTATTTCCAAACCATTGTGCGATAGTTTGAATTGCGAACATCTTTGTAGAAGTCGTAGGAAACGCTCACATGGCAACCCATGATCGGCGATACAAGCGCATCCTCACCAGTTCCATCTTTGCCTACGATGTCGCCCAACTGCTGGCCCAACGGTTCGATCTCGGCATCGTCGACCGGCACTCCCTGCGGGCCGGCCCCACCGGCTCGATCCGGGAGTCCGAACACGAACGCATCGCCGACAGCACCTGGTCCTTCGACACCGACCGCCAGCCCACCGTCATCATGATCGTGGAGGCCCAGAGTTCCCGTCAGCGCCATTTCATGGTCCGCATCCTTCGCTATGTCGTCGACCGTCTCCTGGAATTGTGCGAGGACCGGGCGTGGCATGGCTCGGACCGGGGCCTGCCGCCGGTCGCTGTGGCCATCCTCTACACCGGACCCGACCTCTGGCAGCCACCCTCCCTGCACGACCTCTTCAGCCCCTTGGCGCGACTCCTCATGCAGTTCGACTTTCCCGTGCAGTACTATGATGTTCTGCACATGGACCGCCGGGACGATCCCGAACAGCGCCTGCTGCGACTGGTCTTCGCGATCGAGCGATGTGCGGGTTTGGGCGATACGGCTTCCGTCAGACAGGCCGTGCGCGTGCTGGAGAACCGGGAGGCCCACGCGCTTCTGATGCGGTTCCTGGCCGATAAAATAGCGCAGTGGGGCAATCTCAGGGACGATCAGGGCAGGCTTCTACTGGATGTCTCCCGCTTGGACGACAGCCGACCACTCAGCGAGGTGGAGAAGGAAATGGAAACGGCACAGGAACACTTACTGAGACAGTTGGCCGAAGGACGGGCTGCGGGACAGGTGGAAGGGATGCTGGTTAGCTTCCAACGCTCCCTGGCCGCCAGCGGTCTGGACCGTCGGCTGATAGAGGACATCACTGCCTACGCTGACCAAATCACCGAGGCGGCCCGGCGCGGTGTGCACTTCGACCTCGACCACCTTCCCGACGGTGCACGGCTCCTGGCGGTGATCCAGGAGGGCGGCGGCCCTATCCAGGTTCCTACCGAACGGATTTGGGCCCTCCTGCCCCACATCCCGGAAGAGGACACGCCTCCGAAGTAGTTGGGTGAATTCGCGTCGGCACGGTTGCACCAACTGCACCGGTATTCAAGGCACAACTCTCCGTTCGCCTGACAGCGCGGCATTCCCGTCCACAGGTGGGGAAATCGAATGTTGCCCCTTGCAGGGAGACCTTCGGGACCGTCTTCACCTTCCGAATGGACGATCGTCAACTTGATTGGAATGAGAGCGTCATGAAACAGGTGCAGTTTTTCTACAGTGGAGGCACGGACAGCAACGATCCACTCGCCGGGGCCAAGAGGAAAGTGGAAACGGCACAGGAACACTTTGATCGACTGTTGGCTGAACAACGGGCCAAGGGACGGGCCGAGGGACGGGCCCAAGCGGAAACTGCAGGAATGGTGGAAGGAATGCTGATCAGCTTCCGGCGCGGCCTAGCCGCCAGCGGCCTGGCTCGACACATCGTTGAAGCTATTGAAGCCCACGCCGACCGCATCGTCGAAGCCGCCTGGCGCGGTACGCATTTCGATCTCGACGACATTCCCGACGGTGCCCTACTCCTCGTAACTGTCCGGGAGGGCGGCGGCCCGGAGCGGGTTCCCGCCGACCACATTTGGACCCTATTGCCGCCTATCCGGCAAGACAACACGGCCCCGAAGTAGCAGGGGTGGAGATTGTGCAGGATGAATGGGAGCCTGCGCGAAATGCGGTAGTCCGGGTCGACACGCTGGTGGAAGCCCTGAACCTGATGCTTCCACCACCAAAAGACTGCCTGAAGCTCAAGGCCACCCATGTCGGCCCTATGCCATTGCATCTCAGGGACACTGAAATCCTGTTGTTTGCACAAGTCAGGCTTCAGGTGTGGCAGTCAAGGCAGCAATGTCCTTCCAGCCATAGGCAACTTCTACCAGGCTGGCTCCGCCGATCTCGATGGTTTTCTCGCTGACCTTTTTGCCTCCCAGAGCTTCATAAAAGCGGCAGGCAGATCGGTTGTCCCGCAGTACCCACAACAACATGGAAGGAAATCCATCCAGTATCAGCCGTTCTGCCACGGCTGAGAAAAGCGCATGGCCGAATCCCCTGCGTTGAAACGGCTGCAGCACGTAGATCGCATATAGTTCGCCAAGATACGTCCGGTCACCTTCGCGTTCCGGACCTGCTTGAGCGAGACCCACTATTCCGTCCTCTTCAACTTCGGCGACAAAGTTGCCTACGGCAGGCCGCTTCGCTTCCAGGACCTGCCTCCACCAGGCTTCCCTTTCCGGATAGGACAGGGAAGACAAGTACTCGTTCGGAACTATTCCCGCATACGACACGCCTAATGT
>CAZMKQ010000087.1:0-21176 GCA_964566955.1 uncultured Caldilineaceae bacterium | reverse complement strand
TCAGTATGCCACCATTATCTACAACTGTAGTATTAGCTCCGTGGGAGAGGCCATTGTCGGCGACGAGGGTGCGGTAGCGGAGTTGCTTGCCGATCATGAGCTCGAAGACGCGGGCCATTTGGGCGATCGTGTCCAGGTTGCGGATGTTGTAGCGGCCGGCAAACTCGGCCAGGTAGCGGTGCAGGTGCTTGGGGCTCATTTTGTGGTAGACCCCGATGTGGCCGCGCTTGAGTGTTGACCAGAAGGATTCGATCCCGTTCGTGTGTACCATGCCGTCCACGTACTGCCCGGTCGAGTGCTTGACCGAGGCGTGCCAGTAGCTGGGCAGCTGGCGGTAGGCGGCGGCATCGTCGGTGAATACGCCGGCGCCCTGCGCCACGCGTTCCTGAATGAAGGAGTGCAGCGATTTGCGGTCGGCCTGTTTGACGACCTTGGTGGCGGCCTGGCGGGCGGTGCGGTCGATGATGCCGACAACGATGGTCTTGCCGTCGGTCCAGCGTTCGTGCAGCTTGTTCTTGGCGTGCTTGTTGCGCTCGCGGCCGCCCATGTAGGTTTCGTCCCCTTCGACGGGGCCGCCGAAGGGGTCGGGATTGTCATCGTCGTCGCTGTCGTCGAACGCCTTGCGGATGCGCTGGAGCAGGCCGCCCGGTTGTGACGGAGCCGCATCCACACCAGAATCTTCAGGGAATGCGGCAGCGTTGCACCGGGAACACGCATCAGGCTCCAGGTGGTTCCAGACAGTGGTTGTTGGAGCCCCAGGGAGTGGGCATTCCACCGGCCCACTGCCAGCTGTTTGTGCTGGACAACGTGCCGAGGAACTCCTCCACAAAAGCCTCGTTCCACCGGAAGGTTTCCCGATTAGGGAATACTGTCGGAAGGCCCGACACCATCTCCTACCGGTGGGCGCGCCGGGCCTCGGCCTCGGGGGCCGCAGAAGCCGGAAATTGCGGCGGGACGGAAGCGCGAGGGCCGGCCAGCACCTGGAAGAGGCTCCGATCAGTCCCTGCCGGAATGGCACTGCGGTTTACGGATGAAGTTCCCGACTGGTTGAGGTTGAATTGTGTTTGTCTTGGAGCCGCGGAGTTCAGGCGAGTCTGAGGACCTGCACCAACACGTCCAGCTGGCCGAGATGCTGGCTTTCATGCCACGACATGAATCCGACCACGTCGGCCGCGGTGGCTTCGGGATTGTCGAAGAACTGTCTGGTTCCGGGAAAGTCCTCTATGTCCCTGCTGCTCAACGCGTTGTCAATGAGGGCCTGGCTTTCGTCCAACCTGGCCAGGAGCTGTTCCAGGGTCAGGCCCTGGCCGGCCCCGGCCAAGGCGTCCTCGGTGGTTCCGATGTTGCCGCTGTAGCTGTCGGCCAGTGCCTCTGGCCAGTCGAAGTCCTCGACGCCAAGGGTCTTGAGTATGTGATTGCGGCTTTGGAGCATGTGGCCGATTGTGTAGTTGATGCAGTTGTGGTCCAACGGCATTTTCCTGAGGGAATCGGCGTTGTTGATGCCGTCGCACAGTTCCTTGATTTGATCGGTGCCGCGCTGAAACATGAATCGCAGGGTCGGGTTGTGGTTTCCGGACATGGGATCGACTACCTGTTGAACGAATAATGAGATTGCGGGACCAATCTTAGGAAATCGACGGCCCCGGCTCCACTATTGATGGCATGTCGCGACCGGTCAGCGTGGTTCCCAGTCGACTCGGTTGAATGGCGGCAGGGAGTCGGGACTACAATGATCCGGTCCTGTTCCCGAATTGCTTTCACCTGCGGGGCATCGTGTGTCTCCGGACCCGTTCCCCGAACGCCGTCCAACCCGGGTTGCCAATATTCAAGCCGATAAAAGCCATGGGCGTGTCCCGGGTTCGCACCGGTTGCAGGGTCATTCCCTTTGTGTTTCTCTTGCCCATGTCCATTCCGGAAGTAGCCATGAAAATCGACTCGGTCAAATCGTTCCTGGTTGACAATCCTCCGCCCCATTTCGGTGGCCCGCGCTGGTTGTTTATCAAAATCGGAACCGACGAAGGGCTGTCCGGTGTCGGCGAGGCGACGTACCACACGCGCATGGACCACACGGCCCTGCCCCTGATCGACGACCTCGCCGAGGAGTACTTGATTGGTCAGGATCAGTTTCAAATCGAGAAGATCTGGAACGGCATCTACGAGCAGCGGTTTGTCCGACGCGTCGGTCCCATCACCTCGCCCATCCTCAGCGCCATCGACATTGCACTGTGGGACATTGCCGGCAAGGCCGCTGGCCAACCCGTCTACAACCTGCTGGGCGGTCGCATGAACGACCGACTGCGGGCCTATTCCTACCTGTCGGGCTGGCGTGCCGGACAATCGGGTGAAAAAGCGGCCGAAATGGCTTTGGCCTACATGGAGAAGGGGTTTACCGCGGTCAAGTTCGATCCCGTGGACCCGCGCACCACGGATCGCCTGGAAGGCCTGCGCGACGCGGCCCTGGTGGTACGGAAGGTGCGGGAAGCCGTGGGGGACCGGTGCGACATTCTGATTGGCACGCATGGACAGTTCAACACCCACAGCGCCATCCGGTTTGCCAAACGGGTGGAGGAGTTCGATCCGCTTTGGTTCGAAGAGCCGGTGCCGCCGGAGAACATATCGGAGATGGCCAGGGTGGCCCGCGCCACGAGCATCCCGGTGGCCACGGGCGAGCGTCTGTTCAACAAGTTCGAGTTCGTGACCATGCTCGAGCAAAAGGCGGCGTCCATTCTGCAGTTCGACCTGACCATTTCGGGCGGCATCCTGGAGGCGCGCAAGATTGCCGCCATGGCGGAAGCCAACTACGTTCAAATCGCACCTCATCTGTACGGCGGGCCGGTCGGGGCCGCGGCTTCCATGCACATTGACGCCTGTTCCCCGAACTTCCTGATCCAGGAAGGGATTGACGACTGGGGCGGTTTCCACGCCGATGTCCTGCAGGAACCCCTGCAGTGGGAAGATGGCTATCACATTCCACCCTCCAAGCCTGGTTTGGGCATCGAACTCAACGAAGCTGTCCTGGACAAGCATGCGACGGCCGTTTCGGGTCGCAGGGCAGGTCGCACCGGTATCGACTACTACACTCGGTTTTAGTCAACACCGGACTCGGGACGACAGCCCGACCGTGCACGGCGCATGCAACTGCCGTTCGACGCGCTGAACAGACATTGAGGAGAGCAGGTTGAACATTCTGGTGACCGGCGCCCACAGCGACCTCGGCCGACATGTGGCCGAGGTACTGGGCGAGCGAGATGAGTATTCCCTGAAGTTTTCGGACAGGAGCGAGCGGCCGCTTTGGTTGGCAGGCAAGGACTGGACCGAGGCGGACTTGACCCAGCCGGATCAGGTCGAGCCGTTGTTGGACGGCGTGGACAAGGTGCTGCACCTGGAGGCGCTGGGGCTGGCTGCACAGCCCGACATGGTTCCCGGTGAGGCGATGTACCGCAATACTTGCGGCATCTACAACCTGGCGCGGACGGCACAGGCGGCCGGGGTTGAGCGTCTGGTGCTGGCAAGTTCACTCGATCTGTTCGCGCGGCTCCCGGCCCACTGGCAGGTCAACGAGATGTGGCGGCCGCGTCCGACGCCTTCCTTGTCGGACCTCTGCTGTTGGACTGCGGAACTGTCGCTGCGGGAAACCGTCAGGGCGGGTTCGTTGTTGGCCGTGTGCCTGCGGTTTGCCACCGTGGTGGATCCGGCAACCCTGGGCGACCAACCTTACAACCCGGCTTGGGTCTCGGTGGCGGATGCCGTACACGGCATGGAGAGGGCCTTGTTGTTCGATGCCGCCAGGACCAAGAATGCCACCCGGCCGGACTGGCACGTCTTTCATGTTGCGGCACCCGGTCCGCGTTCTAAGATTCGGGTGACCCACACTACGGGTGATGAGGAGCGGTCCATCAGCACGGTGCCGCCGTTCAGCTATGCACCACAGGACGACTTTCGAAGTCGCTGGTCCGATACAGAACCCTCGCCGAACCGCGGTGTTCGCTGGCAGGATGCCGTTGCCGAGGGGGATTCGGTGTCCGGACGCCCCATCCGCAGCGTTGTGATCTTCGGTTCCAGCGGCCCCATGGGATCCGCAACTTCAAGGGAGTTGGCGGATGTCTATACAGTTCGGCAGTCGGATCTGCGGTCCGTTGCGGAGGCTCTTGCAGCCTGGTCCCCGGGTATGGGGTCGCGGCCGCAGCCGATCCAGCTGGAGGCACCGCACGAGTTCCGGCGGGTGGACATGGGGGATACGCAACAGGTGGTCGACGCGTGTACCGGTATGGACGCCATTGTCAACTGTTCGGTGCTGCGGCCGGAGCTGCACGCCGCCTTCAAGGTGAACACTGTCGGAGCCTTCAACATTGGGTTGGGCGCCGTCGCCCACGGCATTCGGCGTGTCGTGCAGACGGGACCGTTTCAGCAGATGGATCCGGGCTACGGCAGCTATGTCTGGGACTACGACATTCCGGTCGACGCACCGTGTCGCCCGTTGGACTACCTCTACCACCACACCAAGTACCTGGGGCAGGAAATCCTAAGGGTGTTTGCCGAATACCACGCCCTGGAAGTGCCGGTCATGCTGTTCTGGCGACTGGCCGCCTTGGACGATCCGCACCAAATCCCGCCGTTCGCCGTAACCTACGAAGACTCGGCGCGTTCATTGAGGGCGGCCCTGGAAGCACCCTCGCTGCCTTCGCCCTACGAGCAATTCAACATCAGCGTGGATTTGCCGCACCGCAGGTTTGAGCTGGGCAAGGCCAAGTCCCTGCTGGGTTTCGAAGCCCAGGATCAACTGGACAGCCACTGGATGGACTGAACCCACGAGGCGCCTGCCCGCGAGTCCCGGACCCGGTTCTCGACGCCTGCAGCCTACGCCACGCGTCCGGTCTCGAGGATGTGGTTGACCACCGGCATGACATCCCGTTCCACGTCGTCGTCGCAGGCAGGTGTCGGGATGCCGGGAACCAGATACCAGGTTTCCGTCTGGGTTGCGGTCTGGCCCGGCGCGAGGGAAGCCAGGGGGCCCAATGTTTCCACTTCAAGGAAACGGGCATCGGTGTAGATTTCAACGTTGCTGTTGAGATCGGGATACTCGGCCTCGGCCTGGTCGGCAAAGGTCTTGACAAACAGCACCTCGTCCAATACATAGGCACTCCATCCCTGGGAGACGCGCAAGCCGATTTTCTGGGGTGTTCCCGCTCCGGCGTCCTGACGCAGGAGCACATACTTGCCGCCGACGGTCCAGCGCGGGTCGGTCAGGTCGGTGTAGGCCCACAGAACCAGGTTGCTGACCGGAGCCAGGAAGTCGTCGTGGGATCCGAATGGCGGCAGGGGCACGATGGCCGTGCCATGGAGGTTCATGACGGACACCGCCCACGGGGACAGCCGAATCGGTTCTGTGCTCCGGTTGGTGATGCGGTGGAACACCTGGATTGATGCTTGATCCTCCGACGGGGCCAGCACCATCTCCTTTTGCACGCCGTTGTCCCGCTCCACAGGTGCGGTGAACGCGAAGGTGTTCTCATCGGGTTGGGACACTTCCGCCGGCACGTTGTCGGGAAAATAGGTGAAAACCGAGTCCTCCTCCGGTGCCGACCACAGCCGTTGCCCTCCGTACAGGCGAAATTCTCCTCCTCCGGTTTGGCCCATCTCGTGCGACAGTTGGCCAAACATGTTGTGGCGTCCCGGCAGCGAGACGGACACGATGCGGGGTCCGATTTCGTGCACTACCACCACTTCAAGATGCTCGGTGGCTATTCGCTGGACCTGGTTCCATCCCTGGTAGTCAATCCGGGTGTTGTCGGCCACGGTCATGTGCTCCTGAATTCCGGTTGGTCAAGCAACGGGGGGGACGGGGCTTTGCCCTGAACAGCCTGTGTACATCATCGCCGCAGCCCAACATACGCTGGAACCGCGTCCCGGCACGCTATTGTAGCGACAAAAAAGACCCCCACCGAAAGGTGAGGGTCTTCTAGTCTTCGTGCGACCGGTCGTTTACCGGGTGACCAGCAAACTACCGGCGGTGCACGATTGGCGACTACATAAACTGTCCATTGGCACCACCTCCCCGGGGCAATCTGTACGCACTCAGGAAGTGCTTGGCACGTGCCAAAGGACACCACCAGCCTTCCGAGGACAGAATTCTACTACAAACGACCGGCGAGAAGGCCTTGCCACCAAGGCATCGGCTTGTTTCGGGCTTGATGGAGCGCCTCATCCCAACACCACAATGGGGCTACCTGCCAGTCAACGAAGGCCAATGGCACGGGCACCGAGCCTGCAGGTGCGACTCAGCGGGCGATGCGCAAGGACATGTCCCAGTGCTGCCTGCGGACATGGATACCCGAAGGGAACCATACGGTCGGGGCGACAGGCTGGAGGCCACCGGCAGGGACTGCCCGTCCCGTACCCCAGGATGGATGGGGTTACAGGACACCATGGCCACAGCCTGCTTGTCCGGAGTCTGTCCCGGGGTCTTCAATGACGGGCCACGGTAAGTCGCCGGAATTGCTCCTCGTCCCACTCGGCACCCCATCCCGATCCATCCGGCGGCGCGATGCAGCCATCCTGAATCAGAGGGGCGTTGAGCAGCCCCCAGCTCTGGCCTTCTTGGCGCAGGGCGTCCGCCGTGGAGCCGAAATACTCGTACAGGCTTGTGTTTTCGAGGCAGCAGCCCACATGGGCATGAACCAGGCCACAAAGGCCCCCGGGCCCGTTGAGTTCCACGCGCGCTCCCTGAAGTTCGGCGAAATGGGCCAGTTTCAAGACCTGTGTGGTTCCATGCGTGGCCCTGGCCCGCAGGTAGTCCGTGCCGCCCTGCAGCAGCCACTGCGCGGTCAGGTCCATGTCGTGCATCAGGGTTTCCGTCGCCATGACGGGCATGTCCAGGCCGAGGCACAGTTCCTGGTACAGGTTCAGCTTTTGTTCGTGCATGGGTTCTTCCAGCCACAGGAACCCCAGTTCCTCCATCACGTGCCCGACGGCCAGTGCCTCGCGCAGCGTATAGGAGCAGACCGGATCGTTGATCAGGTCGTAGGCATCCCCGACCTCGCGGCGCACTTCCCTGAAGATGGGGATGTCCGCGTCGCCGCCCTTGTAGGTATGGAACTTGTAGGCCTGGATGCCCATGGCCCGACCGCCTTCGATGGCTGCCAGATAGTCCTGTACCGTGCCGTCACCGCCGGTCAGGTAGGCGGGAAGTCGCTCGCGCACGCGCCCCAGCAGGGCGTGGACCGGCAGGCCGGCCGCCTGGCCGGCAATGTCCCACAGGCAGTTGTCGAAGGCCCCGAACCAACCCGGAGGTTGGTAGACCCAGCGCGTGCCTTTGTGGAACATCTGAAACAGGTGTTCCCGGTGAAGGGGGTTGGCTCCCAGCACATGATGCCGGAGGATGTCGACCTGGTCCGACGACAGGGAGCAGTCGCACCGGGACCGAAGGCCCGTAGAAGTTCGCACTTCCAGGAAGGCCCGGGTTGCGCGCCGCTGCCTGGATCGTGTCCGGTGGGTGTACTGCACCCGTGTCAGGCCCGGTACCTGGATCAGTTCGTGCCCGGAAGCCGTGGCATCGGGCAGTTCCAGAATGGCCAGTGCGACTTCCGTGATTTTCAAAACGGGGGGACTCCGGGAATGCTGGGGCAGTGCGGTGGCAGACGGAGTGCCGGTTTGGCCCCGACGGTCTGCTGCGGGTGGAATGGCGCGGTCTCGACCGGCCCGGATCAGATCTTCAGTCCCGTCAGTACGACACCCGAAATGAAGTAGCGCTGGGCGCCTATGAAGAGCACGATCATGGGAATGGTCATGATGGCTGCCGCGGCCATTAGCAGATGGTCGCGCGGATCGGTGGTCTCCAGGGGAATGTATTGGAATGTGCGCAAACCCACCGCCGCGGTGAACAGGACGGGTTTGTTAAGGTAGATGAACGGACCGAAGAAGTCGTTCCAGTCGCCCAGGAAGGTCAGGATGGCCACGGTGGTCAGGGCCGGTTTCATCAACGGCGTGATGATGCTGAACAGGATGCGGAAAGGAGAGGCCCCGTCCATGTGCGCGGCCTCGTCCAGATCCCGCGGGATGCTCATGATGAACTGGCGCAGCAGGAAGATCATGAACGCGCCGCCGCCTAGCCATGCTCCGATGGTCAGTGGGATGTACGTGTTGATCAGGCCGATCTTGAAAAAGAGCAGGTACTGGGGAATGAAGGTAACCACGCGCGGGATCATCATCGTGGACAGCATCAGAATGAACCACAGGTCCCTGCCGTAGAAGTCGAACCGGGCAAAGGCGTAGGCGGTGAAGGTGGCGGTCAGGACCGTCCCCGGAATGGTGATGGCCACGATCAGGAAGCTGTTGCCGAGCCAACGGGCGTAGGGCACGGCGGCAAACACGTCGCTGTAGTTGGTCCATTGGGGCACCGAGGGCAGCAGGTGCGGTTCGAATGACCGCAGTTCCTGCCAGGTCTGCAGCGAACTGGACACCGTCCAGAAGAGTGGAAAGGCGAACATCAGGCCCGCGCCGACCAAAAACAGGTAGCGGACAACGTGCCAGAAACGGCGTGCGCGGGCGCGCCGGATCAGCTCGGCTTCCAGCGGCAGGGGTTGCTGTATCGAGGTGGTGGCCATCATGCCCCGTAGTAGAAGACCCAGCGGTCGGAGGTCCGGATCTGCAGGATGGTAAGTGCCACGATGATGACGGCAAAGAACCAGGCCAGGGATGCCCCATAACCCATGTTCCAGTAGTCGAAGGAGTGCTTCCAGATGTGCAGGCCGTAGAACCAGGTGGCAAATCCGGGTCCACCCTCCGTCGCCACAAAGGCCGCGTCGAAGATCTGGAGGGCGCCAATCACGCCGAGGACAGTGTTGAAGAAGATGGTCGGCGTCAGTAGGGGCAACGTCACGTTGCGCAGGCGCTGCCAGGTGTTGGCGCCATCGATGGAGGCCGCTTCGTAGAGGGATTCCGGGATGCCTTGGAGGCCCGCCAGGAAAATGATCATGCGCACGCCGCCCATGGACTGCCACAGGTTCATGGAGATCAGCGACGGAATGGCCCAGCGCCGATCCCCGAACCATATCGGAGGATCAAGGCCCAGGGCCCGCAGTCCCTGATTGACGATGCCGAAGTCTCCGTTCAGCAGCCACTTCCAGAGGATGACGGAAGCAATGAGCGGGACCAGTGAGGGTACGAAGAACAGCGTACGGAATACCGCAATGCCCCGCAGGGCGGCATTCAGCAGGACCGCCAGCAGCAGGGAGCCCAGAACGCCGGTCGGCACCGAGAGCAGGGCATAGTAGAAGGTGCGCCCCAGCGACGGCCAGAACAGATCGTCGTCCGTGAACATGCGGATGTAGTTGCCCAACCCGGTGAATTTGGGGGGACTCAGGACGTCATATTCCGTAAGGCTGAGGAAGAGAGACCACAGGCCGGGCCCCAGGAACAGGCCAAAGAAACCCAGCAGCCAAGGTGCCAGAAACAGGTAGCCGTACAGGTTCTGATGCAAGACGCGGCGGGACATGCGCTGGCGCGCCGGCATCGGGGTGGGGGACTGCGTTGCGGTCGCCATGCGGTCTCGGAAGTCGGATTTGTTGCGGGCTGCAACGGCAACGGTGACGCGGAGGTGGTCGGGTGTGCGCGGAGCCCCGGGCAGGATGGACCCTGCCCGGGGCGGTACAGGCTCCGGGGGTTACGCCGGATCCTGGTCCAGGACTTTCTGAATATTGTCGTGCAGGTTCTGCAGCCCTTCCTCGAAAGGCACCGGCTGATGGCGGTCGAGCAGCAGTGCGGTCCACTGGGCCACAGCGTCCGTGTACTCGCGGCCGCGGGAATTCGCGGGGGCGTGGGCCGGGATGCCGTTCTCCAGGTTGGGAATGAACCACTGGTGGATGGGATTGTCGGCTATCAACTGGTCCACAACGTCCGGGCGCACCAGCGCCCCGTTGCCCGCGACGACATTGAAGCCGTAACTGCCTTCGGTGCTCGTGATGTGCATTAGGAACTTGAAGGACTCGCTGGGATGGGGGGTGTCGGCCAGGATGTTCCAGGTCCCGCCGCGAATCTGGCTGGGATAGCGGCCGTCTTCGCGGGTTGGGAACAGGATCTGCGAGGCCATGGCGACATCCGCGTCCTCGATGTCCCGATCGAAGTTCCGGACGCACAGGGAACCGCACCAGTTCATGGCCAGCTTGCCGGCCAGCAGGGCGGCTCCAAAGCTGCCGCCGATGTCGTCGGGTGACGGCAGGACCTGATCCTCGACCGACAGCTTGTAGGCCCAGCGCATGGCTTCCTGCGATTCAGGGCTGTCCATCAGCATGGACTGGGTGCCTTCCTCGTTGATGAGGTAGCCGCCGAAAGCCCGGCACAGCACCACCATGTTGGCCTCGCTGTGGGACACGGCCAGGCCGAACCGGCCCTGGTCCTCGTCGCGGAGCGCATGGGCCCATTCGGCGATGGTGTCCATGGAAGTCTCGTGGCCCACGGGATCGGGCAGGTCGATCCCCGCCTGTTCGAAGTGCAGGGCATTGGTCACCAGCGTGTCGAAACCGGCCCAGCCCCAGCTGGGGAGACCGTACAGCTGGCCGTTGAAGTACTGGAGTCGCATGAACGTGTCGAACCACTCGCCCACATCCAGGCCTTCCGCCGCCACGTATTCGTCAAGGGGACCGATGATGCTCTTGTCGATGGCGCGCCAGAAGTGGTAATGCGACGGATCGAAGGCGCAGATGTCGCCCAGGTCGCCCGCGGCGAACAGGGCGTACATCTTTCCGTAGTTGTCCTGTTGGCTGGAACCAGTCAGGGGCCTGAACTCGATGCTGATGTTCGGGTGCATCTCGGTGAACGTGTCGATGCGTTCCTCGTTCCATCCGGTCCCGGTGCCGCGGAACGTGTCCCAAATCAGTTCGATGGACGCCATGGCCGGTTCGCCGGCTTCGTCCGAGGCCGGGGCGGCAGCTGGCGGCGCACAGGCTGCCAGTATGGCTCCGGCCGCGGTCAGGCTGCTCAGTGTCAGGAACTCGCGGCGTGCGAGGTGTCGTTTCATGTTCGATTCCTCCGTGGTAGGGACAAGACTGGACCCGAACAAACACACCTTCCGCTCCGACGGAAGTCACTGCCCGCAGGGGGCATATTGGAAAGTTGGGTCCAAAGGGATGACCCGATTATAGAATACTCGCACTCTGGCAGTGTCGATCCAGCGGCAAGGGGCGGGATCGACACCGGGAAAATGAGAGTATGGACAGGAAGGAATCGATGGCCAGAACGGTGAATATCGGATTGATTGGGGCCGGGTTTCTGGCCGAGACGCGCATGCGCTGTTACGCCCAGGTGCCCGGCTACGCGGTAACCGTGCCGGCGGTCGCGGCCCGGTCCGCCGAGAGTGCCCGCGGTTTTGCCGACCGGCACGGAATTGCGCAGTGGCACACCGATGTCGCGGAGTTGTTGGCGAATCCCGACATCCAGATGGTGGACCTGTGCGTACCCAACCATGTTCATCGGGAAATTGCGGTCGCCGCGGCCGAACACGGGAAACATGTGGTCTGTACCAAGCCTTTGACCGCCTACACGGGCCAGGATCTTCCTGCCGACGCCACCGATGCCGACATTGCCGGCAGGGATTCATCCCTGATGTTGGAGCACGCCACACAGGAGGCCACAGCCATGGTGGAGGCGGCCCGGCGCAACGGTGTTCAGTTGATGTACGGCGAGAACTGGATATTCGCTCCGCCGGTGCAAAGGGCAGAGGGTCTAATGGTGCGGTCCGGCGGGTCCATCCTGGAAATGCGCGGCGGGGAAGCCCACTGCGGCTCCCACTCCCCCTATTCCAAGATTTGGCGGTACACGGGCGGGGGCGCGCTGTTGCGCCTCGGTGCCCATCCGATTGGAACCATGCTGTATCTCAAGCAGCAGGAGGGCGTGGCGCGCAACGGGCGGCCCATCCGGCCCGTGTCGGTGATGGCGGAAACCCGCGACCTGACCACGATTGCTGAGACGCAGGGCGCCCGCCAGACGGGGATTGCCACCGGTTGGCAGGACGTGGAGACTTGGGCGACCGCGCTGATCACGTTCGAGGACGGTTCCGTCTCCGTGGCCTACGGGTCCGACAATGTCTTGGGAGGCATGCAAAGCTGGCTGGAGCTGTTCCTGTCCAACAGCCGCATCCGCTGCAACATTGCCCCGCACGATTTGGTGGAGCTCTACGCGCCGGGCCAGGAGGTGTTCGAGGACACCTACCTGAATGAGAAGGCCAGTACCACGGCCGGATGGAACGCCGCGATTCCGGACGAGGACTGGAGTTCCGGTCACGTGGCCATGTGCCATCACTTCATCGACTGTGCCGTCAATGACAAGCCGACACCTTGCGACGGCGTGCTGGGACTGGAGGTGACCCGGGTCATCTACGCCGCCTACCAGTCTGCCCGGGAGGGTCGGCGCGTTTTGCTATAGCAATCAGGGTGCTGAGAGGCAAATGCTCGGAGCCAGTGACGAAGCATCGCCAAAGTCTTCCCTTTGTGTGTGCCCGTCACAGGTTGCTTGGTCTGTCGCTTGAGCGTCTGTGACACTGCAACTGTGACTCCCAAGCAACCTGGTTGACCCATGTCCGTCAGTACAGGACCATGAGCCATGGTCGCATGCAAAAAGTTAAGGAACGGCCACAGGAAAGTGGATCCGGACCGGGAAGGCGGCTCGGAGAACGACGGCAATCTGCCTCCCAAGTATTCCCTGCGCAACCTTAGAATGTTCCCACCAACGGGAATTTCAATGTTACACACACCAGCTGGGCCACGATGCCGTACCACCCATGCACGCGACTCACGTAGTTCAAGTTGTTGCGATGAACTTATGCGCTGCGCACGGGCTGCCGCTGCCTACATTCAAGATCGGAACGAGGTCCGGCTGGTGCACCGTTTTCCGCGTCTGCAGATCAACCGGGCGGATGCCGACCCACTGGGTGCGGGGGACCATGTTCCGGACCTTGGTGATCGTCCACTGCTCCAAGCTGGCCTCGGGTTCCCCGGTCTTTGCCCGTGCTGGATCGGGAAGTGCGCCTTCGCTAGATTAGGTCCGGTGGCTTTTCAGGTGTGGTGCCTGAGAAAGGACTGCGAGGGGCTGCCGGTCACGTTGGCAGAATGGATCCACATCGCCATGTTGGACCGCATGCTGCATCAACTTGGTTCGTCATATTTTGGTCTATTGCTTTGCTATTCAAAGAGAGTCCTGTGATGCCAAACATTGGCCCACTCGAATTAGGAATAATCTTTGTTGCTCTTGCCCCCGTGTCCATTCTTATGGGATTGATTGTTGCATATATAGCTTACAGGAAGGGATATCGCTTTGGGCTGTGGTGGCTATATGGCACAGCAATGTGGATAGTGGCTCTGCCACATGCCTTGACTGCCAAACCGCTGCATGCAAAGTTGGTCGAACGACAACTGGCTGATGGAACACATGTTACCTGCTCGTATTGTGCTGAAATCATCAAGCGTGAAGCCAAGGTCTGCCGGTTTTGTAGGCACGCAGTTTCCAATTCCCAGACTTCATGATGTCGTGTCGATTGACATGCATCGGGTTACTTGAGTGTCGGCGGGCAGGCCCATCAGATCCGCCCGGAACCAGGTCCAGCCGCACAGTTGCGGCACCCACTTTGGTTCGGTCTGCCAAACTTTCAGGGTCGTTTCCAGATCATCCTTTTTGGGCCTGTAGAGTCGGATAGACCTGACCCTCCCAGACACGGCGCAACTCCCGGAAGAAGTACTCCGCTAGGTTCCGTTCGGGGGCGTAGAGCGGCTGCACCACCCAGGGCTTGTCCTCGAATTGCATCTCCGGCCCCGTCTCGGATCCAGTCGTCAATCCGGATCCTCAGCCGGGCCAGCATCGTATGGATGCCATCGCGGGGCAGGTTGCACCGAACTGTTGTTGGAAGCCACAGCCGCATGTTCCCAAGACCTCCTTCACAACTTCCGCCATCCAGACCACCTTGCTCCGGCGTCAGGTTGGAGGGATGGCCACAGTCCGACCTCATCGACGTGGAGGTGCGGGCCATCCCTCCATCCGGTACCACGGCAGCCATCGTTGCTTAAACCATCCGCATGCCGTCGCGGTAGGTGCGTTTGATCTTGGCCATCGTATGGATATCGGCGCGGGGATCGCCGTCCACCACGATCACATCGGCGCGTCGGCCGGCCTCCAAGGTTCCGAGTTCGTCCTGCAGGCCACTGAGTGCGGCGGCTGAGCAGGTTGCACTGCGCACGGCGGCATAGTTGTCCGGCACGACCCCAAGCTTGACCATGAATTCCATTTCAGGGGCGATGACATCGTGGCCCACCACGGGACTGCCTGCGTCGGTGCCGAACACGATGGTGACACCGGCTGCGGCCGCGTCCACCAGCCCCTGGTAGCGCGAGGTGTCGCTGACGGCGCGCTGGCGCTCCTCGATTTTCCATTCCGGAATGTCGAAGCGGCGGGCAATTTCGGGCCTGCTCTGCATCAACACGGGAGCAAATGTGGTCACCACCGGGATGCCCTTGGCAACCAACAGGTCAATGGTTTCAGCAGTCATGCTGCCGCCATGTTCGACCACATCAATTCCAAACTGCGCAACACGGTTGATGGCGTCGTTGTAGGTGGCATGGGCCGTGATGGGCAGGCCGTTGCGATGGGATTCGTCAATGACGGCTGTCAATTCCTCGTCCGTGAATTCCAAGGTGTCGTGGCAGGCCATGATCTTGATCAGATCGGCCCCCGCCCGCACCTGGTCCCGCACGGCGCGCCGCATTTCATCGGGTCCGCTCGCTTCGCGGCAGCACCAGTAGGTATGGCCTCCGGTCTGCACGATCGCCTCGCCGGTGACCAGCAGCCGCGGCCCCGGGAAAATGTTCTGCTCGACAGCCTGCTTGGCGTGCAGGTTGGCCGTGTTCATGCCCAGGTCGCGCACCGTCGTGACCCCGGACCGCAGGCTCACCAGCATGTTGCCGGCGGACTTGTAGGCGCTGATTTCCGGCGAGTCGTCAAGCGACTGGCGCGCCAGATCGTGGACTCCGTCCCAGGCCAGGTGGGCATGGCTGTTGAACAGCCCCGGCAACAGGGTACCGCCGGTGTCAACGAGTTCGGACTCGCGTGACCCGAGTTCGTCAGTGCTGCCCACGGCCTTAATCAGACCGTCTTGGATTTCCACGAAGCCGTGGGGAATGGCCTCGTCCCCCCGGCAGGTCAATACCAGGCCCCCCAGCACGACATGCTCCGTGGGGATGTCGACCATGGGCTTGATTACTTTCTGAAATCGCCAAGGGGCTTGTTCGGGCATGTTGGCTCTCCTGTTCGGGTTGTATTGGCTTTGGCAGTGAATTCAAGCGCATTGCAGTTGGCGGGACACGGCCCAATGCAGACCGGTTCCACCGGATGATGTCTCCGTGACCGAGGGGCGCGGCCAGGCACGCCCCTGCGTGCCGAAGGTCTGCCGACACTCGTCGCGGGTGGTTATTTCAGGCCCAGTTCCGCCAACGCCTTCCCGGCGCCGTCGAGGCTCGTCAGGTTCATGCCTGCGTAGTTGGGGGAGAAAATGACGCCTTGGCCCCCGGCCCGGTAGGTGGCCTTTACGCTTCGGTATACATGGTCGGGGGTGCAGGCTGCCTGGTCCGCCTGGACCCTGGGCGCGTCCACCCCGATACCCATATAGACGGGCACCCGGCCCTTGACCGCCTTGACGGTGTCGCGGCACTGACCGAAGGTGTAGGTGTCGGGATCCATGCCCGTCTGGATCAGTTCGTCCCAGGGCGCCTCTTCCAGGTTGAGGAACTGGTACATGATCGGAGTCAGCTCGGCGGCGGACACGTCCCGGAATATCGACCGATGGAAGTCCGTCATTTCCTTGTGGTAAATCTGGCCCGACTGGTGGGCATAGGTGATGGGCTTGACCCAGTCCGCGTAGTCGGTCTGGGGATGCCAGGGCCACTGGGCCTTGCGAATGGGGTTGAAGTGGTTGCGGTTCCAGATGTTCAGGCCAAACTCAAGGTCGGGATTGCACCATTTCACGATCCCGTACAGTTCCTTGTCCAGCGCCTGGTTGCCTTCCAGCCAGAACCGTTCATACAGCAGGATTTCGGGATTGGCCAGGAGCATGCGCAGGAACTCGATGAAGGCTCCGTCCACAAAGTCCTCGCCGGCGCGGGCCGCCTGGAAATAGGCGTAGGCATCGTCAAAGGCGCGCCGGATCGTTTCGACATCCAGTCCCTTGCGTGCGGCCAGGCGCGTGCAGTGATCGCAAAAACAGGCCGGGGCCTCTCCTGAAATCATCTTGTCCAGGGGACTCTTGCGCTCGTTGCACCACATGATGCCGTCAATCTTATAGTTGCGGGCCTCCGGGATGACCATCTCCAGGACATCCTCGTCGCCGAACTCGGGATCGTGGGCCCGTGTGTCCCGGATGCTGGTGTTCTGGTAGTACTCGGGGCGGTGGTGCAGGTAGGACCCGCCCTTGAGCGCCATCGGGGCCTGGACGCCGTGGTCCGGAAACCCCTCGATTTCCCATGAAATGCGCCGGCCCACCTTGAGGCCCAGCCAGGAAATCGTGCCAATCATCAGCACATTGATGCCCGCCCGGTCCTGAAGTGTGTCCAGGACGCCTTCCACCCCTTCGTCCACGAAACTGACGGGGCTGATTTGGATGCCGACAAACTTGGAGTCAACTTCGCTCATGATGTGGTCCCTTCGGTACCCGTAGGTTTCTGATGTGGCCGGCGCACCGGCGCGCAGGTTTCAAGGGCGTGCCCGGACGGTCTCACGCTTCTGCCGGCGGGCCGCAAACGGCCCCGCCGCGGCCTTGGTTGGCGATGGGATGCGGTCAGTTGTCGCGTTCCCACGTTACCGAATCCAAATCGGCGATGTGCGCAATGTACCCGCCTGGATTCATGGGCAGCCGAACACGGCGCGACACCACGATGCCGTTGACCGGGGACTCGCACCGTTCCCGTACCTCGCTGGTAACCGGATCCACCACTTCGCCCAGGAACTGGCCTCGGGCGACCGTGTCCCCTAGTCCAATGCCGGGGGCAGGGATGTAGTACCCGCCGGTCAACGAGCGGTAGACCTCGTAGTTCGACACCATGACCTGTTTCGGCGCCAGCTCCGGCTCCCCCTCAATCATGTCCAGGTGCTTGGCGATGTTCAGCAGGCAGACCGCACCGTCGTCGACGCAATAGTCCAGGGCGCAGGCACCGCCCGCCTCGACCACCAGGGGAATGATCCCGTGCACTGCGCATTGGCCCGAAAGCATGGAGGGATTGATGGGGTTCTCACGCCACCAAATGACGCGGGACCCGAATGCCTTGGCCATGCCTTCGATCTTGCGGTTGATGTCGTCCATCCGCGCCCGCGTGAGGCCCGTTTCCTCAAGGGTAATCTCGGACCCGGTGCCGTCGGCCACGCCCCCGGCCAGGGGCGGTTGGCCCTCCGGCGGAAACGCGTGGGGAAACGCAACCGGCAGCTCCTCGCAGGATCCGGTGCCGTCGTGCATGTCCACGATGTAGTCGCAGTGCTTGATTGCCTGGTTCCAGAGCACATAGGCGATCTGTTCTGTCAGCCACGCATTGCGGGCCTTGCCCGGCCAGACCTTGTTGATGTCCAGCACATCCCCCGGATTCACGCGCATCCCGGAGCTTTCGACCGTGCCGCCGAACTCCACCGACATGGGCACGGCCAGCGGCAGGCAGACGATCGTGCCGCGCAGTTCCTGCGGATCAATCCGCAGCATGGCCCGCCGGATGATTTCGGCACCGACGGGTTCCCACCCGTGCATCGTCGACTCGTAGCAGAGGACCGGGCCGTCCATGGCGCCGTTGATCACCTGGAAGGGAACATTCACGGGTGTGCCGGCCGCCAGATGGCCCACATGCAGATTGCCGAACTTCCGTTCGCCGGACTGCACTTCGACTTCGCCGATGACATAGGGGCTGGACATGGTTGTTTCCACCTTGGTTTCAATGGGTTATTCGGATTGGCTTCTACGCCAGGCGGCGTAGTCCGCGATGCCGCGGCGAAGGTCGCGCAGTTCCCACTGCGGCACGTCCGATCGCAGACGGGACAGGTCGAGGGGCGCGCGCACGTCGGCCTCGGCGAACGCGAAGTCCGCAGTGTCCGGATGCTCGGCCCATACCCAGGCAAACCCGGGCGTCTCGGCCGTTATGGCCATCAGGGCCTCCCGCAGGGTAAAGGCCGCATCGGAGGACACATTGTAGACATCCCAGCCGGGATTGGGATGCATTGTCAGTTCCACGATGGCCGCGCAGGCGTCGGCTACATGAATGTAGTCCCGTGCGACCTCCAGGCCATGGACCCGCAGGGGCCGGTCTCGGTCTGACGCCCCCATGGCCATGAGCTGTGCCACGGCCGACAATCGGGAGCGGGACAGGCTCTCCTTTTCCCAGGGGCCGTAGGCGGTGCCCAGCCTTGCGCTCACCGCGGACACCCCGTTGCGCCGGCGGTACTGCCGGCAAAGGTTCTCGCAGGCGTCCTTGCAGACCCCGTAGAGGTTGTCGGGGGGGAGCGCATCCGTCTCGCGGGCCCGGCCTCGATCCGCCGGGAAGCCCCGGTACAACACCGAGGAACTGACGAGCAGGAACCGGTCCACCTGGCCCAGCCGCGCCGCTTCGAGGGCATTGACGGTGCCGGCCAGGTTGACATCGACCACGCGGACCGGATCGTTCGCCTCGATCTCCGGTGTCGGCGTGACCGCGGCGGCGTGCAGGATCCGTGTCACGTCCCGGGTCCGGACCAGTTCGACCAGATGTTCCCGGTTGGTCACGTCGCACGGAATCCACTCGACCAGAGGATGGTGCGCGGGTTCCGCATCCATGTCGGGCGGGCGCCTGGTCCCGGCCAGAACGCGTACGCCCTGCCGGGTTAGCTGATCCAGCAGATTAATGCCCACAAACCCGTTGGCACCGGTGATGAGAACTGTCTCGTCACCGTGGTCAACAGGTGGGCCCTGGGAGGCGGTCACTTCAGGCCAGGCCCTCTGTGCGCAGCGATTCCCGGTGGGCGACGTAGCTTGCGACCGTTGGTGATTCCCGTGACCGGGCAAAGTGGGCGCTGCGCACCAGTTCAACCCCGCGCGTGTCCTCCACCAGGCGCATCAAGGCCGCAATGGCATCGGGATCGTCGTCGATGCGCAGATCCAGGTACGGGGATTCCTCCCGATCCACGACGTACACGGCGGCCGACTGCTGCCCGCGTTTGTCGCCGCCCGCAAGATGGCCTGCCTGCAACGCGCTGGCCAACCGCTCGGGCAGATCCAAGTCGGGGTTGTTGCCAAAGAATTCCGTCATGGCCTCGACGGTTTCCTGCCCGACCAGCATGTTGCCGGCGGCCACACAGTCGGCGGCCACGGCATGGCCGCTCCAGGCGACGGTTTCCTTGCCCGTAAATCCTTGGACATTGCCTTTCGCATCCACCAGGCCCACCTGACGCCACTCCTTGCCGGGATCCTTGTCAAGCACGGCCTGCAAGGCGGTCGGGCCGTCCAGTTCCGGATCTTCGGCCATCATGTTCAGCACGTCGTAGCCGATGTACGGCTGGGCATAGGCCTGTACGGCCAGGGCGGCGATGCCGGGGCGGACATAGGGCACGCGTGCGCCGACCGCCCAGTAGCGGGTGGCCACGGCCACGCCCATCTTGCCGGTGCTGTCAAAACCCGTTATCGAAAATGTCATGTCCGTTCTCCTCCGAATTCCGGCACAGGGCCGCAGGTCATTCGCGCAGTCTCGGATCCAGCACGTCCCGCAGCCAGTCGCCCCACAGAATGAAACCCAGTACCGTAATGGTGATGGCGATGCCGGGAAACGTGGCCAGCCACCACGACGTGGCCAGGTGATCCCGTCCGTCGGCCAGCATAATGCCCCAGGTGATGGTGGGCGGTTGCACGCCCAGGCCCAGGAAACTGAGGGATGCCTCGGCGATGATCACGGTGGAAATCTGCAAGGCGCCCAGGACGATGATGGAGGCCGTGACGTTGGGCAGGATGTAGCGAAGCATGATCAGCCAGGAGCGCTGCCCAATGGCCCGGGCTGCTTCCACATAGTCCCGCTCCTTGACTGCCAGGACTTCGCCCCGGACGACCCGGGTAAAGATGACCCAGTTGGCCAGGCCCAGGACGAGGATCAAGCGCAGCATGTTGTTGCCGCCCTTGACCCCCAGCACGCCAATGACGGCCAGTGCCAGGATGATGAAGGGGATGGACAAAAATGTGTCCAGGAACCGGGACACAAGCCCGTCCCACCAACCGCCCCAGAAACCGGAGGTCACACCCAGGAACACCCCGGTGAGCATGGCCAGGGCCACCCCGGCAATCCCCACCAGGAGGGAAATCCGCGTGCCCAGGATGATGCGGCTCAACACATCGCGACCCAACTGGTCGGTACCCAGGACATGTCCCACGCTCCCGCCTTCCGCCCAGACCGGCGGGACCAGCCGCTGCTTGAGATCGATCAGTTCCGGATCGTGCGGGGCAATGGCGGTGCCCAACAGGACAACCAGCACTACACCCACGACGATCACGGCTCCCAGCAAGCCGGTCGGACTGTGCCGCAGGCGCCACAGCCAGCGGTATCGATACTTCCGGCGCTCGGGGACTGTGTGTTCGGCCCCAATCACTTGTGAACCGGACGCGGTCATGAGGAACTGTAGCGAATGCGCGGATCAAGGGCGGTGTACAGGAAGTCCACCAGGAGGTTGGTGCCCATCACCACCAGGGCAAACACGCAGACCCCCGCCATGACGACGGACAGGTCCCGCACCTTGACGGAGTTGAGCAGGAGACGGCCCATGCCCGGCCAGGCAAACACCTCCTCCACGATTACCGAGCCCCCCAACAGCCAGGCCATCTGCAGGCCGAAGACCGTGATGAACGGGATCAGCGCGTTGCGCAGGCCGTGGCCCAGCACCACCGTCCACCGGTGCAGGCCCTTGGCCTTGGCCGTGGTCATGTATTCCTGGCGAATTACCTCCAGCATGCTGGAACGCAGAATGCGGGCCAGGGATGTGGCCACACTCGTTCCCAAAGTGAGGGCCGGCAGGATGATCGAGGTGGTTTCCAGTCTTCCCGAAACGGGCAGCCATCCCAGATGGACCGCGAACAACAGGATGAGCATGATGCCGATCCAGAAATTGGGCATGGCCCGACCCAGGGTCGAGGTGGTGGTGACCCCCAGGTC
>CAZMKQ010000086.1:5958-21253 GCA_964566955.1 uncultured Caldilineaceae bacterium | reverse complement strand
GGGCGTACCGCCACTCGCAGTCGGCCAGCATGTGGTTCCAGACGTAACGGCAGGCGCCGGCGATGGCCGTCAGCAGGATGCCGGTGGCGGCATCGCCCGGATACAGGCGCAGACGCACCGTGCGGTGGACGGTGTCCGGGGGATGCGCTGTAGAATCGGGGCTGTCAGGCACGGGAGCTGCATTCCCTGTCCGGCGGAGAGTCCGGTGTCCGCCGGGCTCTCGCATTTATGGATGCCATTATGCCATAAGCGCACAAAGTTGCGCAAGTTTGAAATGGCCTTGGGACCTGGAGCACAGGACTGGCTGTCAACCGCTCGCTATAAGCCCCCAACTAAGCCGTGCCAATCGGTCCGGACCGCCGAGGCCATCGTTGCACGCGGCTGCCCGCAGCAGCTCTGCAGACGCTGTGCATCCGGAACTTTGACAGGCACCATCCTGCCAAGATCGGCTGCAACTGCACCCGCCCATTGCATGCCACGGGATCCCCATGCAGCTGTGCACGCCTGAACAGGCCAACGTTTCGGAACGGCAACTGTCCAGACTCGACGCGTCAATGCAGGCGGTGGTCGATAAGGGCCACCTGAATGGCATCCAGGTCCTGCTGGCACGCCGCGACATGCCTTTCCACTTCGCCTCGTTCGGCTGGCAGGACAAAGAAAATGATGTCTCCATGGCCGACGACACGATCTTCCGCCTCTACTCGATGACGAAACCCATCGTGAGTGTTGCCGCCATGATGCTGTTCGAGGAAGGGCGCCTTCAGATTGCCGACCCGGTAGGGGAGTACCTGCCCGCGTTCCACAACCTCAAGGTCCATATCGATGAGAACACCACCACCAACCTCGAGCGGCCGGTCCTCGTCCGGGACCTGCTGATGCACACGGCCGGGCTCACCAAGGTCTTTGACGAGTCGCACCCCGTGGACCGCATGTACGCCGATGCCGAGGTCCTTGACCGTCAGTTGCCCTCCGACGAAGCCTTGGACCGGCTATGCCAAATCCCCTTGGTTTTCCAACCGGGTTCACAGTGGCACTACAGCATTGCCACGAACGTGCTCGGATGGGTCGTTTCCGTGGTCACTGGCAAGTCCCTGGGCGAGTCCTTGAACGAGATGATCTTCAAACCCCTGGGTATGAAGGACACCCGGTTCCAGGTGCCTGAAGAAGATCTGGGGCGGCTGGCGGTCAACTACCAGACCAACCACTACGGTCGGCTGCAACCCATGCCCAGACCGGACCGGGACCCGGTGGTGACCGGGGTCAAGACGGAATCCGGCGGCGGCGGGTTGGTGGCCACCACGCAAGACTATTTCCGATTCGCACACATGCTCCTCAACGAAGGCACCTTGGACGGGGTGCGCCTCCTGGGACCGCGCACGGTCCGCTACATGGCCACCGACCACCTTAAGCAAGACATGGAGGTCGTCGGCAACATGGACGGCGGCTACGGCGCGTACGGCTTCGGCCTGGGTTTCAGGGTGTTGAAATTCCCCGGCCGCCACCGACACCTCTCGGGGGGCGGCGAATACGGCTGGGTCGGCGCCGCCAACACCTACTTCTGGATCGATCCCAACGCGGATCTGCTGGGCATCTTCATGTCCCAGTTGATGCCGTCGGGCCTGCATGACGTTGCCCGCATGTTCCAGAGCCAGGCCTACGCGGCCCTGAACGACTGAACCGGACCGGCCACGGATCGTGGCCATGCGCCAACGCCACACGGTGGTGGTCGCCCGCAACGGTACCTTTATAACCGAGCCGTGGCAGACGGCCCGGCCCGATGAGGCCGTCGTGGCACGCGCCTGCCCGCGGCAACCCCCACAGACGCTGTTTAGCCGGAACCTTGATGGGTGCCCTCCTGCTAAAATCGGCGGCAACCGTTCCCGCCCATTGCATTCCATGGGATCTCCATGCAACTTTGCACGCCAGACCAGGCCAACGTTTCGGAACAACAACTGTCCAGACTTGACGCGTCGATGCAGGCGGTGGTCGACAAGGGCCACTTGAATGGCATCCAGGTCCTGCTGGCACGCCGGGACAAGCCCTTCCACTTTGCCTCGTTCGGCTGGCAGGACAAGGAAAGCGATGTCGCAATGGCCGACGACACGATCTTCCGCATCTACTCGATGACAAAGCCCATCGTGAGTGTTGCCGCCATGATGCTGTTCGAGGAAGGACGCCTCCAGCTCGCCGATCCGGTGGGGGAGTACCTGCCCGGGTTCCATCACCTCAAGGTCTACATCGATGAGAACACCAACGCCAACCTTGAACGACCGGTCCTGATCAGGGATCTGCTGACCCACACGGCAGGCTTGACCTATGGCTTCGATCCGGAACATCCCGTGGACCGTAGGTATGCGGATGTCCAAATTCTCGACCTCCAGTTGTCTCCGGACGATTTTCTCGCCCGACTGTGTCGCTTCCCCTTGTTGTTTCAGCCGGGGACGGAATGGCGCTACAGCGTCGCCACCGACGTGCTTGGGATGGTTGTGGCTGCAGTCAGGGGCCAGTCGCTGGGGGAAGCCCTGAACTCGATGATCTTCGAGCCGCTGGGCATGAAGGACACCCGGTTCCAGGTGCCGGAGGTGGATCGGCATCGGCTGGCAGTCCTCTACCAAGCCAACCGCCACGGCCGGTTGGAGCCCTTGCCCAAGTCGAACCCGGAAGTGGAGGCCGTAGTGATTGGAGTCAAGCGGGAATCGGGCGGAGGAGGATTGGTTGGCACGACGGCGGACTATTACCGATTCGCCCAAATGATGCTCAACAAAGGAACTTTGGACGGAGTGCGACTGCTGGGTCCGCGCACGGTCCGCTACATGACCACCAATCACCTCACGAAGGACATGACAGAAGTCTTCGGCGACGAGCGCAATGGCTATGGCGCCTATGGCTTTGGCCTGGGTTTCAGGGTGATGCAGAACCCCGGCCGCCACCGATACCTGACAGGACTGGGCGAGTACGGCTGGGCCGGAGCCGCCAACACCCACTTCTGGATCGATCCCAACGCGGACTTGATCGGCATCTTCATGTCCCAGTTGATGCCGTCCAACCTGCACCTCGCCCACATGTTCCAGAGCCAGGCCTACGCGGCCCTGAACGACTGAACCGAACAGGACCGGCACCGGAACCGCTGCCATGCGCCAAAGCCACACGGCGGTCGTCGCCCGCAACGCAGCCTGGAACGGCCCCTTCACCACCGAACCGTGGGAGACGGCCTGGGCCGCCGAAGCCATCTACTTCGTCCGGTTGCTGAGTCCTGCTCCGTTTCAGGTATCCATGCAATGCATCGTGGAAATCTCCCCAGACGGGATCCACTGGGCGGAACTGTCCCGCAGCACATTTGACTTTGATGGGGAAAACCCTCTGTGGTACATGCAACTGAACCACTTCGGCGGTTGGCTCCGCCTGTCGGGCCAAGTGTCCTGCGCCCCTGAATTCATGGACCGGATGGGTGAACTGCGTTACATGGCCTACCTGACGCTCAAATCGTGACCCGCCTCCTGCCACCGGCCCTCGATCTGTTCGATCCCCTGGATCGGATCCTGGTCCACGACGACTTCAACCGAGGCATGCAGGGCTGGACCGGCCTCGTCGGCAACTACGAGGATACGCTCGACTCCATGCTGCCGGAGTATGCGGACCTGCGCGATCCGATGCTCAGCAACCTCACGGTCTGGGACACGGGCACGGACGGCTCGCTCCACGGCAACTATGCGATGAAACTGGCCACGCGGCCGTGCCCCGGTGCCCTGGCGGTCGCAATCAAGCGCCTGACTTGGCGCGTCGCCACGCACGTCCGCTGGGAATCGATCGTGACCTTCAAGCCGGAAGCGTCGGAACTCAAGCTCTCAAGCACCGACGTCCGCGCGTTCGGCATCCTTCTGGACCTGCAGGACGACGACCTCCGCACACAGCCCCATCGGGTCATGCCGCATGTGCGCTACCTCAACGCGGACGAATCCGGACGGATGGAGAAGTGGCAGTACAAAAGCACGCACCGCACAGTCCACGCCATCGGCGGGCGCGGCGAAACCAAGTCGCACTTCCACTTGGGACCGGACGGCTGGTCCGACCTTCCGGATGGCGGCCAGCGGCTTTGCTACAACGAAATCGCAACCAAGCACAACTGGTACTACCTAAGGCTGGACTTTGACCTGCGGGACATGCGGTTCCTGGAATTCCAGTGCAACAACCGCGTCCACGCGTGCCGCGGGGTCCAACCCATCCGCATGCCGGCCATGCCCAACCTCTGGTGCATGCTGAACCTGGCCTACTTTGTAGAAACCAACAGCGCCAAGCGCGCATTCCTGTACGTGGACTCGTCGCTCCTGTCCACCGACAGGGAATGACGCGACGAGTTACGAGCCGGTCCGCGGAACCGGGGCGTCCCAAACCCGAGCCAGCCAGGCGAACAAGACGATGATGCCCACCCCGGCAAGGGGATACAGGGCCAGCGGCTCCAGGGCGGCCTGAAGCCCGAACCTGTCCGCGGTCCAGCCGGCCAGCCCGGCGCCAATGCCCGAGGGAACCCATCCCAATCCCATGATCAGGGCCGCCACCAAACCAGTGCGGGAGGGGATGAGCCGGCGGGCCAGCACAACCGGCACGGGAAAGGTGGCGCCCAAGGCAAATCCGAAGACACCGACGCAGGGAGGCAGGGCCCAGACGGGCACGCGGACCACTGCCCACAAGGCCAGCGCCATCCCGGCCAATGCCGCTGCCAGGACCTTCCACCCGGAATACCGATCCGCGGTGTAGCCTCCCACAAAGGTGCCGACCGCGCCCATCAACGCGGACAGGGCCAGCAGCTCGCCTCCCAGCGTCGAGTTGTCGAACTTGTCCAGGATCCACGCCGGGACGTAGGTGGACACGGCTCCCAACACCCACGAGCGTGTCATGGCGGACAGCACCAGCAGTCCCAGGAGCACGACGATGGTGCGCGGGATCGGATCCGAGGTGTTTGTGGAGTTGCCTTTGGACGGCCTGCGAACCTTCACCGTCTCGGGCGCCAACACCTTCAATCCCAAGAAGACCACCCCGGCCGATACGAGTGCCACCGGCAGATACAGCAGCGTGGCCGGCAGGCCCCAGGCGGGAAGCAGGTAGTTGATGAGCAGGGGAGACACAGCCACGCCCAACGTGCCACCGAGGGAAAAGACGGAGAACATCGTCCCGGGATTGCGGACGGCAATGGACAGTGCCACGGCCGCGGCCGCAGGATGGAACGCAGCGGAACCCAGGCTTGCGGCAACCACGACAATGCTGAGCCATGCAAACGTCGGCATGACACCGGACAGCGCCATGCACACACCGACCCAAACTATGCTGAGCGGGACTATCAACGCAGGCTGCCAACGGTCCGCCAGCCAACCGAAACAAGGCTGGGTACCTGCGGTGACGGACAGGGCTACCAACGTCAGCGCTCCGATTCGGGCATAGTCAACACCCAGGTTTATCACCAGCAAGGGCACGATCACCGGCAGAAAATGGTGGCATCCTTCCAGGGCCAGGTGGGAGTAGGACATCAGTCCGATTATCCCCTGGGACTGGCGATCCCGTCCCCACGAACGAAGGGAATCGACGGGCAGCTTCAGTACCGTGGCCATGGTTCAAACGACTGGCAAGCCGGGAGCGGGGGCGGCCCACGGAGGGCAGCGGCACCCGCGGACACCTAACCGGTGCCGATGTCCCTGCACAGGTCCATCCAAAGCCGTTCCACCTGCCGCCGACAATCGCGGCCCAGTGCGGCATTGGTGTGCCGTGCATCAATGTCCAACACGTCCCAATACTCGAATTTGTCCCGATAGGCGGGGAACCTGGCCGCGACCACCGGTTCGTGCTCGGACCGGCAGAGGGCAATCAGTCTGCCGGCCTGCCGGATGTCCAACTCGGTCAGCTGCACCGGGTCCCGCCTGTCGCCCTCGGCCACGTCAACCCCGACCACCTGCAGGGCCTGGCCGGCGTAGTAGGACATGCCCTGCATCCGGCTGCGATCCACAACCAGACCACGCGATTCGGCGCACAAGCCGGTGCCCTCGGCCAAATGGTTGAAGTACAGATGGGCAAACCGGCTGCGGTAGTAGTTCAGGGTGCAGACGAACAGCACCGCAGGCCGCACGGCAGGCGAAGAGTGCATTGGAACGGTGGCGCTCAGGGAGTCGGTTCGGGCGGAGGTTCCGGCGGATCGTCGCTTTCGAGGTCGTCCAGGATTTGGCCCAGTTCGCTCTTCCACACCTGCTCGTAGGGCAGGAACGAGTTCTCCTCGAACTCGTCGTCCAGCCGCTCGAAGTAGCGCGCAAGCCGTTCATGGCCGGACTTGGCGCTGAGTTGTTCGACCTTGTCCGTCAGGGACTGCGTCAGCTTGAAGCTCTTATCCTCAAGGTCCGACAGATCAATGCGCAGCTTGAACATCGCGTTGACGCGGCGCATCAGTTCATGCCACGCCCGGAAGTCGAACTCCACCCGCATGCCCTGTTCCGACAGGTTCAACTGCGAGAAGTCGTAGGCCGGGACCATGGAGTAGAAGTTGCAGTACTCCACCTCCCGTTCGAAGGCCGTGGCCGACAGGTAGCTGCCCAGCGACGCGCCCCCCTTGTAGTTGGAGTAGGACACGGCATACGTGTCCAGTTCCTGACGCATGCGGGGCAGGCTAAAGGAACACGACACCATGCGGTCGCGCCGGAAGGGCATGGCTCCGTAGACTCCGCCCAGCCCGATCACGCGGCTCACGCGCATGTGGTGCATGGCGTCGAAAAAGGCCTGCGCGTAGCGGTCCACGTCAATGTGCGGTTCGGTACCCTGGAAAATCACCAGGCCGCGGTCGCCTTCCCCCGCGAAGTAAATGTCGTTGTACGGCCGCTGGACCTTGCTCGCGAAGCCGTCGTCGAATTCGATTTGGGGGCGCATCAAATCATGCGTGCCGGGCAGCTGAAACAGGTAGTTCCCCTTGTCCAGCAGCCGTCCGATGCGTCGGGCCTCCAGATGGTCGACCAGATACTGCGGCAAATCGGACGATACCGACCCGGCATTGGCCCACTGCTCCCAGCCGGCTACCGCGACGACCTCGGCGGTCTCGGGCACATCCCAAATTTCAAACGAATTGGCCATCCAGATCTCCGGGCCTTGGGAAACCTCTGCCCCGAGGTTGCAACATGCTTGAATCATGTTCCCGACCGTCGGGGACCCGGCCTAGGGCAGCGGCCCCGGCGGACTTCGCCCGTGCCGGTGTTCAAGCAATTGCAGTATAGCCCAGCGGGATCAAGGCGGATCGGATAGAGGTGTCCATCCTATCCGTCGGCACCCACGGTGTGCAGTCGGTTGGCGCGTCGGCTTTCGCCCGCGTCCCGTCCCCGTGTGTCCTGAACTGATCCGGGCGTTTGCGGTTCAATGCCTCGGACCGATCCATTACCTTAACCGGTCGCTTGGACACAATGCGGCATCGCCACTCCGACTCGAAATCCACACCCTCCATGGACATGACCGAACTGCCTCAGCTTGCCATCCTGCCCGCCATGGTCGGGCGCCTGCTCCAACTGGATTTCGTCGATGAGGTGTACCTGTCGGGCAGTCTGGGCCGCGGACAGGGAGATCGCTACAGCGACGTGGACCTGCAAGTCGCCGTGACACGCAACTTCTCCGATTTCCTAAGCCCGACCACCCTGGCCCGGTTGTTGGGGGCGCCACCCTTGGCCCTCAAGCAAATCAACCTGGGACCGCACCTCTGGCTGCACAACATGATCCTTGCGGACGGCACCATGCTGGATCTTGTGTGCCGAACCGACATCGAGTCCGCCGACACGGAACAGTGGACCCGATTGGATGGCCGGGAGTGGCCGCCTATCGACCTTGAGGACCCAAAACCATCATTGGCGTGGGCTCCGCGGGCCGCCACCGCCGATGAAGTCGCCGAAGCCGTGGAACTGTTCTGGGTCACCATCCACAAACACAGGCGAGGTTTGATCCGCAAACAGGATCTGGCCATATGGACGGGCATCCGCTATTCGATCTGCCACTTGCTGCGCCTCCAGTTCATCTCTGCCACCGGCCGAGATCCCGGCAGTCTCATGCACATGGGCATCTACGCCCTGTCCGGCACCAGCAACTGGCTGGAGAGCCATGCCGACTGGGACTGGAGAACCGTCCTGGCCTGGAGCCGGGATCCGGACTGGCCCCGGACCGTCTCGCGGCTGACGGACGCCGGCAGCAAGGTTTGCCGCGAACTGACGGCAACCTGGACACTACCTATCAGGTTGACCGAACTGGCCGACCGGGTGAGCGCGGACTGGGATCAGGCCGTTGCCGACATCCACCACCAGTCCGAAGGTTGATCCCCGGTGCGGTTACCGTGCGAAACCTCGTGCCGGCTGCAGCACCCTGGGAGCGGGTTCCCGCCCGCCAGTCCGTGGGCTGGAGTATCCAGCCCACCCCGGAGCCCACTTCCCGAGCTGTCCTGCACCGATGCTGCAGTAGTTGCCACACGGGTGCGATGCGTGTGGAAAGGGAGTGCCGTCCGGTAATCGGCCGTCACTCCCCGGAAATCAGTCCGACAACCGACGGATGAGATCATTGAACGTGGCGGTCCCGCTATTCCAACCCGTACAGGCCGGCTCCGACCGCAACGATCTCGCCGTCCAACTCAACGCCCACGACGTACGAAGTCTTGCGCTCTTCCTTGCCCGTGGCAGGGTTCTGCCAAATGTAGCTGGTAAAGCCCTTGCCTTCCTCGCTGTTGGCGATGTCGATGATGTTTTGGTTAAACAAGGTGCCGTCGGCATCCACATCGCTGCAGGCGTTTGCGTCCGCCCGGTATTCCAATGGGTACACAATGCTGACGCACTGCTGGTCGACGACGAAGGTGTAGGTTGAACCCTCACTCCAGGTGGGATGGTTCAACAGCAGGTCAAAGGCGTTCGTGCCGAGGGTCGCCACCATGTCGGCGGCGCAGGCAACAAACAGTTCCAGTTCGGCCTTGGTATCCACATCCCTGGCAACCGGCATGTCGAGACAGGCCTTGTCGGCGGCCACATAAAGGCCGGCCCCCAAAATGTAGTCGAAACCGTCGATTTCGACGTTCCTGACATAGCTGATCTTGGGTTCCGTCGCACCGGTGGCGGGGTTGGTGAACTCATAGTACGTGTATCCGTCACCGTAGTGTTCGGTGATGGCCGCCATCTCCTTCACGAACTCAAATCCGGTCGAATCGACCAGACCGCCGAGATACTGTCCCTCAAGCGACGGATGGACGACCGCGTCCAGGGACAGGTGGTCCAACAGGAATATGTAGATGGGGCCGGACTGCCAGCGCTCATCCGAACCCAAGTCGTGAAGGGCAACCAGGCCGCGCCGCTTGAGTTCCAGTTCCGCGCACCGCACGAACTGCTCGACGTCGGTCTGCGTGTAGACAAGGCTGGCACGAACGCGGTCGGGACTGCAGGTGCCCGGAGCCGCAACCGGATAGAAACCGGCGCCCAGGATGGCGCTTCGTTCCCCGCGGGGCTCCGGAACCGCCACCACATAGGAAACCTTGAGGGCACTCTCGCCGGTAACGGGATTGCCGAAGCGATAGGTAACAAAGCCGCTCCCGAACGAACCCGCGGTGTACACCATGCGCCGACGGTGCATCTTGCCGTCTTCGTCGACACGGTCGGGGTTGTCGTTCTCGTCACCCGGTGCCGACTGTCCACTCGCGTTGAAAATGAGGTAGCCATCGGTATCGATGGCAAACAGATACATGGCACCGTCCTTCCACCGCGCATCGTTGTGGAAGTCGGCCTCCGCCTGCGTCCAGCCCACATCGGCCACATGCTGTTCCGCACACCGGACGAAGTTCGCCAGCGCCGCACGGGTCTGAAGGGCACCCAGTCGGCCAATCGACACGGCCTCGCAGTCGTAGTCGCGGCCCACCGCCAGCGACGGGACGGCCATCAACATCAGAAGGGCAATCGCCGCGGCGATCGACTGCCCCAACCGCTTAATCACATTAGTCATGGTTCTGTCTGTTTGCCTTCCTGTCATCTTCAGTCCTTGAGTACAGCGGCCGAGTTGCCCTGCTGGTGCTGCCAGAGGGCTGGCCGGAAGAATAAAAATAACACTTGTGAGCCTTGATATCTCGTCGGACATACCCGTTGGTTCCGTGAATCTCCGCCGCGACAGAATCCGGCACTGCCACGGCAACCAAAGGCCCGACTACTCGAGGCCGTAGAGGCCGGCTCCGACGGCCACGGTCTCGCCGTCCAGCTCGACACCAACCACGTATGAGAGCTTGCGCTCTTCCTTGTCTGTGGCGGGGTTCTGCCAGATGTAACTTGTGTACCCTTTGCCTGCCTCGCTGTTGGCAATATCCTTGATGTTCTGGTCCAAGAGCGTGCCTTCGGCATCAACCCGCTCGCAGGTGGCTTCTTCGGCCCGGTAGTCCAGGGGATGTACCAGATTGTGGCACTGCTGATCGGACACGAAGATGTAGGTTGAGCCCTCAATCCAGGCCGGATGCTTGAGCAGGAGTTCGAAGGCGTTCGCGCCTCGGGACACCACCATTTCGGCCGCACAGGAGACAAACAACTCCAACTCGGCCCTGGTGTCCACCTCTCCGGCCGTCGGCATGTCCAGACAGGCCGTGTTGGCGGGGACATAGAGGCCGGCTCCCAGAACGTAGTCGAATCCGTCAATGTTGACGTTTCTCACATAGCTCACCTTGGGTTCCGCGACACCGGTGGCAGGATTGGTGAACTCGTAGTAGGTGTACCCGTCGCCGTAGTGTGCGGCGATGTCCGACATCTCCCTGACATACTCAAACCCGGTCGAATCGACCCAGCCGCCGAGGTACTGTCCTTCAAGCGAGGGATTGGCCCCGTGGAGAACCATGCTGCCCTCGCCGCGGGCCCCCAGGAATATGTAGACGGGGCCGGAATTCCAGCGCACATCCGAACGCAGGTCGTGCAGGGCAGCCAGGCCGCGCCGCTTGAGTTCCAGTTCCGCACACCGCACGAACTGCTCGATGTCGGCATACGTGTACACCAGGCTGGCACGGACCCGGTTGGGGCTGCAGGTGCCGGGTGCCACATTGGGATGGAAACCGGCGCCCAGGATGGCCTTCCGCTCCCCGTAGGGTGCCCGAACCGACTTCACATAGGACACCTTGGGCAAAATCTCGCCGGTGGTGGAATCGGCGAAGCGGAAGGTGACGAAGCCGCTGCCGAATGTGCCCGCGGTGTATATGGAGCGCTGGCGAAACAGCTTGCCGTCCACATCGGCACGGTCGGGACCGTCGTTGGCATCGCCCGGTGCCGACAAACCACTTGCATCGAAGATGAGATAGCCATCGGTGTCGATGGCAAAGAGATATATGGCGCCGTCTTTCCACTTGGCATCCTTGTGGAAGTCGGCCTCCGCTTGCGTCCAGCCCACGTCGGCCACATGCTGTTCCGCACACCGAACGAAGTTCACGAGGGCGGCACGGGTCTGCAAGGCCGCCAACCGGCCAATCGAGACCGTGTTGCAGTCGTAGTCGCCCACGGCCAGGGAAGGGACAGACATCAAGGCCAGAAATGCGGCCGCAACGACAATCGCCTGCCCAAACCTCTGCAATGTGTCAACCATGGTCTTGCCTTTTGCTTCCCTTGGTGATGGTCCGCTCCCGGAAACCCCGGTAAAGGTTCCCTGAGGATTTTGCCCGAGGCACACCACAACAAAATATCACCATCGGCATCCCGTCGCTGTCCCCGCATGCCTGTCGTTCGCCCCGGGACCGACCCTACGGATCTGTCGTTGCACCCAACACCACCAAGCCCGGACCGCGCGGCGGGCGTGGTGACCGCCACAACCGGTCGCCCGGTTCCCATATGCCGGGACCAGCCCTACGATGCACCGTCTGCCCGCTGCACCAGTTCGGTCACGAGCGCAGTCCATCCGGTTTGATGGCTTGCGCCCAAACCCTTGCCCGTGTCGCCGTCGAAGTACTCATGGAACAGCAGCGGATCCGACGCGGTGCCGGAGACCGTTCCCGTCTGATACGGCCGCTTGCCGTCGGGACCGTTCCGAAACAGCCCCGACAGGCGCCGTGACAATTCCCGGGCAACCGCCTCAAGGTTCATGAATTTTCCCGACCCGGTGGGGCACTCCACGGTGAAACCCCCGCCCAGGACCTCGTGGAACCGCTCCAGTGCTTCAATCAGAAGGTAGTTGATGGGAAACCAGACCGGCCCGCGCCAATTGGAATTGCCGCCGAACAGGCGGGACCGGGACTCGCCCGGTTCATAGCCAACGCCGAAGACGGCCCCGTCCAGCATCAGGGTGACCGGCTCCTCGGCGTGGGCCCTGGACAGCGAGCGAATCCCATAAGGCGACAGGAACTCGTCCTCGGACAGCACGCGCTCCAGGATGCGGCGCAGGCGCGAGGGGGACACCAGGGCAAACATCGTATGGCGGTGATGGTCTTCCTCCACATCAACCGTGCTGATGGTGGAAGCCAAGTCCGACCAGTACTGGTGGAACATGGCAGCCCGTCTCAGGAAGGTAACCATGTGTGGTCCGATTGGGCCGTCGTCATTCCCGTGTTCAAGGTGTTCCAGCGAAGCGACGGCAAACAGCGGTATCAGGCCCACCATGGATCTGACCTTGAGCGGATGGACCGAACCGTCCGGCAGGTGCAGGACGTCGTAGAAGAACCCGTCCTCCTCATCCCACATGTCCAGTCCGGTTTCATTGGAACCGTTGACGGCAAATGCGATCCGCAGGAAATGTTCGTAGAACTTGGTGGCAAGGCCCAGGTAGGAACTGTCCGTGCTGGCCAGGTAGAGCGCGATCTTCATCATTTCCAGCGCATAGAACCCCATCCAGGCCGTGCCGTCCGCTTGTGCCAGCTGCCCTCCGGTCGGGAGCCCCTTGCTGCGGTCGAACAGGCTGATGTTGTCCATGCCCAGGAAGCCTCCCGAGAACACGTTGTTGCCGTCCTCGTCCTTGCGGTTGACCCACCAGGTGAAGTTCAGCAGAAGCTTGTGGAACACACTCTTCAGGAATCCAAGGTCCGGCTTGCCGGTGGCCGCGGCATCCATCCGGAACACCCTCCAGGTGCCCCAGGCATGCACCGGCGGGTTGACGTCCCCGAAGTTCCACTCGTACGCCGGCAGCTGGCCGTTGGGATGGATGTACCACTCCCGGGTGACGAGTTCGAGCTGCCGCTTGGCAAAGTCCGGATCCACGCGCGTCAGCGGAACGCAGTGGAAGGCCAGGTCCCAAACCGCGTACCAGGGGTACTCCCACTTGTCGGGCATCGACACGATGTCGAAGTTGTGCAGGTGCCGCCAGTCCCGGTTCCGACCGTGTCGACGTGCCGCCGGTGGCGCGGGTCCCTCCGGATCCCCGTCCAGCCACTGGCTCACATCGAAATAGTAGAACTGCTTGGACCACAACAGGCCGGCCAGCGCGCGGCGCTGGATGGTCCGTTCCTGGTCGTCCTGCAGATCGCCATGAACGGCCGCATAGAACTCGTCGGCTTCCCGCCGACGCCTTTCCTTGTTGCGCTCAAAAATGACGAACGGCTGCTTGCGCACCTCCCGCGACAGCCGAAACCGGACAGTGCGACTTTCCCCGGAGGGAATGGCCAGTTGGTGAACACTGGCCATTCTGGTCCCGAAGGCTGCGGGATTCACCGCCTCCGGCTCCCCGTCCACGACGTGCCGGTGGAAGGCATCCCTAACCCAGGGCGCGGCGTTGGGTTTCCGGTAAAGACGTTCCGTGTTGGTCTCATTGTCCGTAAACAGGACCTCGTCCGGGTGCTGGACGTACAGGAGGTATTCACCCAGGACTTCATGGGTTGCCCTCACCACAGACGTTCCGGGAGGGGCATGTGGCTCAAGTGCCAACTTGGGCAGGGAGCGCACTTTCCCAATCGGCCCTGCCGGATATCCCCATGACCACGTATTGCGGAACGTGGCCTGCGGCAGCACGGTGCAGGTGGCCGCCTCGGGTCCGCGGTTGACCACCTCGACTTCGCAGCAAAGATCCTCAACGCGAACCTTGAACCAGGTTATGTAAACGTCAAAGTAGCGGCCGTCCGCAAAGACGCCCGTGTCCTCCAGTTCGTATTCATCGTCGTAGAAGGTTCTGCGCCCGTTCTCCTCCACCAGCTTGGTGTAGGGGAACGCCGCCTGCGGATAGCGATACAGCATCCGCATCCAGCTGTGGGTCGGAGTGCCGTCGAGGTGGAAGTAGGTTTCCTTTACATCCTCGCCATGGTTGCCCTCGGGCCCCGACAAGCCAAACAGCCGTTCCTTGAGGATCGGATCGTTGCCGTTCCAAAGCGCCAGGGACAGGCACAGAAACTGCTGGCGGTCGCAAAAGCCGGCCAGCCCGTCCTCGTTCCAGCGAAACGCCCGGCTGCGGGCCATGTCGTGGGTGAACGAGGTCCAGGCATCCCCGTTCGCGCTGTAGTCCTCGCGCACCGTGCCCCAGGCCCGGTCGCTGACGAAGGGTCCCCAATGCTTCCAGTTGGCACGCCGGCGATGGTATTGGACCAGACGCTTGCCTTCCGCTGTGCGATATATGTCCATGAGAGTGCCAATACGGTGGGTATGAACTTGCAGTAAAGCCTGCAACCTGCGAATCCTGCCCTGCGGCAATATGGTCAGGGCCGCGAAGCTTGCGGCAGCATCCCCCGGACCGAGCAGTGTATGCCGATGACAGGCCGTTCCCATTCTAGTCGCGGGGCCATTTACGTCAACTTCGTTCGCCCTGTCCCACTGCACTCACTCGATGCTTGACGACCAACAGCCGGAACACGCATGGCCGGACGGCACCCCGTCGAACGCAGGTCGGGCGGAAACAACGTCCCGCCAACCTATAATGTAGGCGTCCGCCGGCCGACTGGCACTTCCGCCGGACATCCGCCGGCCGACCCCTTCCCCCTGAAATCATCCGACATGCTCAAACGATGGCGCGGTTCCCTTTCCGCGCGGCTGGACAATGTCAGCCTCCTGACCGCGATCCAGTTCCTCATGTTCGTGGGGATGGGCACCACCGGACCGTCGCTGTCGATCTACCTGAGGGAGCTGGGGGCCAGCTTTTCCCGCATCTCCGCCGTGCTGACCACCAGCAGCCTGGTTTCGCTGGGCGCCAACTATGCCTTCGGCCGCTGGTCCGACCACCTTGGCCGCCGCAAACCGATTGTCCTCGGGGCATTGGCGGTCCTGACCGTGGGACTGGCCCTGCTGTCCCGGGCCCGATCCGTCGAGCAAATCTGGGCCATCATGGTCATGGACCACATTGCCATTGCCGCCTACAAGACCGTCGGTCTCACCTTGAT
>CAZMKQ010000086.1:0-5948 GCA_964566955.1 uncultured Caldilineaceae bacterium | reverse complement strand
CCGCATCGGTACCTATCGCGGCTTTGGCTCCATCGCGTTCGCCGTCGGAGCCCTGGCCTCTGGCATCGTGATCAACCGCCTCGGCCTGCAGCAGGCCTACCTGTTTGCCTCCGGGGGGTATCTGCTGGCCACGCTGATCGGCCTTCTGGTCCAGGACCTGCCGCCGCAGACCGCCGGCGAAGCCGCGGCCAAGGAAGCCACCGCCTCCCGCTTCAGCCTGCGGGACCCGATGGCACTCCTGTTCCTGACCGGAGTCGTGCTCTGGAACATTGCCCATTCGGCCCAGACATCGATGTTTCCCAATTTCCTGCGGAGCCTTGGCATGCCCAGCGAAGCGGCCAACTGGCTGTGGGGCCTGGCCGCCTTGGTGGAAGGGGTGCTCATGCCCTTCATCGGCGTGCTGGCCGACAACTTCGGCAGCCTTCTGATCCTGGCCTCCAGCGGCATCAGCCTGGCCTTGACGATGGCCGGCTACGTGTCCCTCAGGAGTTCCACGATCGGTCCCGTCCTGATTTCCGCCCAGATTAGCCGGGGCTGGGGCTTCGCCTCCTACACGATCACGTCCATGCTGCACGCCACCCAACTGGGCAACCGCAAGAGCCGGGGCAGCAACGTGGGCATCTATGGCACCGCCATGGGGGCCGGCAATATAATTGGCTTGGCCGTTGGCGGCACCCTCGTCGACTGGCGAGGCTTCACCTTCCTGTTTGCGGTCTGTGCCGTGTCCTACTTCACCAGCAGCGTGCTGTTCGCCCTCATGCGGCGCGGCGCGGTATTCACACCCCAGGTCGCCGGCCAGTCCACCTGACTCTCACACCATGCCGACAGCCAAGCGCGTCGGCCCAACACATCGGAGCTCCCTATGGCAGAAGAACTGAAGATCGGCGTTCTGGGCCTGACCCACGACCACGCCTGGGGCAATCTGGCCGAACTGGAGGCATCGGATCTGGGGCGCCTGGTGGCGGCCGCCGATCCGAACGCGGAACTGCAGGACAAGGTCCGGGCGGACACTGCCTGCGAGCGGGTCTACGACGAACCGGAGGAGATGCTGTCCAACGAGGCCCTGGATGCCGTCTACGTGTGCGGAGACAACCTGAACGGTGCCGTCAATGCCGCCACGGCCCTGGCCACGGACCTGCCCGTCCTGGTGGAGAAACCGATGGCGAGCACCGTTGCCCTGGCGGACGTGATGCTGCAGGGCAGCCGCGAATCGGATCGGACCCTGATGATCAACTGGCCCTTCGCCTGGTGGCCGTCGATGCAGCAGGCCCTCGCCATGGCGGAGGCCGGCGACATCGGCCGGGTTTTCAGCACGCGGTATCGCTCGGCCCACAACGGCCCGCGGGCCCTGGGCTGTTCGGAGTACTTCTGCGAGTGGTTGTACGACTCCGAACTCAACGGAGCCGGCGCGCTCATGGACTATTGCTGCTACGGCGCAGCCCTGGCCGCCGCGGTCCTGGGCCGCCCCTCCGCCGTCACCGGCGTGTCCAACCGGCTGGTTCACGACTCTGCGCCCCAGGAAGACAACGCCATCCTGATCCTCAACTACCCCGATGCCATGTCGGTCACTGAAGCCTCCTGGTCGCAGATCGGCCACGTGACCTCCTACGTCGGGGTCCTGTACGGCACCACAGGCACATTGCAGATCACCAGCGACCGGCTGCTGCTGGCCACCGAGGAGCATGACATGGGCTTCGAAGTCGATCCATCCCCCGTGCCGGAACACTGGTCGTCCGCCACCGCCTGCTTCCTCAACCACCTGGTTAACGGCACGGACATCATCCCGTTGTGCACGGACATCGTGGGGCGCAATGCCCAGGAAATCCTGCAGGCGGGCCTGGAAAGCTGCCACACGGGCAAGGCGGTATCCCTACCATTGCCCTTCCTGAACCCATACGTGTAGACACCGTAGCCACTGTCAAGCAACCTTCAAGGGGAGACCAATGATTCGACTCGGCATCGTGGGATGCGGCCGCATCCTCAACGCCCACCTGCAAGGCCTGTTGCGCCTGATCGAAAAGGGCGTGGACGACTTTCGCGTTACGGCCCTGGTCGCGCGCAACCGGAATGATGCCCTCATGTTTGCCCGGCGCGGCGAAGGTCCCACGCCGCGCCCGCCGGTCCTGGATCCCTCGACCGGCGATCCCCTGGCCGCGCCGCACACCTACGTCACCGATCTCCACAGCGACACGAATGCGGCCATTTTCACGGACTTCCGCGAAATGGTGGCGTCGGGCACGGTGGATGCCGTCATCGACCTGACGGCCCTGGATATCCACCATCTGGTGGCCGACAGTGCCCTCAGCGCCGGCCTACACGTGCACACGCAGAAGCCACTGGCCATCTCCGTGCGGGCCGGCCAGCGGATGATCCGCCAAGCCAAGGACAACAACTGCGTGCTTGGGGTCTTCGAGAATGTGCGGCAAAGCCTGTCCGGCCGGGCTGCGGCCTGGGCGGTCGCGACCGGACGCATCGGGGCGCCACAGCTGGCAATCTCCGGCTCCCTTGGAGGACTTTGGTCACCGACCAAGGTAGTGGCGGAAACTCCGTGGCGACACCAAAAGGTGCGCGGAGGCGGCGGTGGCACCATCGACATCGGCGTCCACCAGTTCCACGGCCTGCGCCATGTGTTCGGCGAAGTGGCCTGGATGTCCGCCCACACCCCGACCCTCGAACCCAACCGCTACATGCCCGGAGACACGAACCACGAAAATCCGGTTGCCGTGGATGTGGACGACACCCACCTGGCCTGCTTTGGCTTCGAAAACGGCGCCATCGGCCAGTTGCTGTGGTCGTGGGGTCTGCACGGCCCGCCGGTCGAGGTGACCGGCGCACCGGCCTTCTACGGTACGGAAGGGGCGATCGTGGGCGGCCAACTGCATTCCCCTGCGGGAACCTCGGCCAACCTGGTCGAGCTCTACCAACAGGAGATCACGTCCGAGGAAAAGGATCGGCACTTCCCGCTCGGCCTGACGGACGGGTTCGCCATCCAGGGCCTGGATTTCCTGACCGCGATCAAGGAACAGGGGCAAATCGAAACTTCGGGCCACGAAGGACTCATGGACCTGGCCTGCAGCTTCGCCATGATTGAGTCCTCACACCTGAAACGCCAAGTGACCCTGGACGAGGTCCTGGACAACTCCGCCGACGGATACCAGCGCGAGATTGACGAGTACCACAACCTGATTTAGCCATCATTTGACAGGGCGGATCCACCGCCGGAAGGGCACAACCGCATGCGCAAGAACAAGGTTCTCGAACTATTCCGCCAGGGCGACCTGGTAGTCAACGGCTGGTGTGCCCTGGGCCACTCCTATGCCGCGGAGGTCATGTCGCACGCAGGCTGGGACAGCCTGACCATCGACATGCAGCACGGTCCGGTGGACTACACGCAGGCGGTGCCGATGCTGACGGCCATTTCCACCACCGACACTGTGCCGCTGGCGCGGGTGCCGTGGAACGAGGAAGGCATCATCATGAAGCTGTTGGATGCCGGCTGCTACGGAATCATCTGCCCGATGATCAACACGCGGGAGCAGTGCGAGAAGTTCGTGGGGTCCTGCCTGTACCCGCCCATCGGCTACCGTAGCCACGGCCCCAATCGCGCACGGCTCTACGGTGGCGCGGACTATCCGTCGGAGGCCAACAACGAGATCGTGGTCATGGCCATGATCGAAACGAAGCAGGCCGTGGACAACATCGACGCAATTTTGTCGGTCGAGGGCCTGAACTCCATCTACGTCGGTCCGGCTGACCTGGCCCAAAGCTATGGACTGCCCCCCACGTCGGATCACCGCGAGGGCACCGCGTTTGACGCTGTGGTGAAGATCGCGGAGCGTTGCCAGCACCATGGAGTCTATGCCGGTATTCATGTGGGTTCGGCCGAGTACGCCCTGTACGCACAGGAACTGGGGTACCAGTTCACAACACTGCTGTCGGATGCAGCTCTATTGGGTGGGTCGGCACGCGACGTCGTGACGCAGGTCAAGGACGGAAAGGCTGCCCCGGCTGGGAAGAAGGACCTTTACTAACTAAGGTTCCAGGCCCAGAGTGATTGTCACCCGGGTGGCCTATGCGGTTACAAGCTCATTCCCTTGCTTTTGAGTCAGATCCAATTGCACCTAGTAGTGCAACGAAGCTTTGAGATAGTTGGAAGCTCAGTGTTGGGTCTCTTTCATCGTACGTTTCGCTATGCTCCTTGCCGCCTACTCATCGATACTGTGAGCGGCCGTTCCAATGCTATGAAGTTTCGTTGCACTACTAGTCGTTGACTGACACCTGTGGAGAAACGCTATCTGGCCACAACACCAGTAGAACAGTTCGCATTCCCGCCGATGCAATTCCTCGATGACATCGACGAGACTTGGCAGATTGCCACCGGTTGACTGTCAAACCGCAGCAAGACCGCGTCATGTACGTTGACGAAGTCACGCAGTTGCAGCAGGACCATAGCCATGTCCATATCCATGATAATTCTAACTTGGCATTGAACAAACCTGTTTCAAGCTTCTGTCAGCGGTCAATGTTCTATTTTCAACTCCATACAAAAGGATTCTCCTGATGTACCATCCTGGCGGCACCATTAAAGAGACACTACGGCGCGTTGAACAAAATGAATATGTACTTCCGGCAATTCAACGAGAATTTGTTTGGAGTCCTGGACAAATCTGTGCCCTGTTCGACAGTCTCATGCAAGGCTACCCATTTGGAGAGTTTTTGTATTGGCAAATTGACGCCGATCACTCCGCAGAGTATAAGTATTATGGATTTGTACTTGACTACCATCAGCGAGACAACCCACACTGCCCCGAAGCACACATCATGCCGGGGAGGCCCATTACGGCAGTGCTCGATGGCCAGCAACGTTTGACGGCATTCAACATTGGGTTGCGTGGGTCAATGGCAGTCAAGCGTCCATATAAATGGTGGAGCAGTCCAGATGCATTTCCTCGCCGAATCTTGGCATTAGACTTGTTGGGATCGACCCAACCGGATGAGGAAGGCAATCGCTATATTTTTGAATTCATTGACGAAGGCAGGACTGGCCGCCAGAATACGCATTTGTGGTTTAGAGTCTCTGACATCTTGACAATGCAATCTGGACCATCAATGCTCAAGTGGTTGACTGACAAAGGCCTTGGCGACCATGAATTAAATCTTGCATTTGAAAGACTCGATCGACTGTATCAGGCAGTACATAATGACCAGACAGTATGCTATTACGAGGAAAAGAACCAAGACATTGAGCATGTGCTCAATATATTCATTCGCCGCAACAGTGGCGGGACCATTCTTTCTTACTCAGATCTGTTGCTCAGTATTGCTACATCTCAATGGAATGAACTTGATGCACGAAAAGAAGTTCACCAACTAGTCGACGATCTGAATCTGATCGGACCTGGGCTTAGCCTAACAAAAGACTTCGTATTGAAAGCAGGTCTGATGTTGACCGATATAGCAAGTGTTGGATTTCAAGTTCGAAATTTCACCCGTCAAAATATGGAAGTCCTCGAAAAGAATTGGTCGATGATCCGAGCGGCCTTAGAGGAGACAGTCCAACTAGTAGCAGGTTTTGGATTTGATGCCAAAAGCATACGAGCTAACAGCGCACTCTTACCAATTGCATACTACATTTACCGGTTGGGATCTCCTTCAGATTTCGATGTCCATAGCCGATACCAAGAGGACCGTCGAGCGATTCGTGGTTGGTTAATACGATCCATTTTGAAGGCATCAGGAATCTGGGGAAGTGGCCTAGACACTTTGCTCACTGCACTCCGTGATCTTCTCCGCAACGCTGACAGTGAGCATTTCCCAGCGGCTGAGATGCGACATGTCATGAGCCAGCGTGGAAAGGGGTTGGATTTTTCGCAAGAGGAAATTGAAGATCTGGCGTAACTGTTCAGGTACCCCGGGTTCGGTCAACCTGAGGGATTGACGGAGCCGGT
>CAZMKQ010000085.1:0-21298 GCA_964566955.1 uncultured Caldilineaceae bacterium | reverse complement strand
CCGACGCCGTCGCAAACACCCCCGTGGCCGCGGCCGCCACCACCTGCCGCTCCTGCGCCGGCGTCAGGAAGGAGGGCTTGCCCGGACCACCCTTGCGCCGACCGCACACCTGCGCCAGGCCCCCCTCCCGGTACCACTGCAGCCACCGGTGCACGCTGCGCAGCCCCACGCCCAGCGCGGACACCACCGCCGCCGGTGGCTCGCCCCGCCGCAACAGCCACAGGGCATGCAGCCGCGTGCGCACTTCGGGCACCGCTTCCGCCCGGTACTGCCGGTGCAGCGCGTCCGCCGTGTCCTCGGCGGCCCATGTGATGACAACCTTGCGGGTCATGCCCACCCCCTGGCAACCGGGTGCAATCACTAAACGCCGCTAGTATACTTGGTTAGTATAAGTCGTTCCTCGACAAATCCAACGTGTGCAGTTCCTGCAACGTCCCCGGCTTGGGAGGCAAGGATCCCTGCAATCCGAAATAGGCCAGCTTCAGTGCCGTCACATGGCCCTGCGCGTCTGTCTCCACGCCATACCAGGATGTCAGTGGCGCTGCACTCATCCAATTGTGGTCCCCTCCCCACCAGTCGGCACCATTCATCCCACGATAGAAAATCTCCAGCACCTGGCGATCCGCATGGGTAGAAGATGCAGGCGCAGGAGCAATCCGGGCCGGCGTGAACGTGGGCACCGGCCGCAGGGCCGACATGGCTGTTGGTACAGGCGTGTCCACACCACCCGGCAGGAAACGGGCCCGTGGCTGCGACAGACAGCCGCCCAAAACCAGGATCAGGATGATCGCCCAGATTCGCCCAGTCAGGCACAACAACAGACACGGCTTCATGCAACACATTATTACCATTGGGACGATGCATGCGCGGCCGCAATTGCCATGCGGTACCCCCGCGGTGGCGGTTCCGTGCCGATGTGCTCCTGGCCCGGATTGCACATATGCGGAGAACGTGCGAATTTGTGCCCTGGAACTGTGCCTGGAGTGAGGGTCGGGGCGACATCAACATCAGGTTCCCGACGGCGGATGGGGTCCCGTTGAGAATCGTTACCCCTCCGGTTTCCGAACCGGACAGGGTGGCCCGACAGCACCGCAACAGGGTCGTGCCGCGCGCCGTGGTCCCGCAAACGGCCGTTTGCGGGATAACCGATCACCTAGCGGAGGTAAATGCAATCAGCGTCAGGACAGGGTGGGAGGTCGGTGGAGATGGAACCCTCGTGCATATAGGTCAGGTTGAAATAAATTCCGGGACAACAACCGGTCAGTTGGTTGTCCTCCAAGCTCAAGTGCTCCAGGTTGGTCATCCGGGTCCACTCGAGGGGCAGGGACCCCGTAAGTTGGGTGCGGCCTGCCCCCGCTCGTTCAACCCCCAACAGGCGATGCCGCCATCGGTACGCACTCCGCAGGTGAAACGGTCGCCGGCGCTGACGGAGATGAATCTCCCCTCAACCGGGAGTGCCTGGCCGTAATCATTTCCACCCCAGCACACAATGGTCTCGTCCGTGCGCACACCGCAGGTGTGGTCCGTTCCTGCGCTGACGGATTGGAAGCGTGCCCCGGTTTGCGCCACCATGGCGGGCCGCGCGTGGGCCACGTCCGTATCGGCCAGTCCAGACACACACAGCTGCACGCACATGATTGCCAGCAGCCGCAGGCGCCATGTTCTCAAAGTCGTACCACGCTCGGATTTCGGCATACGGCCATGGTTTTAGATGAGCTCAACCATACAACGCTTTACTCAGCGGCGATCGCATAACAACTGCCAACAAGTGGCTGTTTGCGGGACATGGACTTGGCTCTGCTCGGCCAGGTGGCCAGATACCAACCGAACACGAAGGGAGCGGCAAGGCATGCTTGAGTTGGCTGCTCCCCATCCTGAAACCATTGAGTTGAATTCATGTGTCCCGTCCGGCCCTGATTCGCAACCTGCCCTCCATCCTGGCCTTATGGCGATGCAACAATTCCTCCGAAGGTTGTGCCGCGAATCTTTCTTCCTTAGAAGGGACCCAATGCATCTCATGGCGAAGTTCATTCCTCTGCTCCTGGCCGTGGTCCTGGCCGCCTCGCTGATGCTCACCGGCTGCAATCCCACGATTCAGCCCGACTCTCCGGAACCAGTCGCACCGCCGACCACCGAACCAGCCATACCCACGCCAACTCCCGCACCAACGCGAGAACCTGCACCGACAGTCGTACCCGCATCAGAGGGGATACCCGTTCCAGAGGACGAACCCGCGGTTGCACCTTCCCCATACGCGCCGCAGGGCACCGACCAGCCGACTGGAGGAGGATTTGTGTCCGTCAGCGGAGGATTGGATCACACATGCGGCGTGCGCCTGGACGAAACCATCGCCTGCTGGGGCGCGAACGACCACGGCCAGGCGATCCCGGTTGCAGGACGGTTCACTTCCGTGCGCGCCGGTGGCTACTTCACCTGCGGCATACGGATCGGTGGCGTCATCGCCTGCTGGGGGTTGAACGAACGGGGGCAGGCCGCACCACCCGACGGAACGTTCGTCTCCATCGGCACCGGCCATGACCATGCGTGTGGGTTGCGCACCGACGGTGCGATTGTCTGTTGGGGCGCGAACGATCGCGGACAGGCGGTACCGCCGAGTGGGGAGTTCACGGCGGTCAGCGTCGGCTCGTACCGTGGCTGTGGCCTTCGGTCCAATGGCACGATCGAGTGCTGGGGGCGGAACGAAGTTGGCGCGGGAACGCCACCGGCAGGCAGATTCACCGACGTAAGTGCCGGGCACAGTTACACCTGTGGCATGCGCGAAGATCAGGGCGTCGTCTGTTGGGGCTGGGATATGGACAGACCGGCGACTGCACCGGATGGGACGTTTACAACCATCAGCACCGGGGAGACCCACACCTGCGGGATTGGAGCCGATCGCGCGATTCAGTGCTGGGGCGGTTGGAACCTCTCCGGTCAGACCACGCCGCCTGCCGGTGAGTTCCTGGCCGTCGACGCAGGCAATTTACATACCTGTGCGGTGAGAGTTGATGGCAGTGTTGCCTGTTGGGGGCAAGACTACAGCGGCCAAGCGTCACCTCCTGTCGGGAAGTTCGTGTCGGTCGATACGGGCGGATACCACTCCTGTAGCGTGCGCGCCGACGGCACGGTCTGGTGCTGGGGTTCGGATCAGTACGGCCAGGTGACGACACCGGGTGGAACATTCGTTTCCGTCAGTGCGGGCCGATACCACAACTGTGCGTTGCGGCGTGATGGCACCGTCCACTGCTGGGGAGAAAATCATGTCGGCCATGCCTCACCACCGACCGGCCAGTTCACATCCGTTGACTCCGGGAACGAACACACCTGCGGTCTGCGACCCGACAACACGATCGAGTGTTGGGGGTCAAATCTTGACGGACAGGCGACCCCTCCGGCCGGTGAGTTCTCTGCGGTCAGCGCGGGTGGATACCACACCTGTGGGCTTCGACCCGACGGTACGGTCGAGTGTTGGGGCTGGAACTATTTTGCGTTTCATCAACTGGCGGTGCCGGGCGGGACCTTCGTTTCGATTAGTGCCGGAAACAACCACACCTGTGGCATACGCCCCAACCGCACCGTCGCGTGTTGGGGCCGGGACAATGCCGGTCAGGCGACACCGCCGGCCGGTGAGTTCTTGACCGTTGGTCCCGGCGCGTTCCACACCTGCGGGCTGCGAGTTGAGGGCATTGTCGAGTGCTGGGGATCGAACGAACACGGGCAAATCGATTCTCCGGCCGGACAGTTTGTTGTCATCAATGCCGGACACAACCACACCTGTGGTGTGCGGCCCAATCAGACGGTTGAATGTTGGGGTATGAACGGGGTAGGTCAGGCAACCGCTCCGATCGCATGGGATGCGACGGCGGTTGCCGTATTGATTTCCCTGCACGAGGCGGCGGAGAGCGGCGATGTTCAGACCGTGGCGCGCCTGCTCGCGGGGGGCGCGGATCCGAACGAGCTGGACGCAGGCGGTGAAGCCCCTCTGCACCACGCGGCGCGGCGCGGGCATGCACAGGTGGTTGAGCAACTGCTTGCGGAGCGTGCCAATCCCAATGCCGTAAACCGCCAGTTGTCCACGCCCCTGCACCTGGCGGCCTGGTTCGGGCACGAACGGGCCGTATCGCTGTTGCTCGACCATGGCGCCAGGCTGGATGTGATCGACAGCTGGGGCGACACGCCGCTCGACAATGCGATCGTGCAAGGGCACATTCCGGTGGTGAGCCTCATCGAGCACTTTTTGGAGGATTTGATTCCGCGAAGTCGCCGGTTTGTGACCGTAAGCGTTGGTGACAGCCACACCTGCGGCCTGCGCGCCAATGGCCTCATCTCGTGTTGGGGCGACAACCAGTACGGTCAGGCATCGCCACCGGGTGATCCGTTCATATACGTGAGTGCGGGTTCGACCCATACCTGCGCCGTGCAGGTGGGCGGCCGCGTCGCATGTTGGGGGAATGATGATCACGGTCAGTCCACACCGCCGGATGGACGGTTTATCGCCATCAGCGCAGGGACATGGCATACCTGCGGCATACGTTCCGACACTTCCATCCGGTGTTGGGGCACCCATGACCAAGTCCAAGCCGCGCCTCCGGACGAAGGGTTCGTCTCCGTGAGTGCGGAGATTAGCCATAGCTGCGGAGTGCGCGCCGACAACTCCATCCGGTGTTGGGGCGCCGACGACGATGGTCAGTCCACGCCACCAGCTGGGCGATTCGTTGCCGTCAGTGCCGGACGTCACCACACTTGTGCGGTGCGACACGACGGCAATGCGGCATGTTGGGGGGCGGACTTTCTGGGTCAGGCAACGGTACCCAACGTACGGTTTGTGATCATCAGCGCTGGAGATTTCCACTCCTGTGGGATTGACGTTGACGGAACCGTGCATTGTTGGGGGGATGATGACTTCGGGCGGGCCACGCCCCCGAATGGCCGGCTCATCTCCGTGAGCGCAGGCAATACCCATACCTGTGGGGTTCGCGAGAACGGTACCGTCCTGTGCTGGGGGAACAACCGGTTTGGCCAGGCCGAACCCCCAAGCGGTTAGATCGCACAGTCACCGCGACGATTGAAGACCCGACCTTCAGGTAGTGGCATGTCTTGGCCGCCGTCTGCTGGTGCCTGGGCGTGGTTGCGGATTGCAACCACTGACGCGACGGTCTTGGAACGCTGTACGTTTGCCTGCGATGGTGTGTTGGCAACGTCGCGATCGCCAAGTAGTGGGAGTACCTTGGTGTGGATGCGGCTCTGCCCCGAAATCGGCCGTTTGCGGGACGGAGACTGCGCGCGGCTCACCTACACTGAGGGGGCCGAACCGTCGGCCGCCGCCATGACCCACTGACCTTGAACCAACAACCGGAAACTTGCCGCATGCGGATCCACGCCTCCCGCCCACGCCGGGTCTGGCTGCTGCTGGCGGTCCTGCTGCCGCTCCTGTGCCTGGCCGGCTGCGCCGGCCGCACGGCGCGCCGGCCGGCCGCGGACCGCGCCGTGGCCGCAGCCCCGTCCCCGGTGCCGCCGGTGGCCACGTTCACACCGGCCCCCACCCTCACGCCGGCCTTCACGCCCACGTCGACACCAACACCCACCCGGTTGCCCACGGCAACGCCGACACCGACGTTGGCAGGCGCGACCCCGGCCTCCTCGACGGAGGCGGAGGCGGAGCCGTGTCCCATGGTTGGGGCGTCCCCCAGCCTGCGCTGTGACAAGGAAGTGCTGCTGGCCGTGCGGGACCGGCTGCGGGGCGAGCATCGGGAGTTGCTCCGCAGCTGGCACGCAGCCAATGCCATTTACGACTTTCAGGGCGTCGTGGTTGGAATGTCCGGCGCCTCCCGGCAGCGGGTCACGGGCTTGCAGTGGATCGGGTGGTGGACCGATCCCGAGTTGCGACTGGTCGGGTCGCTGCCCCCGGAGCTGGGCCGGCTGTCCGAGTTGACCGATATCACGTTGCGCGAAAACGGGTTGCAGGGTCCGATCCCCCCGGAGTTGGGCCAGCTCACGCACCTGGAGGTGCTGGATCTGGCGGGCAACGAGTTGACGGGCGCCGTTCCTCCGGCCCTGGGCCGGCTCGCCCAATTGCAAAACCTGGATCTGGGCAGCAACCGGCTGGCGGGGCCAATCCCGGTAGGGCTGGGGCAGCTCGAGGACCTGCGGGAGTTGAACTTGGGTGGCAATGGGCTCGAGGGCTCCATCCCGGCGGAACTGGAAAGGCTCAGGCGTCTGAAGAAACTGGATCTGAGCCACAATCGATTGACGGGTCCAATCCCGACGGAGCTGGGGCAGCTCGAGCAACTGCAGAAACTGGATCTGAGCCACAATCGGTTGACGGGGCCGATTCCGGCGGCGTTGGGGCAGCTGAGTTGGCTCTGGAAACGCCGATTGGAGCACAACCGGTTGACGGGGCCCATTCCGCCGCTCGCGGGCGATCTGAGGGTGGTGGACGGCTACCGGTTGTGGCGCCCCAGCGAGCTGATGGATTTTCGGAGTTTATCGACGGCGGAACCGTGCCCCGCGATCGGGCCGTCCCCCAGCCTGCGCTGCGACAAGGAAGTGCTGCTGGCCGTGCGGGATCGGCTGCGGGGCCGATGGTACGACCTGGATACCTGGGGACTGAACACACCGATTGAGAACTTCGAGGGTGTCAGTCTGAGTGATCAGCCGCGCCGGGTCATCGGCTTGGAGATGGTCGGGGAGCGGGCCACCTCCCGTTGGAGGATGGGGTATGTGCCCTGGCAGTTGAGTCGGCTGCCCCGGCTGGAAAGGCTGGTGCTGCGCGAGAGCGGGATGTATGGCTCGATCCCCCCGGCATTGGGCCAGCTCACGCACCTGCAGGTGCTGGATCTGGCGGGCAACGAGTTGACCGGATCCATCCCGGCGGAGTTGGGGCAGCTCCGCGCGTTGCGGGAACTCCAATTGCAGGACAACTACCTGAGGGGCTCCATACCCCCGGAACTGGGTCGGCTCACACAGCTGCGGATGCTCGATATGCGCCATGGCAATCAATTGACGGGCCTGATTCCGGTGGAACTGGGACAGCTCGCCCGGCTGCAGGAACTCCGATTGGGACAAAACCGGTTGACGGGACCGATTCCGCCGGCACTGGGGCAACTCACTCGCCTGGAGATGCTGGACTTGGGTCACAACCGGCTGACGGGACCGCTCCCGGCCGAACTGGGGCAACTGGGGCAGCTGCGGGAGCTTAATCTGCACGGCAATGAGTTGACGGGACTGCTCCCGCCGGCGCTGGGGCAACTCACTCGCCTGAAGATGCTGGACTTGGGCCACAACGGGCTGACGGGACCGCTCCCGGCCGAACTGGGGCAACTGGGGCAGCTGCGGGAACTCCGCCTGCACGGCAACGAGTTGACGGGACCGCTCCCGGCGCAACTGGAGCAGCTTGGGAACTTACAGGAACTGCGGCTGCACGACAACCGGTTGACGGGTCCGATCCCGGCCGAACTGGGGCAGCTCGTCCAACTGCAATACCTCAGCCTGCACGGCAACGAGTTAATGGGACCATTCCCGGCACAACTGGGACAGCGCGCGGCACGACTGGAACTCTCACTCCATCTGGACGCCGACGAGGTGACGTGGCATCAGACGGAGGGACAGGCGGCGCCGTGTCCCGCAGTGGGCTCGTCTCCCAGCCTGGCCTGTGACAAGGCCGTGCTGCTGGCCGTGCGGGACCGGCTGCGGGGCGAGCAGCGGGAGCTGCTCCGCAGCTGGCACGCGGACAATGCGGTGCAGACCTTCGAAGGGGTCATCGTAAGCCCCGACCCTACCGCGCCGCGGGTCGTCGGCTTGCAGTGGATCGGGTGGTGGGCCGATCCACGGTTGCGATTGGTCGGGTCGCTGCCCCCGGAGTTGGGCCGGCTCGCACACCTGGAGGTGCTGGACCTGGCGGGCAACGAGTTGACGGGGCCCATCCCGGAGGAGTTGGGACAGCTGGGGCAGCTGCGGCAGCTGTATCTGAACGCCAACCGGTTGACAGGTCCCATCCCGCCGCAGCTGGGACAGCTTGCCCAATTGCTCCACCTGAGATTGAACCGCAACCGGTTGACGGGTCCGATCCCGCCACAACTGGGGCAGCTTGCCGGGCTGCGGGAACTCCGATTGGGACAAAATCGGTTGACAGGGTCGATCCCGGCGTGGCTGGGGCAGCTCACTCACCTCGAGATGCTCGATTTGGGGCACAACCGGTTGACGGGGTCGATCCCGGCGCAGCTGGGGCAACTCGGGCAATTGGAAGAACTTTATCTGCACGTCAACGAATTGACTGGGCCGATCCCGGCGGCACTGGGCCAACTGAACCGACTGCGGCGGCTGAATGCAAGCCACAACCGGCTGACGGATCCGATCCCGGCGGAGTTGGGACAGCTTGGGCAGTTGCAGGAGTTCTATCTGCACGCCAACGAATTCACGGGCCCGATCCGGGAGAAACTGGGACACCATAAATTCTCACTCTATCTGACCGACGATGAGGTAACGCGGTACCAGGGGACGGAGGAGGAGTGGGAGCCGTGTCCCGCGGTCGGCCCGTCCCCCAACGTGCGCTGTGACAAGGACGTGTTGCTGGCCGTGCGGGATCGGCTGCGGAGCGAACATCGAGACCTGCTCCGCAGCTGGCACCGGGACAATTCGATTTACGACTATCGGGGCGTCCTTGTAACATCCGGTGCTTATCCGAATCGGGTCGTCGGCTTGCATTGGATTGGATGGTGGTCCGATCCCAAGTTTCGACTGGTCGGTTCGTTGCCTCCGGAGTTGAGCCGGTTGCCCATGTTGGCCTATATCACGCTGCGCGAAAACGGGTTGACGGGCTCGATCCCGGCGGAGTGGAACCAGCTCACGGGACTGAGGGTGCTGGACTTGGCGGGCAACGAGTTGACGGGTGCCGTCCCTCCGGCCCTGGGCCGGCTCGCCCATGTGGAACGCCTGGATCTGAGCGAAAACGGGTTGACGGGCCCGCTCCCACCGGCACTGGGTCAGCTCGAGCAACTGCAGAGACTGAATGTGAGCCACAATCGGCTGATGGGGCCGCTCCCGGCAGAGCTGGGGCAGCTTGCCCATCTGCAGGACCTGAACCTGAGCCACAACCGGCTGACGGGGCCGCTCCCACCGGAATTGGGACAGCTCGAGCAACTGCAGAGACTGAATGTGAGCCACAATCGGTTGACGGGGCCGGTCCCGGCAGAGCTGAGTCAGCCTTGGTATTTGCAGGACTTGAATGTGAGCCACAACCAGTTGACGGGACCGCTCCCGGCGGAGCTGGGGCAGCTCAGGTATTCTGTGGATTTCCGTCTGCACGCCAACCAGTTGACGGGCCCCATTCCACCGGGTCTGGCCCATCTGCTGGCCCTGGACGGCAATCGGCAGCCGGTGCGCATTTTGTGGGAGCCGGAGTCGTGTCCCGAGACGGGGCCGTCCCCCAGCCTGCGTTGTGACAAGGAAGTGCTGCTGGCCGTGCAGGACCGGCTGCGGGGCGACCGCAAGGGCCTGTTCCGCACGTGGCAACCGGACATTGGGATTGAGAACTTCGAGGGTGTCAGTCTGGGCGGTGATCCGCGCCGGGTCATCGGTTTGGAGATTGTCAGGGAGCGGTCCAACGCTTCAGGGGAAGTGCCCTGGCAGTTGAGTCGGCTGCCCCGACTGGAAAGGCTGGTGCTGCGCGGAAACGGGCTGGGTGGAACGATCCCACCCGAATTGGGCCAGCTCCCCCGTTTGCGGACGCTGGACTTGAGTGGCAACTTTTTGCGGGATTCCATACCGGCGGAGCTGGGGCAGCTCCGCGAGTTGCAGGAACTCCTGTTGCAGGACAACGATTGGTTTACAGGGTGCATTCCCCCGGCCCTGGTGCCTGTCTGCGAGTGTCCGGCCCTGCCCCGATGCGAGTGACCCGGTGCCGCCGGGCAACAAGATCCAGGTCATGCCGCCGGCCATGTCCGATGCGGCCCAGGTCGCTTTGCGGGAACCGCCCAAGTCGTGGGTTCGCATGGGCCGGGACGGCGGCCGCTGTGCCAAAAAGGACTGCAAATGGGTCAAATTGTCCCTGACCCATAGCCCTCAGGGCCCCCTAAACCGCCCAGGAATCGAAGCACAGCGCTTCTTGATTCGGTGCCAACAGACGGAATCGGGGTTTTGAAGGCGGATCGGGCCCGTCCTGTATAGCAATACCCCTGTCGGCCGGTAAGTTTTGGCACTTTGATTGCGCCAAGCCTTTTGCGCAAGCAGGGGACGGTTTGTAGGCCGTGGGCGGGAGTGTGCCAAAAGGCAGGGGCAGGTGACCCTGCGGCGATGGCCGCCGCTTAAGCCCAGATCCACCGAAGCGGATGTAGTGGGGCTTTAGATCCGAGGTGTGAAGGCTGAGAGGTTGTGCTGGCAGCTGTTGAACCGGCGCATGGGGCCGGGAGCCGGATGTACCAGGGCTGGGAGGGGGTATGGGACGGGTTGCGGTGCCGGCAATCGCCGAGGGCCGCCTGCGGAAGGCAGCAGGAGACGCGCGGGAACCGGCCGGGCGCAGGACCGCCCGGCGATGGAGGGGTGCGGGTCAAACCGGTGGCGCGATCAGGGAGGGGGCGGCAGGGCGCGCAAGCGTGCCAGGGCGGCGCGGAACGGATGTTGCCAGGGCCAGACCTGGGGGAGATGCAAGGTGAGACGACGGGCCTTGCGGGTGATGCGTCCGGCCAGGGCGAAGAAGCGGCGCCGCAAGGTCTTGGTGGTTGTCAGCGGCTGGCCCAGCCCGAGGCGCCCGGTCCAGCGGGCCAGATTGTGGGCCAGGACCTGGACCGCCAGCCAGGCGCCGTTGGCGGCGAAGCGTCCCGAGGGCAGGTGGTTGAGGCCCACGCCATGCTTCAGGTCGCGGATGGCATGCTCCACCTCGGCGTGGCGGCGATGGTCGGCCTCGAGCGCCAGCGTGTCGCCCTCGCGGTCGGTGATGAAGGCGTGATGGCTGTACTCGGTGAACAGGGCCAGCTGGGAGCCGGGCGTGGGCTTGACCCGCCGCACGATCAGGCGCACGGGTGCCGCGTCGGCCTTGTCGGCAAAGGGGGTGTAGGTGGTCTCGGCCACGTCCGCGGCCCCTTCCCTCCCGTAGGGGATGGGGGTCCAGTCCTCCTCGGGGATGGCCTCGATGCGCTGGCGCAAGGCCGGGTGCTGGCGAATGGTGATGGAGAAGCGGACGTTCCAGTCGCGGCAGAGGGCAACGATGCCGTGGGTGTAGAAACCACTGTCGGCCCGCACGGTGAGGGGGCCCGTGGCACCGGCCTGGCGCACCCGGCTGAGGGTTTCCCGCAGGAAGTGGGCCGCGCCGCGCGCCGTGTGGGCCCGGCCCTGGCGCAGGCGGGCCATCAGCACGTCGCCGGTGCCGGCGGCCACCGCCAGCAACGGGTGATAGCCCCGCTGGCCGGCGTAGTTGTGGTGGCGGGCTCCCTCCTTGAGCAGCCCATAGGTCTCGCAGACGGTGGAGTCCAGGTCGATCGTCAACGGTCCCTCGCCGGGACCGGCCCCGGCCGCCCAGGCCCGGGCCAGCACCTCTCGGCTCACCCGGTCCAACTGGCGCACGTGGCCCCAACGGAAACTGCGCAGGAAGGTCCCCAGCGTGGAGGGCGCCTTGACCGTGCAGCCCATCACCCGCGCGGTCCCGCCCGCACGCAATGCGTCGGCATCGTCAATGCAGTCGCCACCCGCCAGCGCCGATGCCACCAGCGTCAGCAGCTTGTCTCCGGCATGCGCCCGACCCGGTGCATCCCCCAGGTCAAGATGCCGGTCCACCAGTTGGCCCAGTCCCAGACCATGGGCCAGGGTCAGCGGCAACAGCAGGCCGGCGTTGGACACCAGGCGGTGGTCGTCGAAGGCGACTTGGATACGGTCGGGGCGCGCCAGTGGTAGCATCCGTTGGGTGCTCCTTGTTTCAGGGTGGTTTCCTTGGTCGAAAACCATTATCCCCGAGGCCGGGAGCACTTTACTCATCCCTGAATCGCAATGCCACCCTCATCCCTTCGGTGGATTGGGGTTTAGGGACCCCGGCCTGGGAGCGTGGGGTGCACGTTGCCGGGCCGGGCAGCGTTCTTTGGGCAGTGATCCGTTGCGGGTGGCATGCTGCGCACCCGCGGCCATGGCCGCCCCCATTCCACTGAATCCCCATGCGCCGGTCCGGTGATACACCGATGTGTACGTGGCGCGCAGCGCGGCCACATATTCGCCATCACTGGCGGTCAGGAAGCGGTTCCGGAAGTCATCGCGTCTGTTGTACGGCCTGGGCGGGAAGCACCGGGACGATGCTCCGCTGGAACTGTCGATGTACCGTATGGCAGCCGTTGGAAACCGGCCGCTTCCGGATTGTCGGAACCTCAGGCCCGGTCCTGTACATGCCCCACGATGCCTGGACCGGTGGGAGACCGGACACCGGAGAGCGGCATCGGCGCAGGTGGACAACCACGGATGGGTTCAGGAGGCGCGACGGCGCAGCTTCTCCTCCAGAGCCTGGATCCGCGCGTCCGCGGCCTGTTCCGATTCCAACCTTGCCTGTCGTTCCGACGCGGCGCGTTGTTCCGCCCCCATGGCACGCTGTTCCGCTTCTTCGGCGCGCTGCTCCGCCTCCAGCCGTGCCTGCCGCTCCGCCAGTCGCGCCTGCCGCTCCGCCTCCGCCCGGCGTTCGGCTGCGGCCGCGATCTTCTCCATCTCGGCCAGCGTCATGATGGCTGCCCCCGTCTCGGGGTCGTGCCACTGGAGTCGGCCCTCCTCCCAGCGCAGGCACAGTTCCAGCGCCTCGCTGTAGCCCTCCAGGCTGCCGTCGGCCAACTCCGTGATCTCGATCGGCTGGTAACGCCCCGCCACCAGCCGGTCCCCGGCCAGCCGCGTGCCGTGACTGGCTCCGGTTTCGTCGAAGCGCCAGTACTCGGGGATGCCGAGGGCCGCATAGGCGGCCGGCTTGTCCTCGACATCGACGCGTCCCGTGGATTCCGAGGCGACCTCGAGCACGAAGTCGGGCGGCTTGCCCTGCTCGGAGATCACGTAGGCGTTGCGCCGGTAGCAGGCCTCCGGGTTCACGTTGAAGGCCACCATCATGTCCGGCACGCGCAGCCCCCTGATGCCGCGTCCGGGTTTCGGCACGAGATACAGCTCGCCGGCAATCAGGGTGGTGGGGTTGCGGAAGTGCATCCCCAGGTAGTGTGCGCCGCCGGTGTTGGTGAGGTGTCGGAAGCTGCTCGTCTCGTCGGGATGTCGGGGGGGCGGGTCCGGATAGGGCACCAGAATGTTGGTGTCCGTCCCGGCCGGGTCGAAGGCGGTGGTGCTCATGGCGATGCTGGTCAAACCGGATGGGTCGAAGGACCGGGCGGTCCTTCGGGGATTGTACCGTTGGACCGCGATCTCGGGCCGGCGCGTGGCCGTGGGCTGGGGCCTGCCATGCCGCGGGCCGCGGGCGGCGTTGAGGCACCGTTGGCAGAATGGCACGCGGTATGGCCCGGAACCGGCCCGTACAGGCCGAAGCATCCCTGTCGATGGGACGACCGACGCCAGACCCTCGCACCGTACCTGCGCGACACCGCCCGGAACCGGGTCGGTCTCCGCGCGGTGTGCCGGACCCGTTGCGGTGTTGTGTCCGAGCTCACGGCACGCGTGGGGTTGCGCACCCGTCAGGGTCGCCCGTCAAACAGGGTGAAGCCCGACCCGCGTGTGATGCCGTCGAAAGCGGAGCCGGCCCCGTGACGCTTCCCGGAGGACCGCAAGCCCCGGCCCGATGATCCGGTGCCGGCAATCCTGGCGGGGTCTACGGCGGCATGGGAGCCGGAGGACGAGCATCGGTTGCCTGATGCCAGTCCCGTGTGAGGCCGGCCCATCACACCGGCCCCGGTTCGGAAGAGGGGTTCCCGTTGCCCTTAAAACAGCGGTTGTCTTGGCGACCGACACGGAATCCAGCCGACTCCGGCGTGATAGGCCGAGGCCCAACCAACAGTACTTCAGACTTAACTTGATTGAATGTGTCCGAACCATAGACCAATCGAGAGGCGCTGTGCTTCGTCGATTTCCGAGTGTTTTGCGGGGTCTTGAGTGCTTATGTCAAGGGTCGATGTGTACCATACCATGCAAAATCTGTGATAGAGTCGTCGCGACACACCACCTTGGTGGTGTCAAATCACCGCCTCAAAACTCGGAGTAGGACATGAACGCCAATGAGAAAGATGTTGTCGGCCCCAAGTAATTGACCCTCGCCGACGGACACAATTCGCTCGGATAGACGCTGTCGTCCGCAGCCCATCGCAATCATCCTAGACGACCTAGCACGGTCGTCGGCACGAAGTAGCAAGACTGCTGGCAAGCCAGCCCCCCGTTACCGACGGGGACTTTGCGCTATCGTCCCTGAGCGGTATGCCATGCGTGTTGCTGTAATCCAAGTCCAAGAAGGCATACAACAGTGCCTGGAGGTTCAACAGTGGATCAGAAACTAACACTCAAGTACAGGTATGCTTCCAACCATGTAGTTCCTGTAATCCATGGGGCACTGGCCACTGCTGCGGCTGGCCCCAATAAGATCACAATACATTTGTATAACGAGTATCCTGACTTGCCACCCGAGGCATCCTTCGACATTGAAGAAGAGCTGCCAGAAGAGACCCGTGTTGCTGACACGCTTGTCAGAGAGATTCAGGCAACCCTTGTACTTCCCTTGGACATTGCAAGTGTAATAGGTCAGGCATTCAACGCAGTCATTCCTGAGGCCGTTGAGCATACCGAGCAAGCTGAGGGTGCAGAAGATGATTCTTGAATATGCCCGCACGTCCGAAGATACCACAAGTGTCTTCGGTATTGCCAAGTACACTATTGGGGAATCACCAATCAGTATCGCTGAACGATTCGGCATGGCGTCGTGGTTTTCCCCATCCCGTGCAAATGAACCACCGAACCTTGATCGCTACTGGGAATCAGTTCTCGAAGATGCCAAAGCGTTTGGGTACTCTGAGCCGAGTGGCGAGGTTTTTGCTTGTGCAGAGCTGCTGTTTCCCGATGTGCTGTCTCGGTATCATGTCAGGTTTGACATCTACCCAACAGATGACGGTGAGATCGTGCTTGATGCCTATGTTCGAGGGGAAGAGTACTCTTCGTCTGTCCTGTTAATTTGCAGGCCAGATGGCCAAGTATTGTGCTCAGTAGTTATTGGGAATGACATCAGAGGGAAGCTGTTCTCTGGCGATGATGTGTGTGTGAACTCATTCATTGAGCAAGCCTTCTCTGATCTTCAAAAGGAAACAGTACGGTCGCATGTCCAACCCAACTACTACTTTGTATCAGAAGCCTTTGAGCATCACACCTCGTACGCTGATTGGACACAGATTGTTCTCAAGCAGTGAATTCTCAAAGGCTACCGGAAGGATCAAGTACCGAGCGTTTTTGAAAAAGGGCGAAGCTGAATTCTCCGTTGATGTCCTGGATGTACTGCCTGAATTTGATCTGGTCGGGTTGTGCGACCGGAAAGCACAGAGCAGGGGGACGAACAGGACGTTTTACGGATGGGCCGAGGTTAGAGTGCAACGTGTGGAGGAGAAGTGCAACATGAAAGTGGTCAGCACTCCGACTGACGAAAATCCGTGCCATGCTGACATTGTGTTCCCGGAGCAGGTGGTTGCCGATGAGATCAAACACACGAACCTGGCACACTACTTGGCTGAACAGGCCAGGTGGAGAAGAAAACCAGCCAGGGTGTAGACGCGGTCGGGCGCGCGGGTGCTGACTTGGTTCATCAAGCAGCCAGTGGCCCTGATGCGCCTAATACTTACAGTTGTAAGTCAACCTGCAGTCGTTGCCAGCGGTGGTAGTGGCAAACCTTGCGCCACCCAAAGGCATCAGGATGGCCGGAGAAGGCCGAACCCGTCTCTCTCGCTGGAGTACCAGCTACAGACGGTGTATTCGTCGAAGGTTCACTCTCCATGCCTGCCCGGAATCGCAGCACAGTGTCAGTCTTCCATACGAGCCTCCACCTCTGCGTCCCTAACGCGGGATTGGTCGATCAATTCTCCGAGTCTTCGAAGCATGACCTTTGCCCAACGCCTAACGTTGGGGTGTGGGTGCGGTAGCAGCTTGGTTACTTGCTCGCGGCAGATTATCCACAGATGTTCCTCCGGCATTGGTCGAACCTTAGTCCACATGGCTGTGACAACTGCATCAATCAAGTCCTCACGGCTTCCAAACTCTTCGATCAGCTGCATCATGACCGGATGCACACAGAAGCCATCGTCGGCATCGCCATCCGAGAGAAGGAAAGGCACCGTCTTTGCCACGAAGACGGGGGCGCGTTCCGGATGGGTACGGCACCATGCGAATAGGGTGTCTTCCGGGAGTTTCAGGATGGGCGCGCAGGTCTCGCCACAGTCTAACCAAGACGGTGCGCGCAACATCGTCTCGAAGAGGAATCGCTGACGCGGGTCATCCTCAACGATGGCCGAGCCGATGAGTGGCCAGACGACGCCCGGAAACTTGGAAAGGAGAATGGGAAGTACCGTTTTCAGCGTGTGAGTTTGGTCGTAGTCTGTGACGTTCACTGCTGCTTTTGCAAGAGCACGAGCTGTGGCAGATGCCTCAGGGTCGTCCGGTCCTCGTTCCAACATCCATGTAAGGAAGTCGTCGAAGTAATTCCGAGCCATGTCCGAGTTCGGCAGATTGCGCCAAGGCCAACGCAGAGCGTTGTCGGCAATCTTTCTGATCTGCAGACGGAAGTCCTCCAGCCCGTTGTGGTTTCCGTAGACATAGAGTCCCAGGAGTTCCAAGGCACCTGCGAATCCCTCGCGGCTGTGAGCCAGCATGGCGTCAAGCAGGGGAAACATCTCGACAGACGGGATTTTTTTCAAGCCCATGCCGAGGGAATCCCAAGTCAGACATTCTGGAAGCAGCGACCCATCCTCCAGAGCATCGACCAGCAGGACAATGTCAGACTGAGAAAGCCCCAGAATTGAACACATCAAGGGAAGTGTCGGGGCGAGAGTGGGCGACTTTGCGGCTCGCCGTTTGAAATCCTCCACTGCATCCGGTTGATCGTCTGAGAATCCTTGGACGTAACCCATGAGCAGGCCATAGTCTCGCTCCGTCTCCGGTGTTTTCTCGACTTCCAGAATGATGGGCTCCAGCCAGTCGTCCCACGAACCCGCGAAGTCCGCGATTCCTCGCCCGAATTCACGGCCCATCTGCTGCCGCCCGCCGCTCAGTTGCGGCAACAGTGCCTGGAGGGTGTTCGGTTGCTGGACGACCTCGGCTGCAAGCTCTCGTACCGCTTTCTCCCAGCGCTGCTGTTGTTCCTCGTAACTGTCATTCCCCGTGTTCAAGTATTCCCAAGGTGTATCGGTTACCAGGAACCGCACTCGTGTTTCCAGGCTTGTGGGTGTCAACCGGTCCATCATCGCCTGAACCCTGTCTGCCAGTTCACTGGGTTCATCGGTGCAGCAGCGCGAGAGGTACAAGCCAAGGGTATTGCGTGCCTCTGGCCAATGTTCAACAGCAGTCCCTACCTGCCCGACAGCGAGTTCGGCAATATCGATGAAGTCGACTTGGATTAGCACTGCCAGATTTGGCCCCAAGCAGTTGCGTGCCAGTGCGCCGATATCATCGCTCTGTGTTGCGAAGGCAATGAGCCGCGTGGCACACCCGCGAACATAGGCACAAGCCTCTTCCTTTGTCTCAGGACACCAAGAGGCGAGTGCAGGGCGAGTTCCATGTACTTCCGGACCCACATCGCGCGAGAAGTGTTCCAGTTCCAGCCCTGCCGTCAGTGCTCCGATGACAATCTCCTTCCGGATCGTGTCATCCGTTTTGGACAGGCTGTCCAGCAGGTCAAGTCGCTGCGTTCCATCAGCTTCCGTATTTCCAAAGCGCAGAGGGAAGAGCGACACAAACTGTTCGGCGGCGTTGTCTCTGTCGTCCCTCGTCGCGGCGGCCAAGCACAGCAGGAGACGTGCACCGTCCTCAAAGGTGTCGGCTTTGAAGGCGATTTTCATTAGGGCCCGGACAAGGTGCGTCCGGGTTTCCTCAACGACGCTCGACAGGTCTTCAACCTTGGCCAGCGAATACTTCAACAGGTCTGCAATGATGCCGGTGTCAATCTCAGCCAGCAGTGAAAGAACCTCGGCATACCCCTCCACCAGGAGTTTGTCCGGCCCAAAGAAGGGACCCCCAAAACGGCAGACGTGGTTCACCACGGCTTTGGAGACATCGGACGAATTCAGGGACTTGAGCTGTTTCGCTGCCCGGACATTGAGCCTTAGGTCATCAGCGAACGAGGTAGACGCGGAGTTGTCGGCCAAAACCATGTCCCAAGTGTCCTTGCTCCATTCCTCGGCCCACTGTCGTTCGGCCAGTCGCATTGTGATAGGGCTGGGCTTGATTGCAACGTACCTTCCCCGTCGTTGGGCGACAAGCTTCCGTGCAGCCAGCCGTTTCGCTCCCACCCGCAGATCGTCAGGACTCAGATGGCGTCCCAGTCCAGCGATTTTCGTGAGTTGGTCATCCGCCTCGATGTCAATCCCAACAAGCCCGAATGCCGCAAGCAGAGAAGCTGCTTTGAGCAAGAGTTCGGGTTCGCGCCGGGTCCGCCCCAAGACATAGGGGTCAATGAGCTCCTCATCGGTGGCGAGGGCAAGCGGCATGGATCGATTCCATGCCTGCGCAAGAGTGATGGCGATGCCGGGAACTCCGCGGGCAAATCGAACCAGCCGTCGGCGGTCCAAATCCTGCAAGTCGGCAGCAATCCTGGACACCATGTCGTCGATCATGGACAAGGATGCTTCTTCAACCTCATGCTCATGGAGTGCAGGGGATCCGCTCTGTGTCTCGGTCAGCACTTCACTGTCCAGGGTGAGAAGAGACAACTGACTGGTTTCCAGCGAGACCATTGGAGCAAGTACCCGGTGTGTCTCGGGAGCGCAATCGTCAACAATCACAATGGCCCGTTTCCCGCTGGCGGCCAGTTTCCGGACAGTGCTCCTGATGTCTTCTGAACCGGCCACGCCTTCGACTGCGTACATCACCAAGTTTCCAAGAGTGCCTGTTGCCTCAAGAACAAGGCGGGACTTCCCGATCCCGGCCAGTCCAACGACACGGGCAACACTGCGCGGCTGTGCAATCCCAACGGTTTCCTGGAGAAATCGGCGGAGTTTGTCAAGACGCTCATCCCCCACTCAAGGCAAGGACTTGTGCTCAATGTTCCAGTGGTCCCAGGATTGAAACGGCCCGCGCAGTCCAGGCTCCGCGATTTCCAGCAACCGGTGAGCCATTGTCGGATGGCAGTTAACCCAATCGGAGAGTTTTTCGGCTGGATAGAAGTGAATCCGGTCATCACCAATGTCCAGGCCAGCACCTCGGAGTGTTGTGTGGATGCAGTCCTCTCGGGCTTCATACCAATCCATCACGATTGGGTTACTTGGAGTGTCGTCGGACGGAGATGTCAGGGCATCCAGCATCTCGGCCAGGGACGAAGGCATCGGGCTGTCCCCGAAGGGTACTCCGCAGGCTGAATCCGGAGGCGTCCATTGCAGTCCTGCGTCTACCTCGTCAGCCCGTCCAATTTAGATGCAATTGCCCTGCTCCGGGAGGAAGGCGGTGTCGGGTCTCAAAATAGCGTGGTAGGATGCCCGCAAGGTTCGCAGGAAGACTCTCCCGACATGTTTCTGAAATCTCCAAGCGATCGCCAGGAACCCAACAGGGAAGAGGACGGGTTGCCCGGTTTCGATGACCGGGGCTTCCTGCCGGATGGCATTCACGAGGCAGACTGGCAAGCCGTAACAACCAGGTTCGGCCGGAGTGCCAAACGCCAAGAGCTACTGCAAGGATTGCAAACAGCCTGCTGTGTTCTGTATCGGGCTGGGGTGGAAGTTCTGTACTTGGATGGGAGTTTTGTAACCGACAAGACCAATCCTGGCGACTACGATGCGTGCTGGGACATGGAGGAATCAGGCGTGGACCTCGATATGCTCCCTGCCTGCATGCGTCCTGGGATGCTGAACCCCGTAGAGCAGAGGGCCTTGTTCAAGGGTGACTTCAACTCCATGGAAGCCTTGCGGCCTTACCGGTTTTTCGGTACCGACCCAAACCCCAGGGGGCTGGTGGCCTTGAACTTGTCCACGGTGAACGCGCCATGATGCACATCGAGAACGACTACCACTACCGACACATGCAGCGCATGATGGCCGAGTTTCAGGACAACGTTGCTTGGCATCTGGAAAACCCCAACCCGGATTGGGATCGTGCGCGGCTTGTGAACGAGTGTCGACTCATCCAGTACAACATCGAGCGGTGTCGGTTTCAACTACGCGCATACGAGGATTTCACGGAAGGGCGGACATCCACCATCCGCAATCCGACCGGGGACGAATTGCACGCCTTGGAGAAACGCATGTGGGAGGATGCCGGGCGCATCCTCGATAAGCGTATGGAGAAAATCCGTGAGCCCTCAGACCATCGCGAGCACCTGACTGGTACGGGACAGATGCGCACCATGTAACCGAGGCCTCCTGTCATGAGCCTCTTGTTTCACACGCGGTTCGAGACTCATCCAGGGCTTGGTGGGCGGAGTTTGAGTGTCGTCGATGTCGGTGGGAGTAGCGATACGCAAGCAACTCAATCGTGATGGATTGGTATCAATCTGCTGTTGCGTACACGAGTGAGTGTTCAGGACGATGTAGTGCCCTCCCCTCTCAAGGGCTGACCGGATCCTCAGTTTGATCTCACCGTTGTTCTTCAATACCTCTTTACCTGCCATTGCTGGTCCGACGGGTCCGGTCTTGAGTTGGAAATGACAGAATCTGCCGGGCAGGAAGGGCGTTCGCGCAGGGCCCTCTTCCCAACTGATGTGTCCGTCCTCTCCCCCATCCGGAGCGTTGATGTTGTCGGCGACGTGGATGTCAGGGTTTTGCACTCCATGGCTGGAAGCTTCCGTCCACAGCAGCGAATCGATAAACTTCGGGAACGCCTGCTGCAAGACAGCAGCCCAGTGCTGGCTGGTCACCTCAAACGGAAGCGGCAGTGCAGTCGGGATATGGTCCGCACGCTCGGGCCGGAGGGTGTTGAGTGCACTCGGATTGGCCCTGAGAACCCTGAGGAGGTTATTACAGGCGGTGGATGGGGTCATCTCCCCCGCTTCATACTTGGCGAAGGCTTTGGGGCCTCCCCCAAGGAGTTCTCCCGCTTCGCGTTGCGTTAGGCCAAGCCCTTCCCGGATGGTCCGGATGTCGTCAGGGACAAGGGGAGGACTCTTCACTCCGATGGATGCCACTATGACGAAAGTGTCGGGGCTTATATCGAATAGTTGACAGTCAAACTT
>CAZMKQ010000084.1:0-21324 GCA_964566955.1 uncultured Caldilineaceae bacterium | reverse complement strand
CTGGCCTATCACACGGCCTTGGAGTTCCACGGCCGGGCCTACTCGGCCCATTGGCGTCAGGTCTACGTCTCGGCGCGCAAGTCGCTCCCGCTCACATTTCAATCGCGCGAGTTCCGAGGTGTGTCCGTGCCACCACCGCTCTTGGCGAAGGACGAGTCAATGTTCGGGGTCGTCCGGCATGATCGTGCCGGTGTGGAAGTGCGGGTGACCGACCACGAACGCACCTTGGTGGATGTGCTGGATCGGCCTGAGTTGACGGGCAGCTGGGAAGAGATCTGGCGGTCCTTGGAGTCGGTGGAGTTCTTCAACCTGGATCAGGTCATTGCGTACACCTGCCTGTTGGGGAACGCGACCACCGCTGCGAAGGTGGGATTCTTCCTCGAGCAGCATCGGGAACCGTTGATGGTGCAGGCAGCGCACCTCGACACGCTGCGCGAGATCCGCCCGCGACATCCCCACTACCTGGCGCGCAGCAGGCCCAAGGGTTGCCGGTGGGTCCGAGGCTGGAACCTCATGATCCCGGCCGAACTCCTGGAGCGGTCCTGGGCGCAAGTGCCGTGAGATTTTCCTCGGCGCAAATCCTCGCCGGCACCCGCAATGGGTTCGCCCTGATGGCAAGGGTTGTTGGCCCGTGAACTGTCGGGCCTTGGTGGTCTGGCTACAGGTGGATGTCTACCGGCATGGGCATCATCGAAACGCAGGGAGTAGTGGCGAAGCCAGCCACTGAACAACGTAGGACCAACAACCGAGAGCCGAAGATCGCGGACCGCAACCCCTATGGTTGCAGGTGTGGCACCCCGATGGATTTGCAGATCGGCGACCCGGAAGTGTGTCCGAAAGGGTGCAGTTCCCTGAAAAAGGCCGGATACGACAAGACCCCGAATGGATCACCCTCCGGGGTCTCGTGCTAACCGGTACGCCGCGATTCCTCGCAGCGGGAAACCTGGCTCCTCGGGATGGACTCGAACCAACAACATTGCGGTTAACAGCCGCACGCTCTGCCAATTGAGCTACCGAGGATTGACAGGACGCGGATTGTACATGGACGGGTTCGTTGAACCCAAGATTCGTCCGCCATTTCCGCGTGGTCAGGATCGGGCCAACCGCCTTTGCTTGCGGCCGATCCGCGTCAGGCGGTGTTGCAGTTCGGCGGCAGTTTGCGGTGGATGCCGGAACGGGCTGCTTTCCCTCACGTACATGGCCCACCGGGTGTAGGTGTCGGCTTGGTCGAGGTCCTTCGACTGCCATTCGTGATACTTCGCCAGTTCAATGTACGGATGCACGGTGTCCACCGTGGCGGTGCTGATCCAGCGTTCCCACAAACGGACGGCCCGGTCCCAGTCCCCTTGTCGCTTGTAGTGCAGGGCCAGCAGGCGGAAGGCATCCGCCTGGGCTGGTTGGCCCTGCAAGGCCCGGACCGCGGCATGCAGCAGAATTCTGGCCCGTTCCGGATCGCTGTTGTTGAAGGCAACCACTGCCAGCGACAACGCATCCTCACCAGCCAGGTCCGCACCGGATTGTGCGGCCGCGGAACCTATGGCCTGAACCATACGTTCCAGCAGGAACGGCATCGTCACAATGTCCTGGCGGTTGTGATAGAAGACCCGGACCATATCGTGAACCCGTCCGGTTTCGATGTATTGCCGGTACATGCCGGGAATCAGGGCTCCCGGAACGTCCTGCTGGGCACGGGCAAGTCCAAGGACCGCGTGTTCGCAATTGGACAGGGAGCAGCTGCCGATGCGGCGGCGCCAAAGCTTGCGGGCCAGTGGCAGGAGGTCGAGTTGGATGGCCGCGTGGTCGGTGAAGGGATCGTTCAGCGGAAGCTCGGGGAAGTAAACCAGGTTTGTGTGGTACCGGGCGCGAATAAGGGGAATGTCGAAGGCATCGCCATTGAATGTGGCCCATACCGGGCGCGACGCCGCGAGGTCCTGCAGAACCTGGAGAACGGCGCATTCCTCGCGGGGATGCCAGGCAAACAGTTGCCTGATCACAAAGTGGGTCGGTGCGTCGCCGGTGCCCGTTGGACCCGGGTTGACAGCACCTTCACCGAGTACCAGGCTGCCGTCGGCATTGCGCTTCAGCGCGCGGGAATCGATTTCGGACAGGGTCTCGAAGGTGCCGACGCCAATCAGAAAGGGAAGGCTCGACCGGCCCAGACCAGTGGTTTCACAGTCCAGGAACAGGCATTCGGTCACCGTGGTGCCCCCAAGCGATCCGGGCAGGTTGAAGGTTGCAACCAGGGAATCCAAGGCGGATACCACATGTCCGCCAAAGGAGAGATGCTTGAAGTTGGCGTTCAGGTCGTAGGCCGTGGCCTGGACGTAGGCACAACCTGAGTCGTTCCAGACCGGGAAGCCCGGGATGTACTCCAGGAGCCTTGCCGGCATGTCTTCCGGCGGCTCGGTGCCGTGGTCAGGATCCGCGTTCGGGATGTCGTCCCAGGTATCCTCGCCCCAGCTTGACACCTCTATGTCCTTCCTGTCGTTGACACAGCTCGCATGTGCGGCTCACGTTGCTTCGGTGCTCCCGTCGGCGGGCAATCGGGTTGCCGCGGGTGCCGTCAACTGGACGCCGATGTCGCCGAACGGTTGTTCCTGGCGGGCCGAGACGGTTTGCGACTTGATCATCTCCAGCATGGCAAGGAAGGTGGCCAGGATCTCCGCCCGCGAGGAGCCTGCTTCAAACATCGCAAAAAAAGATCGGTAACGTTGACTGCCCGTTTCCTGCCAGCGGCGCAGATAGGCCAGGAGGGCCTTGGCCTGGCCTGCAATCGTAAAGCTGGGTATGGTCGGGGCCTGGACGGTTTGTACGCGGGGCAGAAAACGGGCAAGTTTCACCATGGCGGACCTGAGCTTGGAAGGCTTCTCCAGTGCCGCGACGTTGACCACACGCTGTTGGGGCAGCGGGGCTTGGCGTTGAAAAGAGTGCAAGCCTGCATCCCGGCGCTGTTTCAGTGCGCTCACCGGACCCGCGAATCGGCTCAGTTCGGTCAGCTGGTCCAAGAGGTCCGAGATGTCGGCGTCGTCCTCGGTATCCTCGTCCGGCGCAAGGTCGGGGACCAGGAACCTGGCCTTGAGCACCATGAGCCTGGAGGCGACATCAAGGAAGGCGCACACGGATGCCGCAGGCAGGGCATCCATGTCCTCGATTGCCTCCAGGTAGGCCGAGGTGACCGTCACCAGGCTGACCTCGGCGATGTCCAAATCGTTCTGTTCCAGTAGTGCCAACAGCAGGTGCAGTGGTCCCGTGAAGGCCGGCAACTTAACCCTGAATCCGGCCCCCAGTTCGTCTCCCGGGCTGTTTCCAATCAGGTCTGCGAGGGACATCAGGACACCGGCACCGCATCCGCAGGGTTGCCCGACAGATGGCGGGAAATGTGGTAGCGGAGTGTTTGGCTCCAGTTGTTTCCGGAACTCCATTCCTCGCCGGGGCACACCTCCTCGAACGGGTCCACGTCGCGGTGACCGGCGATGTCCGCCTCGGACAAATAGCAGGTTTGCAGCAGCCAGGCAATCAGATGTCCGGCGTGTTCAAGTTGCAGGGGTGTGGGGTTGATGCCCTGGCTGAACGTGCCCGCCAGACACACGGCCACGATGCGGTCGTGACCGTCCTGCGTTGAGTGGCATGCCACCGACAGGTCGTGGATCTGTTCCACGGTACCGTCGACCTGGACGAAGAAGTGGTAGGGCAGCCCCGGTTCCGTGCCGTCCATGGCCAGCTGGTCAAGCACCAGGGATTCGGCCATGGCATATGGGGTCACGTGACTGGGAAACCCGGAGTGGTGAACCACGATTTGCCGTATCGCGCTGAGCTGCCGCTTGGGGAAGTCCAGGACGGGGTGCTTGGGAATGGTGCCAACCCGGTCGACGATGGGCGGTGCGTCAACGCCACCGCCTCCCTGTCCGGTCACGGATGAGTTGGGAGGTTCCGTCCGGGGACCGCGGTCCGGTTTGCCGGTCTCCGCGCCCGCGCTCGACAACGGATCGGCACTGCGGGGTTGCCCTTCCAACGGCTGATGTTCGGATCCGGCTGCCGGATCCTGGTCAACATCCACCTCGCTAACCGTGGCTGTCACGGCATCGGACCAGGCCGGACCGTGTTGCCACCGGCTGCTTCCAACGAGCAGGACATCGGCCAGGCTTCCGCCGATCGCCTGCCATCGGTCCGCGATGCCCGGACTGTGCAACAGTTCCACCAGGAGGCTGCTGCAGGAGTCCAGTTGATCCAAGTTCCGTTGGGGATGGGGCACGCGCCCCCGCAGGCAGATGTGGATTGCCTCCTTGTACTTGGGAGGCAAGTGCTCGCGCGCGGCCGCGGGTCGGCCGGTGTCCAGGATGCGGCCTGACGGTTCAACCACATAGTGGCAGTACACCTCGGAGGCAGCCATGTTGTGGATCCGCCGGAGCTGTGCCAGGGGCAATGTGCCGTTTTCACCGGAGACCCAGAGGCAAACCGAAGTGGCCTGCAAATGGGAGAAGCGCAGGTTCAGCCAACGGGCGGAGTCTCGCTCCAACTGGACAAACCCCGAGTCGTCGTCAAAGGTCAGGACCGGCTCGATGCCGGCGGCTGCTGTTTCGGCGGGCTCGGCTGTTTCGGTGATGTCCGGTTCTGTTGGGTCCGGCATCGTGTCGGTGTCCGGTTCCTTGGTCTCCATTTCGGGGCTTGCCTCGTCCGGGTCCGGTTCCCGGGCTACGGGGGGCGAGCCTTCCAATGGCAGTGCCACCGGAACGAACGTCAGGGGCACGGGATTGTCCACGCCGTCCGTCCAACGGCTGGACAGCAGCAGGCAAATGTCCTCCAAGTGGTCGCTGGCACCGGATTTGAAGCCCAGGTCCCCATCCAGGGTGTCCACGCCCACCTCGAGTTCGGGCGGCGGGTTCCCGTTGAAGATCGTGGCCAGCACCTCGAACACCGTGTCGGCCAGTTCGTCGAACCGCGACAGCCAGCCATGGGTGTCGCCCTGTGCCTTGGGCAGGCTCAGCACAACGGCGGATGTCAGGTTTGCGGCGTAGGGGATTGGGTTGTGCTCCGCCTTGTGGACCTGGTAGATGCAGGTCGGTTCGGCAATCAGGAAGTGCAACGGGACCTGCTCGTAGCCTTGCTTGGCAAAGTGGTCTGTGATCTCGTTGATGGGCGGGTCCCCGTCGAAGCGGGACTCGACAAAAACAATCCTGGTAACGTCCGCCAGGACGCGTGCCGTGGAGTTCTCGGCAAGGCGGCGGAAAAAGAAGGCGCTCAGATCGATGACTACAGGGGGTTCACGGACTTCGGGGTCCGGGCATTTCGAAACGGGTTCCGACGCCTTCTCTTCCTCATCATCGGTCAATTCTTCCGGCTCGGCCCTCCCCGGCTCTTCGGCAACAATGTCCGTTTCCGTTGAGGCGGCAGTCGCTGTGCGGGGTGATGGAAGCTCATCCTCAAGGTCGCGGGTTGGGTCCTCCTCACTTTCCAAGGCAGCCGCGGGCTTGGCCGCTGGTTCGGCATCTGGTTCTCCCGCACCGTGGTCGGCAGCATCCGCGGCCGTTGCCTCTTCCGGCTCGACCTCTTCCTCCGGTTCCTGGCGCAAGGGTACCTGTATGGCATCCTCGACTACCGTAGCCGACCAGAGAAAACCTGCCGGAATGATACCGATGAAGAGGGTGATGTCGGTGGCGCTTTTGGGAGTCTCCAGTTCGATTGACACTTCACATCCCTGTCCGGGACCGAGGTCGCTCGGCAACGGGAAGCGCCGGTCCGTCTCGACGATACAGTTGCCGGATACGGGATCCGTGCGGCCCAACATGCAGCTAATGCGCACCGGCGCGTCGCCACTGGCGGCCAAGGGTTCCGCACCGGCGTTTTCAAAGGCCAGATGCACCGTCAGAGGCCGGTCCGGCTCCACCCTTGCCGGGACCTCGACACGGGTCCACGCGACCGGCAGCAGGGCGTCCTGATACCGGCGCACTTCGAGCGCGGCGATGGAACGGGCGATGTCCGCCGCGAGCAGGGGTTTGCCCCGAAGCGTCCACGGCGACTTGCTGTTCCAGGTGTACAGGGCCGCACACCGTATCGGATTCTGGATGCGCGTCCGGTTGTGGGATTGGATGTCCGCCATGACGGCTCCGGTCCAACCGTTGTCGTCATTGCTCCAGGGCTCGAGTCGCGACACCTCGGTGATGAACACCGGCAGGTGGTGGAACCGTGGCGGGATGGCGTGGATGAAGTCCAGGTAGGCCCGGAAGCCGCGCCTGCGGCCGGCAAAGGGAAAGGCCAGATGCTCTTCGGTTGTGATTTCCCCTAGGTCTGATCCGGATGCGGCCGCGTGCAGCGCAAAACCTTGGAGATCGTCCGCACCCAGTGCTGCGCAGACGGTCTCGAAGTAGCCGATCCAGTCGCCGCTGGGATTGTCGGGATCCCGAAAGTCGGCGTTCCAGGGAGCAACGGCCGCACACAGGATCAGATCATCCTCGTGATCGGGCACCGATCTGATTGCGGCCCCGGTCTGTTGCAGGCACTCGGCATACTGTTCGGGGGTGATCGGGTGCGTGTCGGAGGCGGTTGCAGGGGAGGCGTGACCGGTCAGTTGCGAATATCGGCCGGGCAAGTACCGTGGTGGCAGCACCTCCAAGGTGCCTTTGGCATCGGGATGCGGATCGGCTGCGGCCCCCGGCCATTGGCTTGACCGGTTGGGTTCGTCGCCCACAACCCAGATGTGGCATCCCCGTGTGCCCTGCACATATTCGCGGCAGCGGCTGGCAAAGGCCGGCAAGTGTTCGACTCCGGGAACCGTGCCGCCCGAGCCGGACTCCCACTCAAGACAGCAGATGACGGCTGTGCCTGCGTCCGACAGGCCGGTCCAGTCGTCGCCCCGGTACACGGTGGCATCGCTGAACAGGCTGCGCTGGAATACCGCCCAGCCGGGCAGGTGGCCCAAGGCGGTTTGCAGTCCGTCCGGGTCCTTGGGATCGGGATCGACCAGGCCCAACAGGTTGGGCCATCCGGGTGAACGGTTCACGGCAGTCCGCCGCATTGGTCGGTAGGTGTCGCGAAAGCCTTAGGCAAACCCATTGTCCCTATGGAAACCATGGTCGATGCACACGCGACTGATGTGGCCGATCAACTGCGCATGCCGATGGCCGTTGGAGGCGATCACGCCGTGGCGCAGGTGGTAGTCGGCTTGATTGTATCTGCGGTCGCGGCCCCAGCAGTCGGTCACGGTGGCGCCTGCGGCTTCCAGCACGGCGTGCGGTGCGCAGACGTCCCACTCCTTGAGGCCAATGGATGCGTGGAACCAGCAATCCGCCCGGCCTTCGGCCACCAGACCCGCCTTGAGGCCGGCGCTGCCGATGCGTGTGCGCTCTGCGAAGCCCACATCATCGAGACAGGTCTCCATCAATGGGGTGAGGTGGCTGCGCGACACCGCCGCTCGCATGCGGGACAGTTCATTCCGGTGGCCGACACGGGCCGGAAGCGTGCAACCGTCCCGGTGGACCCAGGCGCCCGTGCCCGGAATTCCGATGTACGCCAGACCCGAGGTCGGCTGCAAGACGATGCCCAGGCATGGCTTCCCATGAACTGCCAAGCCCACCATGATCACGAACTGCGGCAGTCCAGTCACGAATTCCTGGGTGCCATCGAGGGGATCGATGATCCAAACCCGCTCCTTGCCCAACCGTTCGGCCGTGTCGAGCTCTTCTTCCGAAAGGATGCCGTCGTCCGGAAAGGCATTCCTGAGGCTGGAGGTGATGAACGCGCTGCACTCCCGGTCCGCCGCGGTCACGGGTTCGTCGATGTTCTTGAACTCCACGTCCGTGTCCTTTGCAAAGTACCCGGACACGATTTCACCGGCCGTTCCCAGAATTCCGAGAACGGCATCGGCTTCGCGGTGCAGCCAGGCACCTTGCGGCATGGGATTGGCAATGGGCATGGATAGGCAAGATTGGGGCGTGCCGGAACCGTGGCTGCCGCATTATAAGGTTGCGAGGTCCGATCAATGTTCACGGGTACGACGGATGCTCGTCCGGGAAGGCCCATGGAGAATCTGGCTTTGGGGGGGAGTTTCCGCGACAGGACCGAAGCAGGCACGGGCCATGGCACGAGCGCCATTCTGTAGAATCCGAGCCCAACAAGGACTTGGACTTCGGTGGCTGGCTGCGCACCGCCCAGTGCGGTGGCGATCCCCACACCATATTGGAAACGCAAATCGTGATCCCAACTCGACTTTCCGCGGCAACGGCGGTGAGCCGCCGGTCGGTGCTCAGGCTCGCGGGCACCGCCGGTATCGTGGCTTCGGTGGCAGCCTGTCGTCGGCCCGGCTTCCTCAGCCGGCCGGAACCCACGCCTGAAATCAGGGACCTCAACCTGCTGGTGGCCGAGGAGTACCTGTTTCTATTGGAGTTCGAAACACTGGAGGGCCCTTGGTCCGAAGCCTATCCCCATTGGCCGCTTGTGCTGCATGAAAGCGACTTGGACGGACTGTTCAACCAAGCCAGCCAAGCTGCCGCGGACGGTTCCGGTGCCTACGACGGCATTCTTCCCATTCCCATGCCCACGGAGACCCAGAACTGGCTCGACTTTGACCTGATCCAGCCCTGGGACGCCCATCTGGAAGAGGGTGGATTGCCCGGCGCGGACCGGATCATGGAAGGCTTGGATCTTCCGGTGAGGGAAGCCGCCCGGGCCCGCGGGCAGCAGATGGGATTGCCGATCAACGTCAGTTCAATCGCGTTGGCTTGGCTGAACGCCCCGCTGGAGGCTGCAGGGGTAACCGATCCTCCGGTCACCTGGGACGACACCATGCTGGCCGCCCAGGCGATCAAGCAGTCATCGTCGCTGATTCCGTTCGACAGAGCCTTCAGTCCCCTGTCGGATTTGGTGGCCATGATTTGGAGCGGGGAGGAAAACCCCTACACATCCGACGACCACATCAAGTGGGACGGAGAGGTGGCGCTCCTGGCGCTCACCTGGCTCCAGGAAATGGTCCTGTTGGACCTGATGCCGGAGAACGAAAGGGGCTTCGGGATGTGGATGCAGGGCCGCACCGCCATCATGACATCGGTTGATCTGCACGGTGCGGTGGCCAACACGTTCCAGGGTGCCGGCAGTGCGGATTTCGCCGCCACTGGCGCCAACATGCGGTTGCAGCGCGACTCGGCCAAGGCGGGGACGCCATTCTGGTCGAATTGCATGGGGCTGGCGCGCGGGGCCCGCAACATAGAGGGCGCGGCGGCATTCGGGGTCTGGTGGCTGGGGCCCGACAACATTGCCCTGCAGCGGCGGATTGCCGATGTCGCACCCAAGCCGGCCTATCGCTATGTCTACGAACACGAGCTGATGGCCGATGCCAAGTACGATTGGCAGCGTGCCGCCATGGACACGGTTCGTGCATCGGTGCCTCTGCGCCCCAGTACGACGTTCGAACAGGAATTGGCGGTCGTCAGCAGCTGGATGGAAGAGGCGTTGGATCCGGCCGGGTACGTGCCCGCCCAAGACGCCCTTGCCACGGCTGCGCGTGAGGCGCGCGAAGTACGCGGGGGAGCCGGCAGCTGACCCGTGTCCGAATTTTGTCCGCGACATCAATTGAATGAGGAATAAATGCCCAAGACAGCACCGTGCGGATCCTGGCAGTCCCCGATCACGGCGGAACTGCTGACCTCGAAGTCCATATCGATTTACGACCCCAAGCTGGTGGACGACGATGTCTACTGGGTGGAGATGCGGCCCGGCAACGAAGGGCGCTATGCCCTGGTGCGCCAAACCATTGGACAAAGGCCGCGCGACCTGGTGTCGGGGCAGTACAGCGTGCGAACCAAGGTGCACGAGTACGGTGGCAATCCCTACGGGGTTCTCGATGGCAAGGTGCTGTTCAGCAACTTCGCCGACGACTGCCTGTACACCTGGCGCGCATCGGGCCGGCGACGCGTCGAACAGTTCCTGCCGCCCAACCAGTGCCGATACGCGGATTTTGCGGTGAACCGGTCCACCGGGCGCGTGTACGCGGTGCGCGAGGACCACTCCGTGCCCAACCAGGAGTGTGCAAACACGCTGGTGATGGTGGACGCGGAAGCGCGCGGCTCGGAGGTCGTCATGGCCCAGGGCCACGATTTCTATTCCTCCCCCGTCCTCAGCCAGGATGGAACCAAGCTGGCCTGGCTGGCCTGGAACCATCCGGACATGCCGTGGGACGAAACCGAGTTGTGGATGACGGAACTGGACGAGTTCGGAGAGGCGGTGCAGCCGGAGCTGGTCTGGGCCGAGTCCGGCGTGTCCATCTTCCAGCCGGCCTGGTCTCCCGACAACGAATTGTTTTGCGTGGCGGATCCGGACGGCTGGTGGAACCTGTACCGCATGGATACCGAGGCTCCGACCAACGTGTGTCCGATGGAAGCCGAGTTCGGGGCGCCGCAGTGGGTGTTCGGCCTGTCGAAGTACGCGTTCATCGACCGGACGCACATTCTGTGCACCTGGTCGGGTGCCGCGGGCGGCAACTTGGGGATTCTGGACCTTGACACCGGGGACTTGGACCTTGTCGATACGCCCTACTCGTCGTTCTCATCGCTGTCGGCCAACGAACGGCATGGTCTGTTTCTGGCGGCCAGCCCCACTCATTTTTCCACGTTGGTGCTGTTGGACCTTGCCAGCCGCGAGATTCGGGAACTCAGGACATCGAACGAAGTCGATGTGGACTCCGCGTACTACTCGATGCCCCAGGCCGTCGAGTTTGAAACGGAGGGCGGTCTGACGGCCCATGCCTGGTACTACCCGCCGGCCAATCCCGAATACGAAGTTTCCGAAGACGAACTGCCGCCGCTCAGGGTCAAGAGCCATGGCGGTCCCACCTCCCAGACCGGCAACAACCTGGATCTGCAGATCCAGTACTGGACCAGCCGCGGCTTCGCGGTCGTGGATGTCAACTATGGCGGCAGCACAGGCTACGGGACAGCCTATCGGCGGCGACTAAACGGGACCTGGGGACTGGTGGATGTCCAGGACTGCAGCAACGCAGCCACGCACCTGGTGGAACAGGGGTTGGCCGACGGGCAGCGGCTATCGATTTCCGGTGGCAGTGCGGGCGGCTTCACCACGCTGGCCTGTTTGGCCTTTACCGACCGGTTCCACGTGGGGATCAGCTACTTCGGTGTCAGCGACCTCGGTGCGCTGGCCCGGGAGACCCACAAGTTCGAGTCCCGATACCTGGATTCATTGGTGGGTCGGTACCCGGAAGAAGCGCACATTTACGAGGAGCGGTCGCCCCTGACCGGGGCCGAAGGCATCACCTGCCCCGTGCTCTTCCTGCAAGGGGACGAGGACAAGATCGTGCTGCCCAACCAGGCCGAGATGATGGTTGACGCCTTGCGCTCGAGGGGCGTGCCGGTGGCCTATCTGTTGTTCGCGGGGGAACAGCACGGATTCCGCAAGGCCGAGAACATTATCCGGTCCCTGCAGGCCGAGACCAGCTTCCTGGCGCGGTTCTTCGGCTACGAGCCGGCAGAGAAGCTCCCGGACCTGGACATCGACATGGGCTCCAGCAACAGCTGACGCTTGTGGCCCTACCTCCAACCGCGAGGCGACAGCCGCCACCCGGACTCGATGAGTTGGGGTGGCGCTTGCGGCTGCCGGACGAAACCGTTTGCCCGGGTCGGCCCGAACAGGGAGTTTGGGGTGGGATGATAATCCGCAGGTTCCACGACCACTGGATTCCTTACGTTCACACACCCTAGTCAAGCATATAATTCCCTAATCGAAGCATCCACGGGATGCGCGTGTGATTGGCGAGGTTGTCCATCGGACAGAACCATGTCGGGCGCCACGTTGCAGCAGAAGATTCTGGCCTTCATGGAGGCTGGGCCACCCGGCGAACGGATTTTCCGGCGGCGCGAGCTGGATCGGTTCGGTCCGGCCGCGGATGTGGACCGAGCACTGGATCGCCTCGCCAGGGCAAGGAAGATCGGATCGCCCGCGGAAGGGGTATGGTTTCCCATCCACTTTGTTGCCGGGCTGGAGCATCCCATTCCCCATGCTTCGCTACGCCGTCTGGCCGTGTCCCTGCTGCGCCGGGAGGGTGTGACCACCTGCACCAGCCGACAGGAGCGCAACTACCGCCTATTTCACGAGACGGATGGCCGCGAGGGGGTGTGGGGCGTCCCCAATTTTGAAGCCATTGGGGTGGAGCAACCGGTCCGTCTGTCCCTGTTGTGGAATCAGGGTGGAGCCTATACCGAGTGCGAGTATCAGGACGATCGAATGGAGAACTGGGACGATTTTGGATTCACGGCTACCGGGATTCACGATCCGCAGAAGCTGTGTCGGCGGGCCGAGCAGTTGGACCTTGCACCGGCGCGTATTGAAAAGGATGTTTGTGTCAACGCCGCCTTGAAGGGACTGGGACATGCCCCGTGGCCATCCGGGGGATGCCTGCTGTTTGCCGGAGGCACCAGTTTGGTGAAATCTTGGCGGCTATCGCCTCGGTTCTCCGAAGATGTGGATTTCTGGTACTTGGACCGAGCGTATCCCCCCAATTTTTCGGAGGGCAGGAAGCGAGAGGTCCATTCCCACCTGTTCCGCATGCTTGAGCAGCAGGTGCTGCCCCTCATTCCGGGTTCGGCAATCGACTTGGGCAAGTCCGCTTACCGAACAGGCTTCCCGGTTCAGCGCGTCTTTGTGAACTACCCTTCAGCTGTGGATGTCGGGCACTCTGGAACACTGAAACTGGAAGTGATGTTCACTCGGTTCGTCCCGGACTGGGAGCCTCGGTCTGTTCGTGCTCTTCCGGCACTGGCCGGTCCAATGGATGAGTTGGTCTCACAATATCCGTGTGTGGCCACCTGGGCCACAATGACAGGCAAGCTGCAAGCGTTGACGCTCATGCATCCCGGCGAGGATGTCCAGGACATGCGACACGTGCATGATTTAGGGGTATGGGTGCTCAACAGATCACATCGTTCCTACCATCCCCGTATGGTGCAACAAGCATTTGTTGAACGGAGAGTGGGCGATCTGCTGGATGGCTTGCTTCCGGCCCTTGAGACTTTTGCCGAAAGTGAGGAATGCCACAGGGCCTACCATCAGTACGTTATGGGCATGTACCCCAGCAGTTACCGTACGGACGCGCCTTCCTTTGATGCGGCTTTGGATGCCATTCGGAACCTCTGGCTGGCAATGTGTGAATCCGATTGGGAAAATCCCGCCTACGCTCCGGGACCGGTGGCATTGCCCAGCGAACACGACTTCAAGGATCCGCCCCCGCGTGACGAAACCGCCAGTCCGGGTGCCGGGAAAATCAGGGCTGCGTGGTCTGCCAGGGATGCGGATCCCGATGCCGACAGCTACTCCGAATACTGGCGGAAGCGAAACACTCGGAATGGATAGGGGCGGGGACCCAGGCAAACCGTTGGCTGCGGCGGACGGTTTGGCAGGGCCTGTTGCCGGAATCCAAGTCAGCCATCCCGGGATTGGCCGCGGCTCTGTCACTCGGCGGCGTGCCGCGCTGCGTCCAGCACCTGCTCCAAGCGACCGCGACTGGTGAGATCGGCGGTGGTGTCCATGAACATGCGCAGGTCGGGTGACAGCCGGCGCAGTTCCTCCAGCTTCGGACCCAGGTCGCTCGCGCTGCTTGGGGAAGTGGCATAGGTGCCATGGAAGGCGAAGTAGGCTTGGTTGAGCTTGCGGATGAAGTAGCCGTGGGCGTTGATGTACTGGCGCCGCGTTTCCATGTAGGCCTCCGCGTCTTCGATTAGCCCTTCTGCCAAAAGCCGATCCGTTTCCAACCGGGTTTCGCGCATGGCGGCCTGAAAATCGAAGCCGCTGTCCGGTTCGGGCTGGTCCTCGTCGGCAATTGCGTATGCTGTCCAGGTTTGGTCTTGTGTGTCCTCCTCAATCGGTGGGGCAGGCAACATGACGTTCGGCGGCGGTCTGCGGATCAGGTCCCTGTAGTGGCGCAGCATGATGCGCCGGCCCGTCTCCTCGCCGAAAATTGTGGCCACGGTCTCGTTGACGATGCGCATCTCCTCCGATTGCAGGTAGCGGATGCCAAGAGGCTTGAAGGCCAGCCAGGTGTGAATCCACTCGTGGGCCACCACTTCGTACAGGTATTCCAGGTCCGGAGTCAGGGGTTGGACCGATGTCGGATAGGTGGCAATGCCGCCCACGCGGCTGAGGTGGACACTCAGGTTGTGTTCGGCCAGCACCATGTTTTCGTAGGTATCGGCCTGTTTCCACGGTGTGCCCGGTCGCACGTAGGCAAAGCCGATGGTGCTTATCACGTCGCGCGGGCTGTAGGTAACCAATATCGGAGGATGCACCAAGCGGAACAGAACCGGAGGGAACATCCGGCGAACATCTCCAAAGCCAAGGCGCGCGAGTTCCTCCGCCACCTCATACTGCACAATGAGTTCCATTTCGGTTCGGTGTCGGCCCAGCCATGCATCCTCCTCGAGCCGATCGGCATGGTGCCGGTATAAGTTGACATAATCAAACGGGTCCAACTGGAGCCCGGCCTGCCAGATCCCTGCATTGGCCTGCCATCGGGCCTCAAGGTGCGAGGCATAGACCCTGACAAACTCCTGTCGGTCCTTGTCTGTCCATGCCCCTGGTCGTTTGGTGAAGAGGCGTTCCAGTGCGTGGCTGGCGGCGTCGAGTTCCAGTTGAAGAACCGAATACCGCCAGGTTTCAAGATCGGCCAGGCCCGGGATGAAGGGATCCGGCCTGAGTACCGGTGCGAACGACGGCACGACACTGATCAGGATCAGCCACCAACGCAGGCGCAGGCCCAGCAGGATGCGCACCGCACGCCACTTGCCGTTCATGGTCAATTCCGGTGTTGCTCCGGTCGCGGCGCGTCTGTCGTCGGCGAAATCGGCCGGTATGCGGTTGGCGGACGGAGCCGAAACAAGCGGCCGTGCTCAGTCTGCCGGATCAAGGCCGGAGAGGGGGCCTGCCAGATCCTCGGGCAGATCGGATCCGAACGCCATATGCTCTCCGGTGCACGGGTGCTCGAAGCACAACCTTGACGCATGAAGAAACTGTCTGGGCATGTGCAATCTCGGTTTCGTCAGGCCGTACACCCGATCGCCGACCACCGGGCAGCCCAGCCATGCCATGTGGACTCTGATCTGGTGGGTCCGGCCCGTGTGCAGGCGTAGGTCGGTCAAGGAAAAGGGATGCTGCAGACCCGGTGGACGCGAGACCAGGTACCGGGAGACCTTGAAGTCCGTCAGGGCATTCCGTATGCGAGTCCCGGCAACCGCGGAACCTGCCGGAAATGCAGCCTGACGCTGGTGCCAGCGCGGGTGGCGTCCCAGCGGCACATCCACCGTTCCGCTCGGGGGTTCGAGCCACCCGTCCAGCAGGGCCGTGTAGGACTTGCCTACGGTGCGTTCGCTGAATTGTTGCTGGAGTCTGGTTTGGGCGGCCGCGGTGCGCGCGACCACCACCAGGCCCGACGTGTCCATGTCGAGCCGGTGGACCAGACCCAGACGGCTGTCGGGGCCAAGGGTATGCCAATCGGGCCAGCGATGGACGAGGGCGTTGACAACGGTCCGGTTGGGATGGCCCGGCCCCGGGTGCATGGATAGACCGGGCGGCTTGTCAATGACTGCCAGGTACTCGTCCTCGAAGACAATCGGCAGGTTGAAAGACCAGGGTTCGATGGTTTCCGTCAACGGTGTAGGCACTTCGACCGTGACGGTTTGGCCCGGGTTCACACGGAACGACGGCGTGGACGGCCGGCCGTCCACCAAGACACTGCCTTCCTGGACCAGCCTCTTGACTCGGGTTCTGCTCAGCGGCACCAGTCGGCTGGCACACACTTGATCAAGACGGAGGCCCGCGTCGCCCAACTCTGTCCGGAACGACAGCTGTTGTGCATTCACCTATGCTCCGGAATCGTTGCTGCCGCCCGACGCCTCCGGCACCAGCGTCAAGGTGTCGGATTGGCCCTCTTCCTCATTCTCGTCGTTGGCGAAGATGTCGTGTCGCCAGGCCATGAAGGTCATGATCAGGACACCGACCACGATGCTCGAATCGGCAATGTTGAAGTTGGGCCAGTAGGCTTTGCCGGGGATGCCCACCTTCACAAAGTCGGTCACATAGCCCAGTGTCGTGCGGTCGATGAAGTTCCCGATGGCACCGCCCAGGATGAGACCCATGAGAAGCTGCATGCCTCGCTGCGATACTCCCAGGCGACCGATGCTGACCACGATCGCAATGCAAATGACCACCGTGGTGATGACGAACAAAATCCCCGCGTTCTGGAGGATGCCGAAGGCGGCTCCGTAGTTGTGGACATGCTCCAGCATGAAGATGCCTTCAAGCCAAGCGATGGGCGTGGACGAGTGATGCAGTTCGATGTGTTCGCGCACCAGCACTTTGGTCCACTGGTCGAATGCAATCACCACTGCGGCACACAGCAGTGGGAGCCAGGCTCGGTTGAGGTAGCCGCGAATCATGGCAGGCGGTTTGTGAACGGGAAAGGACACGGAGGACCACGTGTTGACAACGTTTCCGATGGCCCTTGGGCATTATCCTATACGCGACGGGTTTGTGCAGGCGTAGGTGCACAACAGATGCGACATGGCACCAAGGGAAGAGGCGCGGGGCCGCCTGGACTCCGCAACATGCAACGCGGAGCCGTGGACCGGCGACACATTGCCGGTGCAGTGTCTTGTGCCGACATTCCGTCAGACGGGTTTGGCCACCGCTGGGAAGTTGGTACCCTTGCAGTCGGCCGTCGTACCCGCGCAGGCCGATGGGCGGTGTCCAACCGCCATCGTTCAGCGGTTGGGCCCGCCATGGTTCCCAACATGCCGCCAACTCCGTTTTTGTCCATGCCGACCAAACTGCAATGGACCTGTTTCAGGCTCTGATTGCCCACGGCAACGCCTGCGGCCATCGCGTCCTTACCCAGGCTGACTGGGAGACGGACCGCGACACGATCGAATACAACTGTGTCGAGACCCGGCGCATGCTGATCGAGAAGTCCTCCTTCTCCAGCAGCAGCATGGGGATGTCCGGAACCAGGATGCGGTTCTGGCTGACCGATGTCAACCATGTGGTGGAGAAGTACTTTGGTCCCAATCTGGCCCCGGTTGGCTGGTTCATGCCGGTCTGCGAGGAGTTCACAAATGTGGACCGGCGGCTGCAAGCCTGTACGCTGTATCTGGGCATGGTGGCCAACCGCACCCGGAAACTGGTGGTGACCGGGGAACGACCGCTGGAACGGGCCGTTGCCGAGCAGCGGTTGACCCGACAGGCTGCGGACCGGTATCAGGAGCGGCTGCGCCAATTGCGCAGGGATTGTCTTTCGGGCCGGTTTCCGCCTGCCATCGTGCGAAACTTTGAGTTGGATGGTTGATCGGGAGGCGGCGCATGACAGTGGCAATCATCGACTACGGGGTCGGCAATCTGCGCAGCATCAGCAACTCGTTCACACACGTGGCCGGTCCGCTGAACATCGAAGTGGCAATATTGGACCGGGCTCAATGCCTGACCGGTTTCAGTGCCTTGGTGCTGCCGGGCCAAGGCGCATTCGGGAGCAGCGTCGACAATGTCCGCAACAAGGGCTGGGAAGAGCCCATGCTGGAAGCAGTGGCGGCCGGGGTGCCGTTGTTCGGGATCTGCGTAGGCATGCAGTTGTTGCTGGACGAGAGCGAGGAAATGGGACGCCATCAGGGGTTGGGCCTTGTGCCCGGTCAGGTCCTGCGCTTCCCGGAGGCAATGGCCGATCCCCGGGAACCGGCGCGTATGCTGCGCGTTCCGCAGATTGGATGGAATCAACTCCACCAACAGCGAACCGACCCGTTGCTGGATGGAGTCCCGAACCATGCCTATGCCTATTTCGCCCACTCGTACCGGTGTGTTCCCACCGATGAATCCGTGGTTCTGGCCACGACCGACTACGGGGTGTCCTATGCCAGCGTGCTGCAATCCGGCAACCTTTGGGGCATCCAATGCCACCCCGAGAAGAGCCAACAGGTTGGTCTTCGAATCCTGACCAACTTCATGCGGTCCGTCGAGGAACGGGTCGCTTGAACAGGCCCGTTGCCCCGAGATGGGGCGGCCAGCCGGTGGATGGAATTCAACCTCGACATTTTGGTGATGCCCAGTGATCGTCTTCCCTGCAATCGATTTGCGCAACGGTGCCTGTGTGCGGCTGCGCCAAGGCGACCCCAATGCCGAAACCGTCTTTAGCCAGGAACCTTCGGCCATGGCCCGGCACTGGGTTGACGAAGGCGCCGAGTGGCTTCACGTGGTGAACCTGGACGGGGCCTTGGGACAGGTCGTGGGTGAAGCGGCCGAGGTGCCGGTGAATGTTCGGGCATTCTCGGACATCCGCCGGGCCGTGGACGTGCCGGTGCAGTTCGGCGGCGGCATCCGTTCCCTGGACGACGTCAAGTACATCCTGGGCCTTGGGGCGACCAGGGTGATTCTCGGCACGGTGGCCGTGCGCAAGCCCGATGTGGTGAAGGATGCCATTGTGGAATTTGGAGCCGACCGGGTGGTGGTAGGGCTGGACGCGCGGGGTGGCATGGTGGCCACGCACGGGTGGCAGGAGCAGACCGATCTGTCCGCGGTGGAGGTGGCCAGGCGCATGCAGGACCTGGGCGTGGAACTGCTTGTCTACACCGACATTGCGCGGGATGCAATGCTGACCGGTGTGAATCTTCGGGAGACGGCGGACCTCGCCCGCGAGTCGGGCCTGAGCGTCATCGCCAGCGGCGGCATTGGATCGCTGGCGGATGTGCAGGCCCTGGTCAACCTGAATGAGCCAGGAATCATCGGGTTCATTTCCGGCCAGGCCTTGTACACCGGGGCCTTGAATCTGCCGGAAGCCATTGCCGCCTGCAACGCGGGAAGTTGAGCCATGTTGGCCAAACGGATCATCCCCTGCCTGGACGTCCACAACGGACGCGTGGTCAAGGGTGTGGAGTTTGTGGACTTGGTGGATGCCGGGGATCCAGTCAGCCAGGCCATCGTCTACGATCGGGAAGGCGCGGACGAATTGGTGTTCCTGGATATCACCGCCACCCATGAAGCACGCGAGATTGTCACGAACATGGTCCGTCAGGTGGCGGATGCCGTGTTCATTCCGTTCACGGTCGGCGGCGGAATCCGGAACGAGAACGACATGCGGGCGATTCTGCTGGCCGGTGCGGACAAGGTATCCGTCAACAGCGCCGCGGTTCGTAATCCCGACATCATCTCCCATGGCGCCGAACGGTTCGGCAGTCAATGCATCGTGACCGCCATTGACGCCAAGCGACGGGAGGCGCAACCCGGTGCCGAGCCTGCCTGGGACGTCTACGTGAGCGGAGGCCGCATCAACACGGGTCTGGACGCCGTGGAGTGGGCTCGGCAGGTGGAAGAGTTGGGCACCGGGGAATTGCTGCTGACCTCCATGGACGGCGATGGAACACAGGCCAATTACGATCTCGAATTGACCCGGGCCATTAGCGACGCCGTCTCAATACCGGTCATTGCCAGCGGGGGCGCGGGCCAGGCCAGCCACTTTGCCGATGCCGTAACCAAGGGCGGTGCCGCCGCGGCCCTGGCCGCGTCGTTGTTCCACTTCCGGCAGCTGAGCATCCGGGAAGTCAAGGAACATATGGCGGCTGAGGGGATTCCGGTACGCTTGGACGGATTCGGTTCCTAAACGGGTAACTAAGCTATGAAGAACGATATACAGGTGCTGTCCAGCACCGAGTTTCTGGACAGCGTCGAGTTCGATGCACAGGGTTTGGTTACCGCGGTGGTCCAGGATGCCAATTCCCTGGAAGTTCTGATGGTTGCCTGGATGAACCGAGAGGCGCTGGAGCAAACCGTCAAGTTGGACCAGGCTGTGTTTTGGAGTCGAAGCCGCCGGGAGCTCTGGCACAAGGGAGCTACCAGCGGAAACTTCATCGATGTTGAGGAGATCCTGGTCGATTGCGACGGGGACACGCTAGTCCTGCTGGCTAGGCCGCATGGTCCGGCCTGTCACACCGGTGCCCGATCTTGCTTCTTTCGACGGCTGGAATCGGACTTGGAGCCGGAACAATGAGCGATGTAGTTCGGAACCTCGAACGGGTCATTCGGCAGCGGCAGGCCGACATGCCGGAGGGTTCCTACACCACGTCCCTATTCAGGGACGGAACACAACGGATTGCGCAGAAGGTTGGGGAAGAGGGCGTTGAAGTTGTGATCGCGGCCTTGGCGCAGGATGATGGCCGATTGACCAGCGAGATGGCAGACCTGTTCTACCATAGCTTGGTATTGCTTGCGGACAGAGGGTTGTCATGGGCGGATGTGGAGGCGGTGTTTGTCCGGCGCGCCCAATGAGTTTGTGCAGGCACTCTGCCAATCCGGGATATTTGTGGCGTTCCGGATTCAGCGTATGCTGGCAATTGGGTTGCTTGATGTTGCCTGCCGACCGTCAGCGGTCAACTGCAAATGGAAACAGTGCCTGTGATGGCTGGCTCATTTTTGCTTCGTAGATGTTGGGTCAAGCCCGGAACAGTCTGAAGAACCCTTTGGGTGTCTGGTGGTACAAAGCCAACATGGGACTTCTCGGTGCGGACTTCATTTCGGCCTTTGTCCATCCCGATAACCCATTCCCCGATCCCGATCCGCCGGTTGTGATGCCCAGCAACGAAGGGACCGACACTGAACGTTGAAACAAGGGCTCAATCTACCAGCGCGGCCGGGTAGAATGGGGGAGGCGTGCGGAGTGGCCGGCAACGGGAGACGAAGATGGCTGCGGTTGAAGTGCGGACACCGGAACGGGCATTGGTTCAGACGGATGCCAACGGACGCGCACGGGAACGGTACGTCGATGCGACCATGACCCGCGCGGCGCGGGAGGCGCGGATTGCTTGGCGGCTGGACCACTTGGCGGCGTGGCAGCACGACCTGGAAAGCCTGGTCCACTTCGACCCCGACTACCCGTACGACATCGCCCACGAGTACGACCACGACTGGACAACCGACCCCGACTACGGTGCCGAAGGGGTGCATTTCAGCGAATTCGCAGAGGACGGCGTGCTGATCGACGGCGACTCCAGACCCAGCAGGCTCCAGGAGCGCATGCTCGATACGGCACACGAGCGGATTGGCGACCGTGCTTTGACCGAGGCGTACTACGTCTTTGTGCCGCAACGGGTCGCCCATCTGGCGTTGGCCACTCGTCAAGGCAGCCCGGTGGACCGAGTCAGGCCCGACCTGCTGGTGATGCCGACCGAAGCGGATCTGCAGGAAGCGCACGACCGGGACCCGGACCGGACCGCGCAGCTCGACGATCCCGTCCCGGAGCTGGTGCTCGAGGTCCTGTCGAAGACCACGGTGGCGCGGGACCTCGACGACAAGCGGCGG
>CAZMKQ010000083.1:0-21342 GCA_964566955.1 uncultured Caldilineaceae bacterium | reverse complement strand
GCCAGCGCTGCAGGTAGGCGGTGAGGATGGCGGTCGGGGTCCAGTCGGGGTCGGTGCGGAGCAGGGCTTGGGGTTCGCGGCACCCGCTTGGGTCGCGCAGGAGCAGCCAGCGTAGGGGCACGGTGGGCTGGCCCGAGTGGTACCAGAGGGCCATGCCGGTGGCGGCCTGGAGGCGCCTCCGGGTGCCGTCGGGCCCGCGTTGGCGCAGGGGGGTCCCCTGCGTGTCCGGGTCGGCCAGCACCGCCTGCAGGGAGGGCTGACGGGCGCCCACGATCCGCGGTCGCCCCTTCTGGCCCGGCCGGCGGGGCGGGGGCGGATCATGCAGGACCGCATCCAGGCGCAGGCGGGTCAGGAAGGTGATGGGCGGGGTCAGGGCCTGGCAGGCGGCCAGCAGCTTCAGGGTGGCGTAGGTCCGGTCCGCGACGACCACCAAGTCCCGGTCGGGCCGCCAGCGACGCAGCAGGCACAGCCTCGGGCGGGCCCCGTCCGTGATCGTCTTGTGGCGGCGGCCGCGGGTTTCGTGGCAGCGCCGGGACGGGGCCCGCACGGTCAGGAAGGGCAGGGCCCACACCCGCCGCGCCCAGGACACCTCGGCCAACCGCAGCAGCCTGACCCGGCGCAGCCCCTGGGCCTTGACGAAGTGGCCGTGGGAGGAGCGGACCGGGTCCCGATACACCCCCAGGGCCTCGAGCTGGGGCCCCCAGCGCCGTTCCAGGGTCTCGTCGCTGGCCAGGTGCCGCGGTCCCGTCGGGACCCGGTGTGGGACCAGCTGTGCCAGCAGCACCCGGCTGACCGCCAGGGACGACCAGGAGGCCCGGCTGAGGACATGGTGGCAGCGGGCCCAGTCGCCCTCCGCCTGCAGGCCCAGCGCCTACAGGGCCGAGGTCACCGTGCGTCGGCCGGGGGCCAGCATGACCCCCGCCAGCAGGATCGGCACCGTGCGCCAGGTGCGGGCGTCGAACAGCGACGCGAAGGGCGACAGCAGCGATACAAGGGGGTCGGGCAGGCTGGGCATGATGAACCTTTGGTGATGTATTGGTTCATTCTGCCAGCCTGCTTTGCCTACCCAAACCCAATGTCAAGTTGTACAAAGTCGAGCTCAGAATGCGGCTCCGCCCTAGAGGAGCTCTAGTCGTATCCTTTGCGAGGGCATCTCTGTGTGGAAATTCTGCTCCGCACTGCGCTATGTCCTGAGTCAGGGCAACTTGCGGAGCTGGTGGTCATGGACCAAGAGGTCCAGCCGGCGATCCAACGGGACGTTCGACAACAGCACTTCATCCAGGATGTTCCGCCCCAGACGCGGCGGAATCCCCCGTCCATCCCAAAAACCCATGTCTTTCAGGATGGTGTTTGCTTCAAAGTCAAAGGATGCGGTTTGAAAGCCCAGTGTGATGCGCTTGAACGTGTCGGTGTAGTCATAGCAGCCGTTCGTGAGCAGTTCGTAGAGGCCCTTGACATGGCGCACTATCTCACGAAACCGCCTCCCCCCCATCCCCCCCGAGAGTTCATTCGAACAAGACTGCCCTCAAGAGGCATCCGCATCACCGCCATGTCCGACCATACAAACACATCAAAGCACTCTTTCTCTTCAAGTTGGAAAGTCCCTCCTCGCGGTTGCCAAACCAGTTGCAGCAGGAAGGGCTTCTGCAGGCCCCCGGCTCGGTTGAGGACCCCAAACAAGGCTTCCTCAAGGTGTTTCGCGTTCCGTTCGATTGCCGAATCATTCAATGGCCGATAAACGCTGTCGTAGACGGACTGCAGGATGGCCACGGCCGCATCCCTGGCGGGTTTGCAGCGGCGCAGGGACGTCGCCACGCTCATCATGGCATGCGCTGAACATGCAGGGCGTATGGTGAGTTTGGGAGCCAGTGTCCCAACCGAGCTGCGCATACCTGCCGCAGTGGACATCAACGCCAGGGGGAGCCCGGGAAGTCGGTTGTCTTCCAGCACCAGATCAATTCTGGGAATGCCTTGGGAGTATTCCACAAACGGTTCATGGAAGTGGTTGAAGCAGTAGCGCGGGTTGCCTTTGATACCCGTCAGGATGTCCGCCATGTCATGCCACTGCGGAGCATCAGGCGAGGGAATTTCGATCCCCGCATCCCGACTGATTACGGGTCTTGCACGCAAGCCTTGTTGCCGCAAATGGAGGTAGATTGCCAGCGGTAGGTAGGACACCACCTTGTCTTGAGCTCCGCATTGGTTTTGTTTGTATTTTGCTCAGCAAGATCCTGGAACATAGCGACCTCTCCGCATCATCGTAAGACGTTCGGTGCAGTAGCACCCTGCCGCTGCTGTTCTGTTGGCTTGGCCGGTGTTGTGCAGGGTTGCCATACCGCCTCCGGTTGCGGGGGTGCGGCTCGCTTCGACATCGATTCATCCGGAGCATTGGTCGGTACTGCTTCCCATGCCTGCACTTCGACCGCAGCCATGTTTGTCTCCCGCCTTGGCTTCATTCTTGGGAGACCCAATCCATCCGGAGCTGGCCTCGGCTTGGGTTGAACGCTCTCACCAGGGGATCACCAAGCTCCTCCGGCCGTCTCCCACACCACCACGGGCACCCTAAAGCCACGTCGCGCATACGATGTGGCGCTTATCATGAGCCAGGATCAGGATCTCCTGGTGGTTGCCGAGGAGATTCGGACCATTGCCGGGGAACAGCGAAGGTGGATCAAGATCGCCTGCGTACTTTCCACAGAGTCCCAATAGCTGGAACCGCCGGGAGATTGACAAGACCCACTGAATCACAATCGGCCGAGAACTCTACGCCCCGTGCCAGGTCTTCCAGGGACTGGCCCGATCCCCAGGTCATTGCAGCGGGATCGGGCAGTTTGCGGATCAATTCGGATATGACGTTGGCGTCAAGACAGTATGGACATGGCCGCACACTCACTCGAAGGACGGCGGCTCACGCGCAGACTTACGGGGTGACAAACTCCAAGTCCACACCTTTGAGCCCAACCGCGTCTTACAGGATCAACCGTACTGCTTCCTCCATGGAGCGACCGTTATCCGCCGTTCGCACTCGCAAACGGGCTTTCACTTCGTCGTCCAAGTTGCGGGCCGTGATACTCGCCATGGTCGTACTTCCTTGTTTCGCCAAGCCTCCATGACGATTGCCTTGCGATCAAAACGAGTACCGACACATCTCGGTACAACCTGCCGTCGCGCAGGCGTAACGGTGTTTGGGACAAGCATTCTCAGGGCAACGGGCGGAGATACGCGGGATGTCCCAAACGCGCGGCCACCGGCCCGAAATCCATATCAGATCGGATTCGGAATTGTGGATCGCCCGCGACAGCAGTGCCGGCACAGTCCCTACCAACCCATCCCCGGAAGGTGGTCGCATGGGGTGGGCCATCAGGCGGGACCGCGGTCGGCCTCGTCGTCCGGCGGGATGTTGAGCAGGGAACGCCACTCGTCCGGTGCCTGCTGCACATCCAGCAGGCGGTCCACCACGTCCTTCGGCGGCCCCGCGGTGCGCCAATACTCTTCGATCCGCGCGCGTACCGTCGCCTCTGCGTCGCCGGGCAGGCACCTGCGCAGCATGTCAACGGCCATGACCAGACGCTCCACCGTTCGACCTTCTTGCCGGCCGGCCTGCCGCTGGCGGTCCGCCTCGTCGGACGCGCGGTCGCGCCAGCGGCCCTGCTGCATGTCGTACCACTGGAAAATGGGTGCCGGGTGCCGCCTCTCCGGCCGGTTCTGCATGTCCGCGTCGTTTTCGCGCGGGTCCGGAAGCATGCGGATCGGCGCGTCGAACACCTCGCTCCGATAGGCCGGCACCCCCGGTTCGGACAACTCGGGCTCAACCGGAACCCGGTGGTAGGTGCCGACTTCCAAGCGATACAGGATCAATTCCCGCGGCGAGTGCACTCCGCGCTTGCCCCCGAGGTCGTAGAGCATGTATTCACGGACTCCCAGCATCTCGTACAGGCGCAGCTTGTCCTCCAGGTCCCGTGCTGCCGTGGATTCCGACAATATCTCCAATATCAACTCGGGGATGGGATCGTCGGGTCGGGGTTGGCGGTCCTCCGGTATGCGCGCCGGATCCAGATCTTCCTCGGATGGCATCACAATCAGATCCGGCTTCACCGAGTTCGCGGGCTGATCCTGCGCCGTGTACCGCTTCAGTTCCACGGCGATCTCCTCGACAAAGCGATAGATGCCCTGGGACGCAACGCGATCCCCCACCCGATCCCGAGCGGTTTGGCACATGTCGTGTTCGATGGCATGGGCTCTTTCGTCCGGGGGATAGTACACGCCGTCCTCGTCGAATTCACTCAAATGCACGCCTTCGGCGCCGTAGTCGGGATCGGTGGTCCAATCCAATTCGTATTCGTGGGCAATGTCGTAGGCGTGGCCGGGATCGTAATGATCCAGGCGTTCAATGCCCGCCCGCCACTCCGCGAGATGTGCGCGACGCCAGGCAGTCCGTTCCGCGCGGGCCTCGCGTGTCATGTACGGATCGGCCCCGGGCGGCAAATCCCGACCGCGCCCGTTGGCGACTGTCTGCACCCGTTCCCGCTCCCGTACCGCCATGGCCATGGTCTGTTCCCTTCTGAATGCGAGCAATCCATTCTACTGCGCGGCCGGATCAATGGGTCCGCTCCGTGCCCTCGCCCCCAATCCGTCAGCTGGGCCATCCGGGAATTGACATCCACCGACAGCCAAGGTTGAGTGCCGGAGTCGAAGCCTATGGTTTGGACACTTTGCGTTTGCCCTGGCCCTCATGGGCACCGGTCTGCTGCTCTGCCACCTTGGGCAAACTGTGCAGGGAGGCACAGTGGGGCGTGGTGTTCAGAATCTCCTCCATGGCATGGAGAGCACTGTCGCGGCAGAGCGCCAAACATTCGCCCCGGAAGCCTTCGCGCCATTGGGCCTGTCCGGTGAACAGGAAATGAAAAAGGTCTTTGGGAAGCCCATTGTGATACCAGGCACTCCCGATGCGGTCCAGAATCGCATGCGACAACACATCCCCCAGGAACAACCGCATGGCGATGGCGGCTTCAGCCGTCCGTTCCCGCTCGACCACCGCCGGCGGGGAGAAGTAGCCCAGAGGCAGAGATGCCCATCCGGCCAAAGGCCCATCCCGCGTCCAATTGGAATACCCAATGTCGCGCGGGGGTCTTGCCCATCGCATTCAGTGCATGGGCAGCCAGGCGACCGCTCTGGCTCTGGACGGCAGCAAGCAACATTTCCGCAGAACCCTGGGCCGGGGAAGCGTGTTGTCGTCGCCGTGGAAGGATTTACCCGGCACACGGACAACTCATCCATGTGACTCTGTCTCGGCGCATGGACAGTTGCATGACAATTCCATATTCAACGGGGCCATGCAGCACCTTCGGGCAGCAGACTTCCCTCGGCCAGGAGAGGCACCCACTGTTCCTTGGCTGTATTCCTGTCCGCGCGCAACTCCTTGCGTGCGGCCGCAATGTGCAACAACCCCGAATCGTTCTTGCGCCAGAGATACAACGCAAGTCGCGTGACCCGGCTGTGGCGAGACACTAGACCGCGCCCGTAGTCCCGCGCATCGGCCTGTTGATGTGCCGCTCCTGCCCGGACGTGGTCATCCCCATACTTCATCTCGACGGCGCAAGCATGATCCGGATTCAAGATGGCAAAGTCCGGCCGGCCTCCGCCCTCATGCAACTCGGCGGTGTAGTTCAAACCCAGAAAACTGCAAAGGGCCTGAAACAGGAGATGCAGGCTTGTCTCGCTGCGCAGCTTCTCGCTCGGGAATTCGTGAAACCATGTGACCAAGGGCACGAGGAGTCCTTGGAAGTCCATGGAGATCATGGCCTCCTTGAGGCGTCGGAAGGCTACGGGATGCCCGGCTTCCCCATACTCCCTCTCCAACTCCTGCAGAAAGGCCTGCTCCACCTCTCGGTTGGGATAGGTCGCGTACGGCGACTCGCCGTTGCCGGCAGGCTTGACGGTCAGGTAACCGGTTTGCAACAGCAGATGGCCAAGCTCCGTCTCCTCGCTGATGGCATCGTGACTCAGCCGGCGTTCCCGTTCCAGAACCCCCACCAGTGAATCGGGACTCCTGCGCAGGCTCGTGGCCAGGCGGCGGGCCGAACCGGATTCGACCCAGGGGCTGGGCCATCCATCTGCCTTGACATCCTCGGCACCTGTTTCGGTCTCCAGCAGTTTCAGCGCCGTAACCAGGGACCAGGGGTTGTAGACGGCCGGTCCGCGCCCCCGCAAGTCAAAGTGATAGCCGTTGTAGTACTCCCGCAACTGTCGGCGCAGTTCGACCTCGGATATCCCCAGAGAGCGCGCGCCAGCCGCCATGTGGCGTCCCAGGCCACGCTCCCGGCTCTCGAGATCCAAGTCGCTAAAGCCACAAACCAATGCGAACCTGGGATCCCACGTCAGATCCTCGGCGTTGTTGAGACCGGACAGAAGATGGTTGTAGGCCTTGCGGGTAATGCCGGTCATGATGACCTTGTGCAGGCTGCCGGATTCGCGCTTGAAGCGACGCAGGAAACCGCGTAAGGGCCCCAGATTGACATCGGTCAACGCCCCGGCATCGCGCAGGGCCATCAGTGGAGTGTCGAACTCGTCCATCAGGATCACCGGCGCGGATTTCGAGCCCTCGTTCAGGGCTGCAATCAGGCGGCTCAACAGGCCACCGGGACTTTCGGGACATGCCGCTTCCCCGTCAAGCCAGGCGTGGGGAATTCCCGTGGCCTCGCCTCGAGCGCGCCAGAGGCGCGCCTGTGCCAACACCATGCTCACCAGTTGCATGGTCAACTCGTCCCGACTGGCCGCCTCGATGTCGCCCATGTCCAACCGAAGCACCGGATGCGAATCACTGTCCTTGGGATCGCGCTCGCCCCAGGCCGTGCCCTCAAACAACACGTTGTAATCCACCTGCGCTTGACCTGGTGCCGGCCGATGTCCCTGATACATGCACTCGATGGTCGACAGCATGAGGGTCTTGCCGAACCGACGGGGACGGCCCACAAAGAGGTAGTGTGCCGGGTGGGCAAGCAGACGGGCTATCTCGGCCGTCTTGTCAACATAGGCCTCCCCTTGGCTCCGCAACTGCGCGAATTCCGAAGTCCCTGTCGCCAATGCAGACAAGGCTCCGTTGCGCGAACCCGGTTCTGGTTGGAACTGACTCGCCACTGTCTCACACTTTCCGATCATCGGCATCGTTGTTGGCTATTGTAGAAGGCAGCATAGTTACTGGAACCTGGATCGTGGGCTTCTACCCTGGCAGCGACCATCGTGCAATCGCCGGGTACGCCCCCGCCCAGTGGAATCGTGCAATTGCACCACGAGCGGCCCATGGATGCCGGGCCAGTGCCATCCCTTGACCCTGCAGTGATCGCTCTCCGCGGACAGCCAGTTGCCCAAGCCTTCGCCGTGGCGATCCCCCTCGCTGCCCACATGGGCTTCGGTGTAGCCCATATCCACCCCTACCGTGGCCTGACCGCAGGGACGCGTGCTGTAGACCTGTTCCTCGTCCACAGCATGGTGGATATCCGCCTAGCCGTTGTCCTGCAGGAGGTTGCAAAGAGTGCCGGGAAGACAGATGTGTGGCCTTGAGCGGGATGGTGATGCACCGGCTGCGCTTCAAACTCACTCATCTGCCCCGGGCTCCGGTTGTTTCGGGCGTAGTAGGAGATCAGGGCACGCGAAGCGACGAGCCCCCGCAAATTCCCGAGTATGACTGGAGTCGATGGCAGCCCCCTCGGTTTAGTATGCTGCCGGTTGCTTGCTCCCCGTCCGACCTGCTGAAAGGCCTGAGGTGGGGTTGTTTTTTGTGATTGACCAATGAATAACGCGGCTCCGGCCAAGCGTGCCATCGCCTTCGTGGACGGCCAGAACCTGTTTTACGCTGCCCGCGAAGCGTTCGGCTATGACGAACCCAACTACGACGTTGGGGCCCTTGCCAGGCAAGTGTGCAGGAGCCAGGGATGGCAGCTGACCGAGGTGCGCTTCTACACCGGGATTCCCGATGCCTGCAACAACCCCAGATGGCATTTCTTCTGGACGCGCAAGCTCGCGGCCATGGGACGACAGGGGATCATCGTGTATGGCAGGCCACTTCGGTACCGGGACCGTAGGATAACTCTGCCCGATGGCACCCAACACTCGGCTCTGATAGGAGAGGAGAAGGGGATCGACGTGCGGCTCGCGCTTGATGTGACGGCACTGGCTCATCGTCGCGCATACGACGTGGCCCTTGTCATGAGCCAGGATCAGGATCTTCTGGAGGTTGCCGAGGAGATTCGAACCATTGCAAGGGAACAGCGAAGGTGGATCAAGATCGCCTGTGCCTTTCCGCAGAGTTCTGACAGTTGGAACCGCAGGGGAATTGACAAGACCGACTGGATCACGATTGGCCGAGATCTCTACGACCAGTGCCTTGACCTCCGAGACTACCACCAGGAACTCAAGAGGCCGTAGGCTCTCCATACGATGGGCACTGTTTCAATCCCGTTGAGGCAGTCCCGGACGCGCTCCCGACCATGGTATCGCCGATACCACCCCGGAGGGCCCCTCGCCGTGGACTTCAGTCCCGGTCCCCGCCCATTCCGCATACACCCGGCCCCGCCGCCGCCACAGGGGCTGGAAGCAGGCCGGTGCGCAGCCGGCCCAATGTCATAACAGAAAGGCATCACATGTAGCATTGGGTGGCATATGCATTACGTTTGATATATACTTCGGAGTGCAGGCTCCGATATCCATCGCGGTCCGCCACCCGAGAATTCCGCGATGACACCACCGTTTCCCCGCGCCGTTCCACCGGCCGCCGTGTTGTCCGTCATTTATGTAAATAAGGGGGGGGGGCAAACGGGCGCACGCCGCCTGAAACCTGCACCCCCGTTCGACCACCCGGGCCCGCCGTAGCGCGCCCCGCGGACCCGCACCCGGCTCCCAAGCCCGGACCACGGGACCTCCCACACCACACCCGCTGCCGCCGCGCCGTCGGCGGCACGTACCCTCCACACATCCGGCTCCCCCTTGGTTCGGGGAGTGCGGATGGCCACCCCTGCCTGCCCGTCCACTGCGTCCGCCCCGTCGGCGCGCGGCGGCAGCACGCGTCCCGGGCCGACCGGCCCGGGTAGTCCCACCCCATCCCATTGGTCATTGACACAAGGAGTACCCTGTGATGAACTGCCCTATCGTGCGCATGGGCCTGCTGGTCCTGGCCGCCCTCCTCGCCCTGTCCGGGCTGGGCGGCACCGCCCTCGCAGCCGGCGACCTGTTCGACGACGACTACGCGGACTGCCCCCACAAGACCCGCCTGCGGGACGGTCAGATTGCCGACCTGACGGTCGCCCGCGATGCCGAGGAGGAGGACCACGTCAACGTGGCGTGGGCGGCCACCGATCCCGCCACCTGGGGGCTGGGCTCCAACGCCTACAGCACCTCCCTCGTGGTGATTCTGGACGACGGCGGCGACCTGGAAACCCGGACCCTGGCACTGGGTTCGCGGACGGCCACCTTCGAGGGGGTCGCGACCGGCACCGAGGTGACGGTCCAGATGGCGATCGTGGTCGACACCGCGGAGGGCGACTACCTGATCAGCGACACCCTGGAGCAGAGCATCCACCAGAGTCTGACCGAGCCCTCCTTCTCCCGCGCCTGGAGGCGGGTCACGGCCCTCGGCGACAGCGATGCCACCGCGCCGGGTGTCCAGTTGCACGAGGGTGATGTCCCGTTTGCCTCCAAAGCCCTCAAGGCCGGCCGGATGTACTACGTGGGCTACAACGAGAACTTCGGCAACTACAAGTCCCATGACGACGCGCTGGTGACCGCTCCGGCGACCGCGCGGCTGCGCATCGGTCTGGCTCACGCCGACCAGGAGACCGACGGCGCGCGGGACGACGTGGACTTCCAAGCCTACATCCTCCGCATCGTGGACGCGGACGGCGACGTGGTGGCCGAAGGCGACGACGTGGCCACGGTGGAGAGCAGGTACGGGAGTTCCGATTTCACCTACGACCACGACGGCGACACGAACACCGCCAACAAGACCGGCACCGTGCCGTTCAACCTGTTCCTGTATGGCCCGGGCCAGTTGGTTAATCCCAGTGCTGCGTTCGATGACGAGGACAAGGTGGGCGGGCATGCGCTGAGCAATGTCCGCATCGTGGACGGCGGCGATATCACTCCGGCGGCGCACCACAATGACGCCTTGCCCGCTCCATCTGCAAGCCTCCTGGCACCGAGCTACCTGTCCAGGTTCGCCGTTAATCTCTTCGGTGTGGCCATCACAACCCTTACTGGCCCTGATGTTTTGGGCAACCTACCTGCGGTGAATGAGGTGTATGCCAAGCCGCCGGACGAACACCGGGACTTCCCCCTCGACACGCTCGCCAGCGACGAGACCTACACGATTTCGGCCTGGGCCGTCAACGACGACGACGAGGTCATCAGTCCCGTGGCCAAGCTCAAGGTGCGGCCCAAGGACACCAGCCGCGGCGCTGTCGCTGCCTTTATCGACTACAAGGCACCGAATACCGACGGCTCCCCGGGTCGTGATCCTTATGCTCTCAGCAACCTCACCACCACCGCGTTCACGGTGCTCAAGTAGCGGCGCAGGCCGAGCGGGCCGGCGGTTTCTCCGACCGGCCCACTCTCCCCCGGACGCCCGGGATGGGTGGCTGGTGATGACAGGCGGAAAGTAGTGCGTCTCCTCGTGGTTGTCGGTCACCCATCCCGGGCGTCCGGACGGCGCCTCAACTGGAAAGCCCCCTCGCACGAGGGGGCTTCTCGGTGGCACGGCATCCCCGGTACTTCCGGACAGGGACGGGAGGCCTCCACGGGGTGCGGCTGAAGGCACAGGCCTTGGCCTGCGCCGGGGATCTGGACGCGAGACGACGACCATGCCGCAGCCGCATCTGCAGGACTGAAACAGTGCCCATACGATGCAATTCTGATTGCAACAGATCCCAAGGCCCGCCCGGCTTGCATCAGCAAGAAGCAACAAATCCAGCCAGGGCCCTCTGACAGCGATGGCGGAAGCCAAGCATGGCTAAAGAGGCCGCGTCGGCAGTAGCGACCTCGTGTGCAACATGGCCCCATTCGGCTTGGTGCTGGCACGGCGAGAACAATCCCGCGCCACAGGATGGCCACGAACCCCGGCACCGAGATGGGTTTCACACCGCTCCGTCGCCGACCAGTCGGTGCGGCACGCCGGCGTTAGCTGCGCTGGATTGCGCCGCGGCGGTGCCGGAAGATTTTGACGCCGCGCCAGACAGCGGCTACCAACAACGCCAGTGACGCCAAGTTGAGGATCCACATGGCAATGCCCAGCGCTGCGCCCTGCCACGGGTTCATTTCCAGCACTTGCAGTCCAAGGAAAAGCAGAAAGCTCGCCAGCAGGGAGCAACCCACGAATCCCAACAACAGCAGTAGAACCGATCTCATGACACCTCCTCCGTAATTGAAGCATCCACTACGGGTTGATTGCATTGTCCGTTGGAGACGCGGGGGCAATGAACAATCCTATTCCGACAACAGGAAGCCGGAGCCTGAAAGTGCCCCCATCAACGGTTCCAATGAATTCGGCATCGACTGGCAATCATGCCGCCGGCCAAACCCGCCTTGGCCACGGTGGCGGTATTCACCTTCATCAACAGCGGGAACGACTGCATCGGTCCCCTGCTGTACCTGTCGCGGGATCCGACCAAGTACACGGTGGCCCTGGGCTTGGCCCTGTTCCAACAGGATTTCATCGGGCGTACCCGCTGGGACCTAGTCATGGCGGGTTCCACACTCATGATCCTCCCGGTGATTCCGGTGTTCTTCATGGCGCAGCACTTCTTCATCCAAGGCATCGCCGTGTCCGGCATCAAGGGCTGAGTGCCGCAGCCGGAACATGACGACCATTCATGTGGAAACAGACACCGTGACACCGGTTCGACGAATGACATTCACGCTCGCAGACTGAACCCGAACCGGAACCGCCGAACGGTCAGTAGACCGCTGCGTTCCGGGACGGCCGGAGCGACGCCGATCCGAACATGCCACTGCATCATTCTTGACGCTTCGTCACCGGCTTCGCTGATCAACTGTGGCTTGCGGAACGGGTCGTCCTCTTGACGTGCTCGCGCAGTGCTTCATTGATGTCTGTCTGGTAGCCGCGACCATCACGAGCACGGGCCTTGAACCAGGCGATGATGTCCGCGTCGAGCCTCAGCGTAATCTGCTGTTGCACAGGCCGGTGGAAGACTCCGCGCCTGGCATCGGACCAGTCAAGGATCTCCGGGGCATCGGATATGTCGACTTGGTCGTCGGGCAGAGCCTCCAGTGCCCGCATTTGCGCCTGAATGTCTGCTGGCAACTCAGTCATGTCCTTCTTCATAGGCCTTCCTCTCATGTCTCGTCGCCTTGCGTGCGGAGATGATACGCCCGCTCCCCATATCGAAATCAGGCCAAGTGTGGACTGCCATCACAACCCGAGGCCCTGCCCTGCCGATGGTTCGCCACCATTGCTCATATGGATACGGATCTTCCCGCGTTGCAGACAGGGGGGCATCAAACACCAAAGACTGCAACCTCGAAGCTGAGGCCGTGCCCCCGAAGGTCCACCTCATTCTTAGCCTGATGCCAAGTCCAACGCAAGCGCCCCCTTGCCCCACACGACAAAATTGCAGCTACAGGAAGGGTTTGCTGTCCATGCCAGTTTGGTCGCTTGCGTCAAACCCAATGGAGTGGATGCAGGATCGATCTACAGGTCGAGAACGAACTTCAACGTTGGCTTGGGTCAAGGCAGCGGTGACGGACCGGCTGGCGGCAAGGGGCGGTGCAGGGCAGGGCCATCGACACTTGGCGGCCAGCCGGGTTCTGCAGCAACATCCGGCGCAGGGGCACAATCAGCAGGATGATAGCGGTCCAGGACAAACAGGTTTACACTTGAATCAGCGACAAGACCAGCATACGAGGAACTCGTCATGCCAAAGTTTCTGTATCAGGCGAACTACACGACAACAGGCATACAGGGCCTGCTGCAAGAAGGCGGAACTTCGCGTCGGCAAGTCTTCGAAGAGTTGGGCCGAGAACAGGGCGGAGAGCTGGAGGCCTTCTACTACGCCTTTGGCGGTGCGGACCTGTACATGATCTATGACCTGCCCGATGCGGTAACGGCGGCCGCGCTTTCCCTGTCCATCACCGCACGAGGTGCGATCAGCATCAGCACGGTGCAGCTGATCACACCGGAGGAAATCGATGAGGCCACCCGGAAGACGGTGACCTACCGACCTCCGGGAGAGTAGAGGCTACGGCGGTGCCGGACCTCTCCGAATTCACAGGGATGCGCACCTCGATGGGTGCGCATCCCTGTTTCGGGAGCATTTATCCGGACAGGCAACAAACCCGGCCCTGAATTCGGACAGGACACACACTGCCCCGTTGTGGGACCGGATGGCAAAGCGATGGGCCGCTGCGAGGTTCATGTCGCCACGGGCGGCGAGAGTGCAGTCGCCGAGTTGGCTTTTGGAACCACGAACGTGCCGCCCTTCCGGAAGCCCATTCCCTTGAAGGCTGGACTGGAAGTGGAAGGCAGGCCCGGTTGAATGGTCGGCGATGCCCGGCCCTGTTGTTGAATGTTGAGCCGGGCAATCCATGCCATTGGAACCTCCCAGGCGAATGGTTTGCGGTTCGGCATGCTCAACCCCGCCAATGAAGCAAGCATTGGCGCCGGGCAAGCTCCGAGGGCCTACAGCAGTTGCAGGACAGGCAGGATGTGCAGGGCGATACACCGCAGGACCATGATGTTGCGCGCCGTATGGCTCCTGCACAGGCGGCAGCGGTTCTCCCGGAAGGGTATTTTCCAGCACCCGGTGCAGGCCGTTCTCAATGCGCCAGTAGCTGCACACCGGTTGGGCGATCAGAGCCGCTCCGACCGCCAACCGGCAGGTTGGTGCTGAAGCAGTGCACGGACCGCGTGGTGCAGCCCCGTGCGGCGTGTTCAGCCACCACGCGCACAGTGCAGGCCAACCCGAACCAGCGGCGATCGGGGGCAAGCTCATCCAAGATGCCGTTGGCACCGCCCATGATCGCGCAGGTACGACGCTCATGCCGCCTGTACGCCCGTTCCACGCTGACAACCCGATCATGGACCGCGGCGGCGTTGCCCACCCGATCCAGGTAGGCGAAGGGCTTGTATCAAATAGTTGACACCGAACGATTTTCAGTGGATTGGCGCAGGGTCAGTTCACGCGTCGACGTCGGGAGTCCAGCGGCCCTGCACGATGTCATCGATGGTGGGCCAGGCATCAGGCTGTGCGGCATCCAGGCATTCAGCCAGGCGTTCGGCGCCGTCGGGGCCGTGCAGGGATCGCACCACGGCCTGCAGAGCCGCGGCGCGTTCTGCGACGCGAGCCTGTTCCTCCCGGTAGGCGGACGAGAACCGATGCGGGTAGGCATCCTCGAGGCCACCCCACGGCCGGTCATGGTTGATGGCGGGGTACTTGGCCGGGTCCTGTGCGTAGGCGTAGCCCACATCGGCGGGAGTTTTGGTCATTACCTGCAGGGTGCGGACGACGACGGCACCGCCAACCTGCTGCACCGTGTCGATGAGGTCGTCGGCCTCCCGAAACAATGAGTAGTGGCGTTCATAGGGACCGTTGTAGCGGATTTCCAACATCTCCTTGCACCAGGCCGCGTCCGTATGGGTGAAGTCAACCGTGTGCTCGTACCGCCGGGCCATTCCAATCAGCTCGTTCAGGTTGTGAAGCTTCAGGTAGCCCGTGTAGCCAAGAGCCGATACGTAGGCCTTGAGGACGAGCTCGAAAGCGTGGTACACATCCAGTGCCGCTTCGAGGTGCCCTCCGTCGCCCTCGGCCGCCAGGGCGTCGGCCAGGGACAGGAACGATCTCTGCAGGAAGTTCCGGACGGCAGGCCACGGGTCGTTCTGGGACACGGGCGGCAGGGATGCGCCCCCAGGTGTCAGGCCGTCGCGCTGAGCGCCGCCGGCCACGTGCGTGGGTGCGCGGCGCGCCTGCTCGAATTCGGCGCGCGTCAGGTAAAGGAGTTGGACACGGACCGGGTTCCGGTCAGGGTAGAGGTCGACAGCATCCCGTTCCAATTGCCGGCGTAGTTCCATCAATTCCAGACGGCGGCTGCGGGGCAGATGTTCCTCGACCACCATGAGGTCGATGTCGGAGTCGCGGCGCCAGTCGCCGCGGGCGCGGCTACCGAACAGGATCACCTGTTCCGCGCCGGTCAAGGCCTGCGCGCGCCGGGCCACGGCCAGCGCGCGGGGATCCGCCTGCCGGGTTTGGGCGTGGGCCATGATGCCTCCGCTGTTTGTGGGCGTGTTGGCAGTAGGACGCTCCGCCAAGTGCCCGGATTCCGCATTCTGGCCAGTGCCAGCCACGTTGTCAAGTAAAAAAACCCGGAGGCGCGGATGTCCGTCTGGTTGTGCCATTTGGTCCGGTTGACCCGCGGATCCCGAGAGTTTCCAGCATCTCGACCGAAGACGAAGGCTTCAGGCCATCCATGAAGGGGGTTCTCCGAAGGCTGGATCCGGGATCAGCCCATTGTAGCCACATGGCAATCCACCCCGTCGGCATACCCAATCCGGAGGCACTGTTTCAAGTTCGTTGATTTTGGTCCGAGCCACCTGTGACAGCAGGCACGCAGTGCTGATTGCCGTCAAAGCAGTCGGTACCAGACACGATAGGACACAGGGAGCCAACCCAACAATCGTGGATGGCTATCCGTATCAACGAGATTGAAACTGTGCCGGCCCACCTTGGCAATCAGGTGCAATTATTAAACGCCGCTCGTATACGCGGTTGGTATAAAACAGTTTGTACGTGACGATCACCGACGATCCAATATCGGACACTTGGCATGCTCGCACGCGCTGGCTCAGACGAGGTGAGTCGTTGTTGAATAGGGCAATGACCGCGTTCGTGTCCAGCAAAAATCGCATCAGTCAAACAGAAAATCCAGCCCCTCGCGTTCCTGATGACCGGGTTGTTGGCGGTCGGCCAGGAAGTCTTCGGTAAAGGTGCCCTGAATGGCATCCAGCCAAGCCCAGTCCTGGCTCACCGGTTCCAGGATGACCGCAGCCCCCACCCGGCGAATGCGAACCTCCTGACCCTGGAAGCGAAACTCCTTGGGCAAGCGCACGGCCTGGGAACGTCCATTCCAAAACAGCTTCGCGGTCTTCGCCCGGGCTTCCCCATCACCACTCATGAGCCGCTCCTTGCTTGAACGGAGTACAAACTCTTGGTCTATACCACCTTGGTCTATACCACGAGCATATACCGGTGGGTTGGAAATCACGGAACTGCTTCATTCCCGTTGATGCAGGCATCTCGGATGGAAGGTTCGGACGCGCATCCCAAGTGGTACGCCCATGTCTGCTACGTGGTGCCTGCCACACAGCTTCCCGCCACACCGGAGGCCGGGGCCATCGGCGTGGACCGCAACTTGGGCCAGTGCATCCTGGTCTGGCACGGGGCCTCCGTGCCAGACCCTTCCAACGGCCCGCAGGACAGGGACTGCTGTACGGCGGGGAGCGCTGCCTCCCTGCCATCCTCCGGATGACAAAAGCACTCCCGCGCCCCGTGAACAAAGTGGCTGGGGGACAAGCCCCTAACTACCATCCCCAAGCAGCAATCCAGTCCGGGCCTGGCCCCGGGACCGACCAAGGGCAACTCAAACCGGAACACTAACTGCCTGAATCGTCATCGGTACCGAACGAAATTGGCCCCTTGCGGTTACCTTGGGTGAAGGTTGCGCCGTTGTAGGATCCTGTTGTCCGACTTACACGCAAGAGGGGAACATGGCCACAGAGACGGTCACGGTCGAAGAGAAGTTCGCCGAACTCCTTCGGAAAGAACTGGAAGCGAAGTTTCACGATGAATTCGTGTTCGAGCCAATATACGTTCAGGCTGACTTCGATCTGGACGGCAACCGCTGCCTGGACGCATACATCGTATTCGACGGAGATCAGAAGAAGCTGGATCCTTCATGGACCGCAGCCCTTCCCCGGCTTCTGTGGTCCCGTTCCGAAAGCCTCGGATATCCCGGCCTTCCGACCCAAGCGTTTGTCAGCAAATCGGATTGGCTGAAGCACAAGGAGTCGATTCCTTGGCCCCCTCTGACCTGCTTCTAATCGCCCACCAACTGGCCATCGGCGTGGTTGGCAACCGCAGGGGACGTCCCCGCCAAGCCGAATTGCGCCGGGCAGTCAGCACTGCCTACTACGCCCTGTTTCACACGCTGGCCCGTTGTGGAGCCGATTTGGTGGCAGGCAGCACCAAGCAGCATCGCAGCCAACGCGCCTGGCAACAGGTCTATCGGTCTCTGGACCATGGAGAGACTCGCAAGCGATGTGCACAACAAACTCGATTGGCTGAGTTCCCGACCGAGATCCAGGTCTTCGCGGATGCTTTTGTACGCCTTCAGAAGTCGCGCCATCGGGCCGACTATGACCCCCTACCCACGTTTAACCGTTCTGCAGTCCTTCAGTGGATCGAGGAAGTCGACAATATCATCTCCGGTTTCAACTCGGTTGCCCGTGCGGATCGAAAGGCCTTTGCCGTGTACGTGCTGTTGAAGCACCGATCAGACTAAACAGCGGCACCCCTTCAGCGAGGGCAGCCCTGCCAGGCATCTCGTCCACCATGGGGTAGGCAGTGTGGAGACGCCCCTTGAACTGCGCCTTGTGCTCCAGGTTGAGAGTCTCCCCCAGCGCGGCCCGAAGCGTGGGCTTGGTTGCCCTTGACGGTCAACACATCATCGGCCTGCTGTCGGCGGTAGTGGCCGTGCAGGGCCCCACGGGTGGCATCGGCACCAGTGCGACCAGGCCAGTACCGACTTGAAGTCCGCGGCCACGGGCAACAGGAGACGCCGCCACAGCCGTCGGATTTCCGGCACAGTCAGCCCCCGGCCAGGTCGCGGGTCCCTCGAAACGCTGTCAGGCTGCCTGGTGGGCCGACCAGGTGGCGATCGTGGCCGCGTCCACGGGGTCGGAGGCAGGGACCGGAGGCGCGGCGGGAACGGTGGACATGGGACGACTCCAGGGGCTGGACGGATGCCCGACCATCAGACCCCATATTTACCACTGTAGCAAGAGTGGGACCACAGAATTCTCAATGACGGAGCGCCAACCGTTCCGCGGCCAAGCGGTTCATGCTGACGCCTGCTTCGGCTGCGTCCATTGCCAGGGCACGATGGGTCTCAGGGGGACGCGGAGGGTGAGGGTGCCGCTGAATCGTCGTGTAGATAACGGCTCCGGGATCGGATCGCCATCCTCCTGCAAGCTTTGCACAGCGAACGCCACCACATCCCTGATGCCCGCAAAGGCCCCTTCAGGAGTATCATCCAAGTGGCTGAGCAGCCCGAACTCCGCACACAGGCCCACATACATCTCATCTTCATTGGACCAGATGACACGATAGGTGTAACGGTCATGTCCGTTCATCGCAATTCACTCCTCCAGGTTGTCGATTGCCTTGATCACCTGTCGTACCTGATAGGGCTTGGCCATGCCTCTTGCTGAGCATCATCAACAAGGTAGATCCCCCTCCAAGGATCGACACGTATCTGATATGGGGCCTTGTCGGTCTTGAGTTTGACCACTCCAACGGGACGAGAATTTTGGGCTAAGAAGTGAACGCGTGCATTGACTCGTTCGTCGTCTTCGTCAGAGAGACGTTGCAAATCATGTTTGGCACGCTGCTGCATCCGGATCTCATACGGCAGCTTTCGTGCCAAGACGGTCCTCCCAATACTCGTCATAAGACTGGGTGCCTTCTACACCGGTCATCTCGTACTCTTCCCACGCCAGTTGGGCTTCTTGGGCATCCGCCCAGTCATCCATGAGACCCTGAATCTCCTGCAGAACCTGCCGGCGCTCATCCTGGGTCCGGAACAGGGCCTGCATAGCCTGCAATTGGCACCTCAAAGTCTGCAAGGTCTCTTGCAGCAGGTTCTCCAACTGCTTGGAATGGGGCGGCAAGGATGAAGATGAACCTTCGTGGGTCACGGGCGGCTTTTGGGCAGTGGCCACGGTCTCTCACTCCACTCGGCACCATGATCTGATCTCACTCCATTGAGTGTAGCAGCCTCTCCGAAGACATACCCTACCGATACCACGGAGAGCTGTTTCCATCTTGTTGATTGGGTCGAAGGCTGTCATGGACACGCCCATAGGTCCGTCAAGTCCTGTTGGTGAGCTTCAGGCCACGGCGGCCGCCATCAGATTCAGGAGGTTGTGTGTCCTCGCCTCCGTCTTCGCCTCAGGGTCAGGCACGTCCGCGACTCGAAGTGTCCAAACCAGGCTTCCAAAGGGTTGGTCCCGGAGGGAAATGATCCCGTCCCGTATACGGCTGACCGCCGGTGGTCCACGCAGGGCCTCCGCTTCATCTTCGAACACCTTGATCTGTTCCAGCCTCACTTGGGACCGGAGCCCAGACCACCGCCAGCGCCAGGGATCGACGGCTCCAACGAACTCGGCATCTACTGGCGCAATGTCATGCCACTGGCCAAATCCGCCTTGGTCACGGGTCGCGGTGTTTACCTTGCATCAACAGTTGGAAAGACGTCATCGGTCGCCTGCCGTACCTCTGCGGGATCCTACCAAGTACACGGTGGCCCTGGGCTTGGCCCTGTTCCGACAGGCCTTTCTGGGGCGTGTCCGCTGGAATACGGCCACTGGCTCACTCGAAGGACGGTGGCTCACGCGCAGGCTCACGGGGTGGCAACTCCAAGTCCACGCCATTGGACGGTCCAAAGCGCGAGCGGATGATGCTCACAAGGTTCCGGGAACCCGACTTGCTCCCGACCGCATCGCGCAGGATCAGCCGTACTTCTTCCTCCATGGAGCGACCGCTGCTCGCTGCCCGGACTTGCAAACGGGCCTTCACTTCGTCGTCCAAGTTGCGGATAGTGATACTCGCCATGGTCGTACTTCCTTGTTTCAACAAGTCTATAGGACGATTGCGCTTCACCTCGTTCCCGTCATGACTTGGGATTGACGTTGGGGGTGCCTATGGCATCGTTCCATCTCGATTGCCCTAACCTCTATCTGCATATCCGTTGACAGACAGCCACACGACGTGACCCTTCCCAGCACAATTGCGGCCCTTCTATCCGATGCGTTGCCCGGTTTCGAGATTGCCACATCCTTTCGGGCGGACATTGGTAGCAGTGAACGTTTCGCAGACCATTGGGTTCTGCTTGCCCTAGTCGGAAGCGGCACCGTTGAACTTCTGCCGTGGCCGGAACTGGGCACGATCACTTGCCACCGCTACGTAGGCAGTGGCAGCTTGACGACGGGACACGGCACGGACATCCGACTGATTGCCCGTTTCTCGGCCGCCCGGATGGCAGACGCCCAGAACTTCGCGCGGGCCGACAACCAAATCCGCGCAGGCGTGTCGCCAGCGACTATCGACGACCGGCCCGAAACCCCGCGTACGGACAACCAGCCGGACTTTGACGGACCACCGGTCGACAACAGGGCGGTGGCACGGTTCCGGCAACTCCGCGCCGGCTGGAAAACCGTGAACTTCCCCACCACGGAAATACTCGTCTCGCGCCATGAGGGTCATCGCCTGTGAGCGGACTGGTGGGTCGATGCGTCGGTGGTAGTGGCGTGGCTCTTCGACAACAAGGACGAGCCGCGTGAGGACAGGGTACTGAACCAATAGTAGAAATGATACGAGCAGACAACCTACCGGTCATGTGTTACACTGAAAGATACATCCGCCCCTTGGCAGTAGGCCGGGTTCACTTCATCCCGAACTTGGTTGATCCCGGGGGCTTTTTTGGTTCTGCCTCATGACAAAAGTAGCCATCCTGATTGACGGGGCGTTCTTTCTCAAACGCCTGCCCAAAGTCCGTCCCGAAATAGATATGGCAAATGCCGCTGCCATCAAGGATGCGATTTACCAACTGGTCAATTCCCATCTGCAACAAATCAACAACGCGGAACAGGTACCAAACTGGCGCTCTCTGCTGTACCGCGTATTCTATTATGATGCTTACCCTTATCAAGGGAAGGAACACTATCCCATCAGCGGTCAAGCAGTCGACTTTGCCCGGACTGAGACAGCAAAATTCCGACTGGACCTGTTTCAGGAACTGCGCAGCATGCCCAATACTGCTGTTCGCTTGGGAGAAGTACGGCGGATCGGCGGCTGGGTCCTGAGAGACCACGTCCAAAAGCAGCTTCTACAGGGGAAAATCACATTGGGCAATCTAATGGATACCGATTTTAAACTGGGTCTGCAACAGAAAGCGGTGGATATGCGATTTGGCGTGGATATTGCCTCTCTGACGCTGAAACGACAAGCGGATGTAACTGTTCAGGTACTCCGGTTCGGCTCGCTTGAGGGCCGGGGCCGGGGCGGC